>JBKHXN010000057.1:0-51292 GCA_046565985.1 Gammaproteobacteria bacterium
CCCTGCACGGTCGCCTTTTCGGCTTTCCAGATCTCTTCGAGATCGGAATATTCACGCTCCAGCGTCGCGATCTCGCCACTCAGGTTCTGCAACCGCTTCTTCGACGCCTCATCGGTTTCCTTGCCAAGCGCCTCGCGCTCGATCTTGAGCTGGATCAGACGGCGTTCGAGCCGGTCCATCTGCTCCGGCTTGGAATCGATCTCGATACGAATGCGGCTCGCCGCCTCGTCGACCAGATCGATCGCCTTGTCCGGCAGATTGCGGTCGGTGATATAGCGATGCGACAGCACGGCCGCCGACACGATCGCCGGATCGGTGATCTCGACGCCATGGTGCACCTCGTACTTGTCCTTCAGGCCGCGCAGGATCGCGATGGTGTCCTCGACGCTGGGCTCGCCCACGAACACCTTCTGGAAGCGGCGTTCCAGCGCGGCGTCCTTCTCGACGTACTTGCGGTATTCGTCCAGCGTGGTGGCGCCGATGCAGTGCAGCTCGCCGCGCGCCAGTGCCGGCTTGAGCATGTTGCCGGCGTCCATCGCGCCCTCGGCCTTGCCGGCACCGACCAGGGTATGGATCTCGTCGATGAACAGGATGATGTTGCCTTCCTGCTTGGCGAGGTCCGAGAGCACGGCCTTGAGCCGCTCCTCGAACTCGCCGCGGAACTTGGCGCCGGCGATCAGGCTGCCCAGGTCCAGGGTCAGCAGGCGGCGGTTCTTCAGGCTCTCGGGCACTTCGCCGTTGACGATGCGCTGTGCGAGCCCTTCCACGATCGCGGTCTTGCCCACGCCCGGCTCGCCGATCAGCGCCGGGTTGTTCTTGGTGCGGCGCGACAGCACCTGGATGACGCGGCGGATCTCCTCGTCGCGCCCGATCACCGGGTCGAGCTTGCCCTGCGTGGCGCGCTCGGTGAGGTCGATGGTGTACTTGGCCAGCGCCTGACGATGATCCTCGGCGCCTGCCGAATCCACCTTGGCACCGCCGCGTAGCTGGGTGATGGCGTTTTCCAGCAGCGGCTTGCGCGCGCCGGCGGCACGCAGTGCTTCACCGGCCGCCCCCTTGTCATCACATAGGGCAAGCAGGAACAGCTCGGAGGAGATGAACTCGTCGCCGCGCTGCTGGGCCAGCCGGTCGGTCAGGTTCAGCAGCCGGTTCAGTTCCGGCGAGACCTGGATGTTGCCGTCCTGCTGGCCCAGCCGCGGCAGCCGGTCGAGCGCCTGCGACAGCGCCGCGCGCAGGCGATCCACCGCCACACCGGCGTTCTGCAGCAGCGGCAGGGTGCTGCCGCCCTCCTGCGTGAGCAGGGTGCTCAGCACGTGTACCGGCTCGATGGCCGGGTGGTCGCGGCCCAGGGCCAGACTCTGGCTGTCGGCCAGCGCCTGCTGGAAACGGCTGGTGAGTTTATCCATGCGCATGAGGCGGTTCCGATGTTGCAGTCATGTCCATGAAATTGTGGGACGGGCAGCTGATTTCAAGGCGCGTACGCGCCGGCGCCCGCATCCGCCCGGCGCACGCAGATGCAGGAAATGCCGTAAATGCTTGATTCTCTTGCCCACACAGGCTAGCTTCACGGGGTCTTCATCGGCGCATGCCGACACTGCGCCCGTATGCAGGCATTACGCAGGCTCTTCTGCGAAAGGTGAATAGACGTGTCATGGACAGCATTCCGGCCATCCTGAAACTCGACGCCGGCGGCCTGCCGGTTTCCTGGATCCCGTGGCAGACCGCCGTGACCCTGTACGCGCGTGAACGCGTGCGCTGGGAAGCGGGCGAGGAACGCTTTGTCATCCACGGTGGCACCTGCGCCGCCACCGGCCGGCCGTCGAGCATCCAGATCGGCTCCATCATCGCGGTGGCCGACCGTTCCCGGCGCTTCGAACGCGGCGTGCCGCTGCTGACCAACCGCACCCTGTTCCAGCGTGACCGCAACCTCTGCCTGTACTGCGGCCAGCAGTATCCGCTGAGCTATCTCACGCGCGATCACGTCGTGCCCGCCTCGCGCGGCGGCGCCTCGGTGTGGGAGAACTGCGTGACCGCCTGCCGCACCTGCAACCAGCGCAAGGATGACCGCACGCCCGAGGAAGCCGGCATGAAACTGCTGGCCGTGCCCTACATCCCCAACCTGGCGGAATACCTGATCCTGCAGAACCGCCGTATCCTGGCCGACCAGATGGAATTCCTGCTCGCCTACGCCCGCAAGATGGAGAAGCGTGCGTGACCCTGGCGGACGCCATGATCACCGCCACCGCCCACAGCTGCGACATGTACTGGGACGCTGCCCGGTCGCAGTGGGTGATCGCCCCCATCTCCTACGATGCCGACAGCTGCGCGCTCAGCAATGCCGAGCTGCTGGCGCTGACTCCGGAGGCATTCGTCCGTGACTACATACCGGAGCGGGGTTGAGGGGCGTTTTAGGTTTACGTTTTACGTTTTAGGTAAGTGACCAACGAAAAAACCCCAGCGTGGCTGGGGTTTCTGATTTGGCTCCGCGACCTGGACTCGACGATTTCGCCTGGAGCGAAATCGCGTAAGCGCAGCGCACCCTGAGCGTGAGCGAGGGGTGAGGCCCATGGAGGGGCCGAACCACCGGGGACGCAGTCCCTGGTGAGAGTCCTGCTGAGGGTGGTCTGACGAAAAAACCCCAGCGTGGCTGGGGTTTCTGATTTGGCTCCGCGACCTGGACTCGAACCAGGGACCCAGTGATTAACAGTCACTTGCTCTACCGACTGAGCTATCGCGGATCGGTTGGGGACGCGATTGTAGTGAGACCCGGCGGGCCATGCAACGCTGCCGCCTCCGGTCTCAGCCGACCAGTGCCCGGATGCGTTCGATGCAGCCCTTGAGAACGGCCTCGCTGGTGGCAAAGGACAGGCGCAGGTGGCCGGGCGCGCCGAAGGCAGAGCCGGGGACCACCGCGACCAGGGCTTTCTGCAGCAGCAGCTCGGACAGGGCCAGGTCGTCGCTGACGCCGAGCTTGAGCATCAGGCCCTCGACGTTGGGGAAGACGTAGAACGTGCCGTCACCGGCCAGGCAGCGGATGCCGGGGATGCTGTTGAGATCCGCCACCAGCGCGTCGTGCCGGGCCTTGAACGCCGCCACCATCTCGGTGACGCAGGTCTGGTCGCCGTTGAGCGCGGCCTCGGCCGCCACCTGGGAGATGGAGGTGGGGTTGGAAGTGGACTGGCTCTGGATATCGGCCATGGCGGTGATCAGCCGGGCCGGTCCGCAGGCCCAGCCGATGCGCCAGCCGGTCATGGAGTAGGTCTTGGAAACGGCGTGGATGACCACGGTGCGCTCGGCCAGATCCGGGCAGGCGTTGAGGATGTTGCTGTACGGCTCGCCGGTCCACAGGATCTTTTCGTACATGTCATCGGTGGCGATGATGATCTGCGGATGCTGGCGCAGCACGGCGCCCAGCGCGCTCAGCTCGGCCTTGCTGTAGGCCATGCCGGAGGGGTTGGAGGGCGAGTTCAGCCAGATCATCCGCGTGCGCGGGCTGATGGCGGCCTCCAGCTGCTGCGGGGTGATCTTGAAGCGCGTGGCCGCGGTGGTGGGCAGGATCACGGGCGTGGCGTCGGCGAGCAGCACCATGTCGGGGTAGCTGACCCAGTAAGGCGCGGGGATCAGCACCTCGTCGCCGCTGTTGAGCAGGGCCTGGCAGAGGTTGTAGCAGGACTGCTTGCCGCCACAGGAGACCAGCACCTGGTTGGGCTGGTAGCTCAACGCGTTGTCGCGCAGCATCTTGGCGATGATGGCCTTCTTGAGACTGGGCGTGCCGCCCACGGCGGTGTACT
Source organism: Gammaproteobacteria bacterium (assembly GCA_046565985.1). Classification (GTDB taxonomy): domain Bacteria; phylum Pseudomonadota; class Gammaproteobacteria; order Nevskiales; family Nevskiaceae; genus Polycyclovorans. The sequence goes on from JBKHXN010000057.1 coordinate 3,792, forward strand.
TGGTAAAGCCGCTGGCGATCGCCTTGTTGGCGGCGTCCTTGATGTGCTGCGGGGTGTCGAAATCCGGTTCGCCGGCACCGAGCGACAGGACATCCTTGCCCTGCGCACGCAGTTCCGCGGCCTTGGCCGTGACGGCGAGGGTGGGGGAGGGCTTGATGCGGCCCACGCGCTGGGCAAGGTGCAGTTCCAAGGGGTTCTCTGTTTCGGGATGACGGGGCGGCGCGCATGATACTCAAAGCGCCCGACCGGGGCCACGATCAGGCTGTTCCGGCGGGGCCGGACCCCGGCGCCCTGCCGCGGCTTTGGTGGTAGCCTTATCGGCTGGTTTGTCTCCTGCTGCGCCCGTAACCGGCGCTCCGATTGTGGCTCATGAAAGATCCGGCTCCCGCTGATTCCAAGGTCGTCCGCCTCCAGCGCCGTTCTGACGATACCTTCCAGCTCAAGGCCGACTGGTCGCCGGCCGGCGACCAGCCCACGGCTATAGACCGCCTGGTGGAAGGGCTCGGCAGCGGGCTGGCCCACCAGACGCTGCTGGGCGTGACCGGCTCGGGCAAGACCTACACCATTGCCAATGTCATCCAGCGCCTGCAGCGGCCCTGCCTGATCATGGCGCCCAACAAGACCCTGGCCGGGCAGCTGTACGGCGAGTTCCGCGAATTCTTTCCGCACAACGCGGTGGAGTACTTCGTCTCCTATTACGACTATTACCAGCCGGAGGCCTATGTGCCGTCCTCCGACACCTTCATCGAGAAGGACTCCTCGATCAACGAGCACATCGAGCAGATGCGTCTGTCCGCCACCAAGGCGCTGATCACGCGGCGCGACGCCATCATCGTCGCCAGCGTGTCGGCCATCTACGGCCTGGGCGATCCGGAAAGCTATTTCCGGATGATGCTGCACCTGGTCAAGGGCGAGCGCATCGCGCAGCGCGATCTGATCCGCCAGCTCGCTTCCATGCAGTACACCCGCAACGAGATCGCGCTGGAGCGCGGCACCTACCGGGTGCGCGGCGAGATCATTGATATCCACCCGGCCGAATCCGATGACGAGGCAGTGCGTGTGGAACTGTTCGACGACGAGGTGGAGGCCCTGAGCTACTTCGACCCGCTCACCGGCGAGGTCAAGCGCAAGGTGCCGCGCCTGACCATCTTCCCCAAGACGCACTACGTGACACCGCGCGAGAAGACCCTGGGCATGCTCGAAGCGGTCAAGGCGGAAATGCGCGAGCGCGTGCAGTTCTTCCGCCAGCACGACAAGCTGATCGAGGCGCAGCGCATCGAGCAGCGCACGCTGTTCGATCTGGAGATGATCCAGGAGATCGGCTTCTGCAAGGGCATCGAGAACTACTCCCGTTACCTCTCCGGCCGGGGCCCTGGCGAGCCGCCGCCCTGCCTGCTGGACTACCTGCCGCCCGACGCGATCATGGTGCTCGACGAGTCGCATGTGACCGTGCCGCAGATCGGCGGCATGTACAAGGGTGACCGCAACCGCAAGGAGACGCTGGTGGAGTACGGGTTCCGCCTGCCCTCGGCCATGGACAACCGGCCGCTCAAGTTCGAGGAGTTCGAGCGCATCTGTCCGCAGACCATCTACGTCTCCGCCACGCCGGGGCCCTATGAGCTGCAGAAGTCCGACGGCGCGGTGGCCGAACAGGTGGTCCGTCCCACGGGCCTGGTGGACCCGGAAGTGGAAGTGCGCCCGGCGCTGAGCCAGGTGGATGATGTCTTCGGCGAGATCCGCCTGCGGGTGGAAAAGCAGCAGCGGGTGCTCATCACCGTGCTCACCAAGCGCATGGCCGAGGACCTCACCGACTACCTGCGCGAACACGACATCAAGGTGCGCTACCTGCACTCCGACGTGGATACGGTGGAGCGCGCCGAGATCATCCGCGACCTGCGCCTGGGCGTGTTCGACGTGCTGGTGGGCATCAACCTCCTGCGTGAAGGCCTGGACATCCCCGAAGTCTCGCTGGTGGCGATCCTCGACGCCGACAAGGAAGGCTTCCTGCGCTCCGACCGCTCGCTGATCCAGACCATCGGCCGTGCCGCCCGCCATCTGGAGGGCCGCGCCATTCTCTACGCCGACAAGCTCACCGGCTCGATGCAGCGCGCCATGGACGAGACCAACCGCCGCCGCGAGAAGCAGATCGCCTTCAACCGCCAGCACGGCATCACCCCACGTGGCGTGCAGAAAAAGGTGGCCGACGTGATGCGCCTGGGATTCGAGGACGGCGCGGTGGCGCTCAAGGCCGCCGAGGCGCGCGCCCGCTACGAGGTGCTCACCCCGGAGCGGATGGTCCAGCAGATCGCCAAGCTGGAAAAGGAAATGAAACAGGCGGCGCTGAACCTGGAGTTCGAGGCCGCCGCCAAGCTGCGCGACCGCATCCGCAGTCTGCGCGAACAGGCGCTGATCCACGGAGCCTGAGCCGGCCGGTTGGCCAAGCGGGCGGCGTTAATGCTAAAAAGCGCGCCCGTTTTGCACTGCAGCAGACCCATGCGCCTCTTCCATCCGCTACTGGCCCTTGTCCTGACCCTTGCTCCCGGCCCGGTGCTGGCCGCCGGGGGCGGTGGTGCCGTCATGGATCTGATCTTTCACCCGGTCGGCTACCTGTGCCTGGCGATCTTCGTGGTGGCCTACGCGCTGGTGATCTCGGAAGAATGGATCAAGATGCGCAAGTCCATCCCGGTGCTGCTCGCCGCCGGTTTCATCTGGACGCTGATCGGCTTCACCTACGCCCAGAACGGCGACTACACCACCGTGAGCGGATCGGTGCGCCACAGCCTGCTGGAATACGCCGAACTGCTGCTGTTCCTGCTGGTGGCGATGACCTACATCAATACCCTGGAAGAGCGTGGTCTGTTCCATGCCCTGCGCGCCTGGCTGGTCTCCCGCGGCTTTACCCTGCGCACCATCTACTGGCTGACCGGCGTGATCGCCTTCTTCATGTCGCCGCTGGCCGACAACATGACCACTGCGCTGGTGCTGGCCTCGGTGGCCATTGCGGTAGGGGCCGGGCACCGGAGCTTCGTGGCGATCGCGTGTATCAACATCGTGGTGGCGGCCAACGCCGGCGGCGCCTGGAGCCCGTTCGGCGACATCACCACGCTGATGGTCTGGCAGAAAGGCTTGCTGACCCCGCGTGAGTTCCTGGCGCTGCTGCTGCCTTCGGTCGTCAATTGGGTGATTCCGGCTGCGATCATGTCGTTTGCCGTGCCCAAGGCCACACCGCAGCCCCTGAGCGAGGCCATCGAGGTCAAGCGCGGCGGTTTCATCATCGTCGGCATGTTTGTCGCCACGGTGGCGCTCACCGTCTCGCTGCACAGCTTCATGCACCTGCCGCCGGTGCTGGGCATGATGGGCGGACTGGGCCTGCTCAAGTTCTACGGCACCTTCCTGCGCCAGGTGGAAAAGCGTATCGAGCATGCCGACCACACCGACCGGCCGTTGCAGGGCCAGCCTTTCAACGTCTTCGAGCAGGTGGCGCGCGCGGAATGGGACACCCTGCTGTTCTTCTACGGCATCATCATGTGCGTGGGCGGACTGGCGATGATCGGCTATCTGTCATTGCTCTCCGGCTACATGTACGGCGAGCTCGGTGCGTCCACGGCCAACGTGCTGGTCGGGGTGCTGTCGGCGGTGATCGACAACATTCCGGTGATGTTCGCGGTGCTGACCATGAACCCGGTGATGACCGACGGCCAGTGGCTGCTGGTGACGCTCACCGCCGGGGTGGGCGGATCGCTGCTGTCCATCGGCTCGGCGGCTGGTGTGGCGGTCATGGGTATTGCGCGCGGCCAGTACACGTTTTTTTCCCATCTGCGCTGGACCTGGGCCATTGCCCTGGGATACGCGGCGAGCATTGCCGTGCACTTCTGGCTGAACCAGGACTTCTTTGCCGCCGGGTGTTGCTAGCTGCCCCTGCGGGCCACAGTTGCGCGCAGGCCCGTCTAAGGCTATCGTGCGCCCCCTCCGGAGCCATCCGCAGGCGCGTAGCTCAGCTGGTTAGAGCACTTCCTTGACATGGAAGGGGTCGTTGGTTCGAGTCCAATCGCGCCTACCAAATGCTTGCCGCAAGCCCCCACCCGCTGGGGGCTTTTTCATGGCTCCCGGGTGGACTCTCACCAACGCCCCTGCGGGTCGTGGTTGCGCGGCTCGTCCTGAGCCGCGTCCCTGCGCTGCGCTGCGGGACTCGCTGCGCTCGCGCAAGATCGTTCCGGACGATCTTGTCGAGTCCAATCGCGCCTACCAAATGTTTGCCGCAAGCCCCCACCCGCTGGGGGCTTTTTCATGGCTCCCGGGTGGACTCTCACCAACGCCCCTGCGGGTCGTGGTTGCGCGGCTCAGGGAAAGGACAGCTTGCAGCAGCCGAGGTTGATGGCGCCGGCGGTGCTGGCGGCGCTCACATCCGGCGCCAGGCCGTAGATCATGCTCTTGCCGTCACGCGTGGCGGTGACCAGCCGTGCGTCGCGCAGCACCTTCAGGTGATGCGACAGCAGGCTCTGCTCCACCGCAATCTGTTGGTTGATGGCGTGAACCGTCTGCGGTCCGCGCATCAGCTGCCGGACGATGGCCAGCCGGGTGGCGTCCGCCAGCACTTTGAGGCGTTTGGAGCAGATGGTGGTGAGGCTGGTCATGGCGGCATCGCAGGCAGGGGCCGTATGCCCCGAGTGTACCGGCAAACTACGGACGCGAGCGCCGCATCCGGCCTGGACATCAATGCGTATTCATATGAATATATATTCAATTAACAAGGATGATGCATGCGTCCACTCCCGTTGTTAGTTGCCTTGAGTTTCGTGCTCGCAGCCTGCGGTCAGGGCCAGCCGGCCGAACGGCTGGTGATCACCGGGTCCAGCACCATCGCGCCGCTGATCGCGGAGATCGGCAAGCGCTACGAGGCGCAGCACCCGGGCGTGCGGATCGACGTGCAGACCGGCGGGTCTTCACGGGGCATCGCGGATGCGCGTTCGGGGCTTGCCCACATCGGCATGGCGTCCCGGGCGCTGCTGCCGCAGGAGCAGGCGGGCTTGCGGACACACCGGCTGGCCGATGACGGGGTCTGTTTTCTGGTGCACCGGGACAATCCGGTTGCGGCGCTCACGGACGCGCAATTGCGGGATATCTATACCGGCAGGATACGCAACTGGAAGGATGTGGGCGGCAAGGACGCCCCGATCACGGTCATCAACCGCGCGGATGGACGCTCCGAGCTGGAGCTGTTCAGTGCGTATTTTGATGTCAGGCCGGAGCAGATCCGCGCGGACCTGATCGTGGGTGACAACCAGCAGGGCATCAAGACGCTGGCCGGCAATCCGGACGCGATCGTGTACATGTCCGTCGGCGCGTCCGAATACGATGCCGCCCGGGGGGTTCCGATCAAACTCCTGCCGCTCGACGGTGTGGCGGCCTCGGCCGAGGCGGTCGCCGCTGGCCGGTTCCCCATGAGCCGCCCGCTGCTGCTGATCACCTCCATTGACCCCAGTCCGGCCGCGCAGGCGTTCATCGCCTACGCGCAGTCGCCGGACGTGCATGATCTGATCCGGGCGCAGTCCTTTGTCCCCCTCCGCTAGCGCGCGGCGCAAGGATCGGATCCTGGTCGCGCTGCTGCGCGCGTCCGCGGTGGTGGCGGGGCTGGTGCTGCTGCTGGTGCTGCTGTTCGTATGCCTGGAGGCCTGGCCGGCGCTGAGCTCGGTGGGCTGGGCCCGGTTCTTCACCGATCCCTCCTGGCATCCCGCAACGCAGGCCGCCGATGGCCGCTTCAACCTCCTGCCGATGCTGTGGGGCACCCTGTACGCGATGCTGGGATCGGTGCTGGTCGCCACGCCGCTGGGCGTGCTGTCCGCGGTGTTCTGCCACTTCTACGCGCCGTCGTGGATCGCCCGGCTCTACCGGCGGCTGATCGAGCTGCTGGCCGGCATTCCCTCGGTGGTGTACGGATTCTGGGGCCTGGTGGTCCTGGTGCCGCTGATCCGCGAGCTGCACCCGCCGGGCCCGAGCCTGCTCGCCGGCATCCTGGTGCTGACCCTGATGATCCTGCCGACCATTGCCCTGATGGCGGATGCGGCCCTGGCCAACGTGCCACGCCATTACCTCCACAGCGCGGCGGCGCTGGGGCTGTCCCGCTGGGGGACGGTCTGCAAGGTGGTGCTGCCGGCGGCCAGGTCCGGCCTGTTCACGGGCGTCATCCTGCAGACCGGCCGGGCCATCGGCGAAACCATGGCGATCCTGATGGTCTGCGGCAATATCGTGCAGACGCCCGATTCGCTGTTTGATCCGATCCGCACACTGACGGCCAACATCGCGCTGGAAATGGCATACGCCGCGGGCGATCACCGCGCGGCGCTGTTCGTCACCGGGCTGATCCTGCTGGGCATGATCGTGGCCCTGGCCGCGGCGGCCGAGATGATCGGCAGGGGCAAGGTGCACCATGCCGTGGTTTAGGCGGACGGAATGGCTGGGCCTGGTCCTGTGCTGGACGGCCGTGGCCCTGGTCAGCGGGGCATTCGCCTGGCTGCTGTTCGACCTGCTCTGGCAGGGGGTGCCGCGGCTGTCGCTCGCATTCCTGAGCACACCGCCGCTGGACTCCGGTCGCTCCGGGGGCATCAGCACCATCCTGGTGTCCACACTGCTGATCCTGTCCGTGTGCATGGCGGTGAGCCTGCCGCTGGGCCTGGGCACGGCGATCCTGCTGGCGGAATTCACCTCGGACGAAAGCCGCTTCGGGCGCTTCGTCAGACGCAGCCTGGATGTGCTGGCGGGCGTGCCGTCGATCGTCTTCGGCCTGTTCGGCAACGCCTTTTTCTGTGTCTATCTGGGCATGGGGTTCTCCATTCTCTCCGGGGGGCTGACGCTGGCCTGCATGGTGCTGCCGATCCTGATCCGCGCCACGGAGGAAGGGTTCCGTTCGGCGCCCAACGCGTATCGCCTGGGGGCGGCGGCGCTGGGGATGAGCCGCACGCGGACCCTGACCGCGCTGCTGCTGCCAGCCGCCACACCGGGCCTGCTGGTCGGCCTGGTACTGGGCATCGGCCGCGCCGCGGCCGAGACCGCGGCCCTGATCTTCACCAGTGGTTACGTGGACCGCATGCCGGAATCCCTGCTGGATTCCGGCCGCGCGCTGTCCGTCCACATCTTTGACCTGTCCATGAATATCGGCGGCGGCGAGCAGAATGCCTACGCCGCCGTGGTGGTCCTGATCGCCCTGCTGCTGGTGATCAATCTTCTGGCCGCCACCCTCACCGACCGCTGGCTGCCGCGGGGAGCCCTGCATCCATGAAGTCCCGTAATGACGAAGTACATCCCGTGCTGCTGGAAACCCGGGCGCTCGGCCTGAGCTACCGGGGCGTGCCGGCATTCTGCGACGTGCACCTGGCGGTGCCGGCGCAGCGCATCACCGCGCTGATCGGCCCCAGCGGCTGCGGCAAGACCAGCTTCCTGTCCTGCCTCAACCGGCTCACGGACCTGATCCCGGGCGCCCAGGTACGCGGCGCGGCGAGCCTGCGCGGAGACAACATCCTTGATCCGCGCATGGACCTGATCGGCCTGCGCCGGCGTGTGGGCATGATCTTCCAGAAGCCCAATCCGTTTCCGCTATCCATCCGCCGCAACATCGAGCTGGCGCTGGTGGAGCACGGCATGCGCGATCGCGCCGAGCGCACGCGAACGGTGGAGCGGGTGCTGCGCGAGGTGGGGCTGTGGGAGGAGGTACACGATCGCCTCGACCGGCCCGCCCAGACGCTCTCGGGTGGCCAGCAGCAGCGCCTGTGCATCGCCCGCGCGCTGGCGCTGCGGCCGGAGGTCCTGCTGATGGACGAACCCTGCAGTGCGCTGGACCCGCTCTCCAGCGGTGTGGTCGAGGACCTGATCCTGCGCCTCAAGACGCATTACACCGTGGTCATCGTCACCCACAACCTGCAGCAGGCGCGACGCATCGCCGATTTCACCGGAGTGTTCTGGACCGAGGAGCGTTGCGGCCGGCTGATCGAGTTCGGCCCCACCGAGCAGGTCTTCAACGCTCCGCAGGATCCGCGTGCGGCGGCTTATGTGCGGGGCCTGCGCGGCTAAACGAGCGTCAGCCGCTCGACGTGCGGACCCGCCGGCTGGCGGTCGTAGTCGCGATGATTGAGGACCTGCCCGTCGCGGCGCACCGCCGCGAGGTGTTCGGGCTGCACGTCGGCGTACACCCAGCCGGCTTCGTCGAGCCGCCCCTGGGCGAGCACCCCGTCGTCCGGAAAACCGCGATCCACCGGCGTGAAGATCCCCGCCCGGCCGATGTTGATATCCACCGCCGGTGACCACGGTGCCTGGCCCACCAGCGGCGCCTGCACCACGTAACACTGGTTCTCCAGCGCCCGTGCGCGGCTGCCGATGCGCACGCGCTGGTAGCCGGCCAGCGTGTCGGTGCAGGACGGTGCCAGCAGGATGTCGGCGCCGGCGCGCACCAGCGCGTGGGCGATGCCCGGAAATTCGATGTCGTAACAGGTGGCGATGCCCAGCCGCCCGCCCGGCGTCTCGAACACCCGCAGCGGCCCACCCGGACTGATGCCCCAGGTTTCGTGCTCGAAGCGCGTCATCATGCACTTGTCCTGCCAGGCCAGGCCCGCGGGCGTGAACAGGTGCACGCGGTTGTGGAAGCGCCCGTGCTCGCGCACCGGGAAGCTGCCGGCGGCAATCGTCACGCCGAGCGCCTGCGCCAGCCGCGCATGCAGGGCGATGAACGGTTCGCGCAGCGCCTGCAGGGCATCGAGCTGAGCGTGCAGATCGGCCCGCACGGCGGGCGCGAAGCTGCCGGCCAGCTCCATCGCGGCGTATTCCGGAAACAGCAGCAGCTGCGCTCCGGCGCCGGCCGCCTCGCGGATCCAGCGTTCCAGCTTGGCGGCGTAATCGTCGAAGCGGGGCAGGGCTTCCACCGGGTATTGCGCGGCGGCGATGCGAACGCTCACAGGGTCTTGGTCCAGAAGATCAGGGTTTTCAGGTCGGGCCGCGGCTGGCCCAGGTCCTGCCACTCGAACTGGCAGGCCAGGTGCGGCTGGCGCTGGTAGCCCATCCTGCCCCACAGCGCGGCGTTGCCCGCGTAATCGGCAGGGCGCAGCGGATGATCGGCCGGGCGTTCCACGGCACAGAATGCGCTGCGCGCGTAGCCGAGCTCGCGGGCGCGGGCCTCGCGCAGCGCGAAGAAGGCCTTGCCCACGCCGCGGCCGCGGTAGGCGGGCAGCAGCACCGATTCGCCCAGATAGTAGATCGCCGACGGCGCCTCGCCGCGGGCGATGAACGGGGCCTGCATGGCCGCGGGCGCCGCTTCCAGCGGCAGGGCGGTGGTGGCGCCCACGATGCGCCCGTCGGCCTCGACGATGCCGACCACGCTCTGCGGGCAGCGCAGGTACATGCCGAGATAATCCCGCTCGTAGGCGAGGCTGCCGTCGTACAGGTACGGCCAGTCGCGGAAGACCTGGATGCGCAGCGCCGCCACGGCGTCCAGTTGCGGCGCCAGCGCGGCGCCGTGGAGGGCGCTGAGTTTCACCCGCCGACCTGGCGCAGCCAGTCCTGCAGGTTGTAGTAATTGCTGACCCGGGCGATGCGGCCGTTGCGGATCTCGAAGAAGGCGCCGGCGGGCAGGCGATAGGTCTGGCCGTGCGCCGGCGGCAGGCCGGCGTCGGCCTTGAGGTAGGTGCCCAGCACCACGAACTCGGCCGCGGCGCGGCTGCCGTCCTGGTTGCTGAGGGTCACCAGATCCACGATCTGCTCGCGGTAATGGGTGTTCATGCGTTGCATGAAGGCGGCAAACGCGGCGCGCCCGGTCTCGCGCTCGCCCTGGTTGATGTCGTGCACGATCTGCTCGTCGAGCAGCGCCAGAAAGCCCGGCATGTCGCCGGCATTGAAGGTGTCGTAGTAACGTTGCAGCAGCGCGTGGGTGGCTAGGCTCATGGCGGCGGACCGGACGGTGGATCGGCGGGCAGTATGCCGCCGGGGCACGAAAAAATGATTCAGATTATTTGAAGTAATGGCTCAAATATTTCTGCTTTCAACGGGAACACTCAAGACTTAATCTGTCTCATCGCATCAATTACTTTGACGATATGAACCCCTTGCCTCGCTACGATGGACCTGCGATCAGCCTGCACTGGCTGGTTGCCGTGCTCATCTTCGGCGGCTTTGGCCTGGGCTGGTACATGGTGGACCTGCCGGTGAGCCCGGACAAGCTGCGTTATTACGCCTGGCACAAGTGGATCGGCGTCACGGTGTTTGGGCTGGCCCTGCTGCGCGGGTTGTGGCGGCTGACGCACAGCCCGCCGCCGCTGCCGGCCGGCACGCCGGCCTGGCAGCGCCGCGCCGCGTACGCCACCCATGCGCTGCTGTACGGCCTGATGCTGGCGATCCCGATTTCCGGCTGGCTGTTCAGCTCCGCCTCCGGGTTCCCCACCGTGTACCTGGGCTGGGTGCAGCTGCCCGACCTGGTGGCGCGCGACAGGGAACTGGCCGCGTGGCTCAAGTCCGTGCACCTGTACCTGAACTACACCCTGGCCGCGCTGGTCGCAGTCCACATCGCCGCCAGCCTCAAGCACCAGTTCGTGGACCACGACGGTCTGCTGGCGCGCATGCTGCCTTTCCTGCCCGCAAGGAGTCCTGAATGAATGCCGTGTTCCGCCGTGCACTGGGCGCACTGGGCCTGATCGCGCTGCCCCTGCTCCTGCACGCCAGCGCCGGTCCGGTGGACCCGGCGGCCAGCACCATCAGCGCCACCTTCCGCCAGATGAACGTGCCGGTGGAGGGCCGCTTCACCCGCTTCAGTGGCCGGGTGGATTACCGCGCGGCCGAGCCCGGGGCATCGAGCGCCGAGCTGGAGATCGACACCGCCAGCTTTGATCTGGGCCTGGACGACTACAACGCCGAGGTGCGCAAGCCGGAGTGGTTCGACAGTGCGCGCCACCCGGTCGCGCGCTTCAGCGCCACCGGCCTGCAGCCGCAGGGCGATGGCCGTTTCCGTGTCCGTGGCACGCTGACGCTCAAGGGCCAGACGCATCCGCTGATCGCCACCCTGACGCTGAGTCAGACCGAAGGGCTGAATTTCTTCGAGGGTGAAGTCCCGGTCTCGCGCAAGCGTTATGGGCTGGGCGACGCCGGCTGGGACGGCGTGCTCGACGATGAGGTCATTGTCCGCTTCCGCATTGCCCAGCCGCAGTAGACCGGATTTTTCAGATTGTTCCACCACAGGAGTCTCACCATGCAGAAAACCCTCTTTGGCGCCGCCCTGGCGCTGGCCGCAGTCGTTACCGCGCAGGCTGCCCCGGTGGCCTACACCATCGATTCCTCGCACACCTATCCCAGCTTCGAAGCCCCCCACATGGGCATCTCGCTGTGGCGGGGCAAGTTCAACCAGACCAGCGGCAAGGTCACGCTCGACCGCGAGGCCCGCACCGGTACGGTGGAGATCCAGATCGACGCCGCCAGCCTCGACTTCGGTCACGAGAAGATGAACGAGCACGCCCGCGAGGCGGATTTCTTCAACGTCGCCCAGTTTCCGCAGATCACCTACCGGGGCCCGATCCAGTTCCGCAAGGGCGAGCCCAGCGCCGTGGCGGGCGAGCTGACGCTGCTCGGCGTGACCCGCCCGGTGACGCTGAAGATCAACAGCTTCAAGTGCATCACCCACCCATTCCTGAAGAAGGAAGTCTGTGGCGCCGACGCCCAGGCCGAGTTCAACCGTGCCGACTTTGGCATGAGCAAGTACGCCGACGGCGAGGGCGGCAAGGTCCGTCTCGCTATCCAGGTCGAGGCCCTGCGCAACGACTGATCGGCAGTACGTCGGCCGCGGTGCTGCCATCAGCTCCGGGCCACACCCAGACAGGCCGCCGCGGGCGGCCTGTCTGGTTTTACGGGCGCAGCAGCGCTATGGTGCGCAAAATTCATTCGCCTCGCCCGATGGCCCAGGATCCCTACACCCGTACGCTGAAAGCTGGAGAGCCCGTCTTCAGTCAGGGGGACAGCGGCAGCGAGGCCTACCTGATCAAGACCGGGCGGGTGGAGATCATCGCCAACGCGGACGGGGAGCGGCGCTCGCTGGCCATCCTCGGGCCGGATGAGATCTTCGGCGAGATGGCGCTGGCCGGGGACCAGACCCGCACCGCCTCGGCCGTGGCGCTGGAGCCGACCGTGCTCACGCGCATCACCCATGAATACCTGCAGGATCGCCTGCAGCAGGCTGATCCGATGGTGCGCCACCTGCTCAACGTCACCCTGGAGCGCTGCCGCGACGCGCTGCACTGGTTGCGCGGTGCCGGTGCCCAGGCCGCCCCGCCCGTGGTGCGCGAACGCCCAGTCGGGGCCCGTGATGACCAGCGCTGGATGGTGGAGCGCGTACGCGCCGAGCAGGATCTGGAGCGGGCGCTGCGGAACGAGGAATTCCAGCTGCACTACCAGCCGATCATGCGTCTGGCCGATGGCAGTGTGGCCGGGTTCGAGGCGCTGCTGCGCTGGGTCCGGCCTGACGGCCAACGGGTGTCTCCGGCGGAATTCATCCCGGTGGCGGAAGCCTCGGGGCTGATCCTGCCGCTGGGGCGTTGGGTCTTTGCCAGGGCCTGCCGCGACGCTGGGCAGCTGCAGGCGCTGCGTGCGGGCGAGCCGCTGTTCATGAACATGAATTTATCCATGCGGCAGATGCAGGATGAGGGACTCCTGACCTTCCTGGGCCAGCAGATATCGCAGCAGGGGCTCGACCCTGTGACGGTCAAGATCGAGATCACCGAATCGCTGATGATGAACCACCTCAACGACGCCCAGATCTTCTTCGCCGCCTGCAAGGCGCTGGGGGTGCAGCTGGCGGTGGACGATTTCGGGACGGGTTACTCCTCACTCTCGTACCTGCACCGGCTGCCGGTGGATACGCTCAAGCTGGACCGCTCCTTCCTCGCCGATCTGGGTCAGAACCCAGGCGCATTGCGCATCGTCAGCGGCATTTGCAGACTGGCGCACGACCTGGGGATGGAAGTGGTGGCCGAGGGCATCGAGACCGCAGGGCACGCCGCGATCCTCACCCAGGCCGGCGTGGACTATGGCCAGGGCTTCCGCTACGCCCCCGGCCTGCCCCTGGAACAGGCCGCCGCCTACCTGCGGCAGGCGTCCGCGGCACAACCTGCTTGAGAACCGCGCGCCGCGCCGCTACACTTCGCGCCCTTGCGCGTGGTGCGGGTGCGGCCCTGCGCAGGACACATTTGACTGGAGGGTATGGGTATCGCTCAAGAACGTGATGACCGGCGCAACAACGAGATAACGGCGCCGCGCGTGCGGGTTATTGGATCGGACGGGGAACAGATCGGCATCATGCTGACCCGTGACGCCATCGCCAAGGCAGAAACGGAAGGTCTGGACCTGGTCGAGATTTCGCCCAATGCCGAGCCTCCGGTCTGCAAGATCATGGATTACGGCAAGTACCTTTACCAGAAGGACAAGGCCGCCCACGCCGCCCGCCGCAAGCAGAAGGTGATCCAGGTCAAGGAGATCAAGTTCCGGCCCACGACCGAGCTGGGTGATTACCAGACCAAGATGCGCGCCATGCTCCGCTTCCTGGAGGAGGGCGACAAGATCAAGGTCACGATCCGCTACCGCGGGCGCGAAATGGCGCACCAGGAGCTGGGTCTGCAGCTGATGGAAAGAATCAAGACCGATCTCGACGAACTGGCCGTGATCGAGCAGCACGCCAAGATGGAAGGTCGCCAGGCCGTGATGGTCATGGCGCCCAAGAAACGCGTCTAGCGCGTTTCAGCAGAGAACAAGCCGCGCAAGCGGCAAGGCAAGTCCCTGCAGATGTCTGCAGGGCCCGGTCAGCTCCCCAGGGCGGGGATGTGAAGCCGGCCACACCGCAGTAACAGGAGCTTCAAGCATGCCCAAGATCAAAACCGTGAAAAGCGCGGCGAAACGCTTTGCCAAGACCGGCAAGGGCGGATTCAAGCGCAGCCACTCCCACAAGCGTCACATCCTGACCAAGAAATCCAGCAAGCGGATCCGCCAGCTGCGCGGTGAAGCCCAGGTCGCGGCGGTGGACGTCCGCGAAGTCCGTCAGATGCTGCCTTACGCGTAACCGGGAGAATTCAACATGGCAAGAGTCAAACGTGGTGTCACCGCGCGCGCGCGGCACAAGAAAATCCTCAAGAAGGCCAAGGGCTACTACGGCGCGCGCTCACGCACGTACCGCGTGGCCAAGCAGGCGGTCATCAAGGCCGGCCAGTACGCCTTCCGTGACCGTCGCGTCAAGAAGCGCGAATTCCGCGCGCTGTGGATCGTCCGCATCGGCGCCGCCAGCGTGGAGAACGGCCTTTCGTATAGCCGCTTCATCAACGGTCTGGGCAAGGCTGGCATCGAGCTGGACCGCAAGGTACTGGCCGACATGGCGGTGCATGACAAGCCGGCGTTTGTGCAGCTGGTGGAAAAGGCCAAAGCCGCGCTCGCCTGATTTTCCCTATTCGCTTGGGAACACTCGACAGGGGAGCGGTTAGCCAACCGCTCTCCTGTTTTATTTTGCGGACCCGGATATGAGCGACGACCTGCAATCCCTGCTCGATTCAGGCCTGGCGGCCATTGCCGCCAGCGCCGATGCGCGCGCACTGGACACCCTGCGCGTGGAGCTGCTGGGCAAGAAAGGCCAGGTCACCGAGCTGCTCAAGCGGCTCGCCAGCCTGCAGGGCGAGGAGCGCAAGGCCTACGGCGAGCGGGTCAACCGCATCAAGCAGCAGCTGAGCGAGGCCCTGACCGCGCGTCAGGACGCGCTCAACCGGGCCGAGCTGGAAAAGCAGCTGGCGGCCGAGGCGCTCGACGTGACCCTGCCCGGGCGCGGCGACAGCCCCGGCGGCCTGCACCCGGTCACCCGCACCATCCAGCGCATCGAGCAGCTGTTCGGCGAGCTGGGATTTGTCACCGTTGAAGGCCCGGAGATCGAGGACGACTTCCACAACTTCAACGCGCTCAACATCCCCGAGCTGCATCCGGCGCGCGCCATGCACGACACGTTTTACGTGGACCAGGGTGCGCGGGTGCTGCGCACTCACACCAGCCCGGTGCAGGTTCGCACCATGATGAGCAGCCGGCCGCCGATCCGCATGATCGCTCCCGGGCGCGTGTACCGCTGCGATTCCGACCGCACCCATAGCCCCATGTTTCATCAGGTGGAAGGGCTGTACGTGGCCGAGCAGGTGTCGTTTGCCGACCTGCAATACGACCTCAGGACTTTTCTCGCCCGCTTCTTCGAGCGTGAGGTGGAGGTGCGCTTCCGGCCGTCCTACTTCCCGTTCACCGAGCCCTCCGCCGAGGTGGACATCCGCGACGAGAACGGCCGCTGGCTGGAGGTGCTGGGCTGCGGCATGGTCCATCCCCGGGTATTCGAGGCCGTCGGCATCGACCCGGAGCGCTACAGCGGTTTTGCCTTTGGCCTGGGCGTGGAGCGTTTTGCCATGCTGCGCTACGGCGTGGACGACCTGCGCCAGTTCTTCACCAATGATCTGCGCTTCCTCGAAGCCTTCCGCTGAAGCCTGCCGGAACCTGCCCGCATGAAACTGAGCCTGAACTGGTTGCGCGAATGGGTCGGCGTCCCGGCGGACGCCGCCGCCCTGGCCGCGCGCATCACCCTGGCGGGGCTGGAATCGGAAGCCGGGCCGATGCTGCCCGCGCTGCCGCAGGGCGTGGTGGTGGGCCGCATCCTGCGCGCCGAGCCGCATCCCCAGGCCGACCGCCTGCGTGTCTGTGAGGTGGACGTGGGCAGTGGCGCGCCGCTGCAGATCGTCTGCGGTGCCGCCAACGCGCGTGTTGGCCTGCGGGCGCCCTGCGCCCAACCGGGCGCGCGCCTGCCGGGCGGCATGGAGATCACCCGCGCCAAGCTGCGCGGAGTGGAATCGCACGGCATGCTTTGCTCGGCCCAGGAACTGGGGCTGGCGGACAAGTCCGACGGCCTGCTGGAACTCGACCCCGATGCGCGCCCCGGGACGCCGATCGAACAGCATCTGCGGCTCGAGGACGCGATCCTCACGCTGGAGCTCACCCCCAATCGCGGTGATTGCCTCTCGGTACTGGGCCTGGCGCGCGAGACCGCCGCGCTCTACGAGCTGGAACTCAAGCGCCCGCGGGTGCCCGAGACCCCGGTGGGCGGATCGCGGCAGCTGCGCATCAGCGTGGAGGATCCGCAGACCTGCAGCGCCTACGCCGGCCGCCTGATCACCGGCATCCGCCCCCAGGCGCGCACGCCGGACTGGATGCGCGAACGCCTGCGCCGCAGCGGTATCCGCGGCATCCATCCGGTGGTGGACATCACCAATTACGTCATGCTCGAACTCGGGCAGCCGATGCACGGCTTCGACGCGCAGCGCATCCAGGGCGAGATCCGGGTTCGCCGCGCACAGCCCGGCGAGCAGATCCGCCTGCTCAACGAGCAGACACTGCAGCTGGCCGACGGCGAACTGCTGATCGCCGACCGCGATGGCCCGCTGGCGCTGGCGGGGGTGATGGGCGGCGCCGAGTCGGCGGTGAGCGCCGGCACCGAGGACATCTTCCTGGAATCCGCCTGTTTCGCGCCGGCCGCGGTGGCCGGCGCCGGACGGCGCCACAAGCTCAGCTCGGATTCGCTCCACCGCTTCGAGCGGGGGGTGGATCCGGCCCTGCAGCGGGCGGCGCTGGCGCGCGCCACCCAATTGGTGCTGGAGATCTGCGGCGGTACCGCGCACCCGGTCTGCGTCGCCGCGCTGCCGCAGGCCGCCGAGCTGCAGATCGCCTTGCGCCGCCCGCGCATCCGCCAGCTGCTCGGGCATGAGATTCCGGCGGCCGTGGTGGAGGCTCTGCTCGACCGTCTGGGCATCGCCCTGCAGCCGCAGGGCGAGGGCAGCTGGATCGCCCGCATTCCCAGCTGGCGGGGCGATCTGCGCATCGAGCAGGACCTGATCGAGGAAATCGCCCGCCTGTACGGTTACGACCGCATCCCCGCGCGCGCCTACCGCGCCGAGCTGGCACCCTCGCAGCCCAGGGAGACGCAGCGCAGCCTGTCGCGTGCCCGCGCCCTGCTCGTGGACCGCGGCTGGCAGGAAGCGGTGACGCTCGCCTTCGTGGACCCGCAGATCCAGTCGCAGCTCGACCCGCAGACAGCGGCCATCGCGCTCGACAACCCCATTGCCGAAACCCTGGCGGTGATGCGCAGCCAGCTCTGGGCCGGCCTGATCCCGGTCTGGCGGCACAACCTGCAGCGCCAGGCCCGGCGGGTGCGGCTGTTCGAGGCCGGTGTCTGCTTCGAGCGCCGCGACGGGCAGATCGTGGAAACCCAGCGCATCGGCGGGCTGGCCGCGGGCCCGGCGCTGCCGGAGCAATGGGGCGCTGCGGCCAGGCCCACCGACTTCTATGACATCAAGGCCGACGTCGAGGCCCTGCTCGGGCCCGCAGGCGCGCAGTACCGCTTCGAGCCGGCCGCGCATCCCGCCCTGCATCCCGGCCAGACCGCGCGCCTGAGCCGCGACGGCCGGCACGCCGGATGGCTCGGCGCGCTGCATCCCGCCGTGGTGCAGGCCCTGGATCTGCCGGAGGCGCCGCTGCTGTTCGAGCTCGACTGGGCGTTGATCGCCGAACAGGGCCTGCCCCGACCGGCACCGCCGGCCGAATTTCCGCACTCGCGGCGCGACCTCGCCGTGGTGGTGGCCGAGGCGGTGCCGGCGCAGCGCATCCTCGACGTGGTGCGGGACGCCGGTGGCAAATTATTGAATCAAGTTTTCGTGTTCGATATTTACCGTGGAAAAGGCTTAAAAAATGGATGTAAAAGCGTCGCGATTGGCTTGATTTTCAAAGATTATTCGCGCACGCTTGAGCAACAGGAAGTGGATGAATCGGTAGCGGTGGTGGTGGCGGCCTTGGCCCAACACCTGGAGGCCGCGATCCGTACATAAGAAAGGGGCGACGGTGGCGTTAACGAAAGCGGAACTGGCGGACGCGCTGTTTGAAGAGCTGGGGCTGAACAAGCGCGAGGCGAAGGAATTCGTCGATCTCTTCTTCGAGGAGATCCGCACGCGGCTGGAGGCCGGGCAGGAGGTCAAGCTCTCCGGCTTCGGCAACTTCGAACTGCGCTCCAAGAACCAGCGCCCGGGCCGCAACCCCAAGACCGGGGAGGAAATCCCCATCTCGGCCCGCCGGGTGGTCACGTTCCGGCCCGGCCAGAAACTGCGTCTGAGAGTGGAATACGATGCGCGCCGCTGAACACAAGCTCGCCGAGCTGCCGGAGATCCCGCGCAAGCGCTACTTTGCCATCGGCGAGGTGAGCGAGCTGTGCGACGTGAAGCCGCACGTGCTGCGCTACTGGGAGCAGGAATTCCCGCAGCTCAAGCCGGTGAAGCGCCGCGGCAATCGCCGCTATTACCAGCAGGACGACGTGCTCATGGTGCGGCGCATCCGCAGTCTGCTGTACGAGCAGGGGTTCACCATCGGCGGTGCGCGCCTGCGTCTCAAGGAGGAGCCGCGTCCGGCGGCCGTCAGCCGGCCGCAGCCGGCCGCGCCGGTGCGCAAGCCGGTGAGCAGCGCCCGTCGCGCCACCGAGATCAAGAACCTGCGCAGCGAGCTGGAATCCCTGCTGCGCCTGTTTCCGGAGTAGCTCAGCGCCGGCGCCCCCGCGCCGTGCTTTGCGAAACCCGCGCGGTTGGGTACACTGCGCGCCCCTTCGCGGCAGCCGCCGCGTATCTTCGTAGCACGCAAGTCGTCGGTCGGGGCGTAGCGCAGCTTGGTAGCGCACCTGCCTGGGGGGCAGGGGGTCGTAGGTTCGAATCCTATCGCCCCGACCATTTTTATAATTCTTTCAATAACTTGCAGGCCGCCAGAAACGGGGCTTGCTTTTGTCCCGAAATAGTCCCGAAATATTCCCGAAACTCTACGGGGGTTGGGGCATGGCGAGGCCACGGAATAGCCGGGGGACGCGGCAGTTGCCGGACGGGCTCTACGCGCGCGCGCGGGTGCGCTGGGGGCGGGAGGTTTCCCTGGGCACGGATCTGCGCGCGGCGCTGCGGGCGGTGCGGATTGTGGGCGTGCGCCAGGCGCCGGACCCGGTGCTGGATCTGCTGCGGCGCATCGAGCGGCCAGCGCCGTGCTGGCGGTGCGTGAGCGGCCGATGGTGGAGAAGGCATTCGGCCCCGGGGTGATCCTCGCCGGCGAGGACAGCGACCTGGTGCTGACCCTGATCAATCCCAACGCCACCCCACTGAGCGGGCTGCGGCTCACGGATGTCTATCCGCCGGGCATCGTCAACGCCGCCCCGACGGCCAGCGGCGGCAGCTGCGTCGGGATCAGTCTCAATGCCACGGCGGGCGGCAGTGGCTTCGAGCTGCTCGACGCCAGCATCCCCGGGGGCAGCCCCGGCCGCTGCACGGTCAGCCTGCGGATCACCGGGCGTGTCACCGGCAGCCATCCCAACACCGCCAGCGGTGCCCTGAGCGCGCAGACGCCCGACGCGCCGGGCGCGGCCTCCAATACCGCCCTGCTCACCGTCAACACGCCCCTGACCCTGGTGAAGAGTTCCAGCGTGCTGTCCGACCCGCACAACGGCACTACCAACCCCAAGCGGGTGCCGGGCGCGCTGCTGGAATACGCGCTGGTGCTCGGCAATACCGGCACGCGGCCGGTGACGGACGTGGTCATCGGCCTGCCCGTGCCGGCGCAGGGCCGCTATGTGCCGGGCAGCATCGCCATAGACGGGGTGGCCGAGGACGATGACGCCAGCGGCGCCGACGAGACCGACCCGAATGGGGCCGACCATGACCTCAGCACCCCCGGCGCCGTGACGCTGCGGCTGCCGGAGGTGGCAGCGGGCGCATCGGTGCGGGCGGTCTTCCGCTACACGCTCGACTGAATCCGCTGCGCGTGCTCAGCCGCGCGGGCGAAAGTCAAAGCGCGCGGCCATGTCCCGGTAGAAGGCGCGCTGCGCTTCGGTTTCGGCGGGCGGGGTGAGGATGTTCAGGGTGACGATCTGATCGCCCGGTGTCCTGCCCGGCAGGCCACGACCCTTGAGCCGCAGGCGCTGGCCGCCCTGGCTGTTGGCGGGGATGTTCAGTTCCACCGCACCCCCCAGCGTGGGGACCGAGACCCGCGCGCCCAGCGCCGCTTCCCAGGGCGCCAGGTCCACCCGTGCGTGCACGTCGCGTCCCTGGACCTGCAGCCAGGGGTGGGGAGCGTACTTGACCTTCAGCAGCAGGTTGCCGCCGTGCGTGCCCTGGCCGTTCAGGCGGATGCTCTGGCCTTCCCGGATGCCGGCCGGGACGCGCACCTTGAGCGTGCGTCCGTCGAGCAGCAGCTCGCGCTCGGCGCCGTGGAAGGCGTCTTCCAGGCTGATGCTCAGCTCGGCGTGGCGGTCGGACGGGCGGGCACGGAAATCGGTGGTCTCGAAGTCAGCAAAGCCGCCGGGCATGCCGCCGCCGCCGAAGAAGGCCGAGAAGAAATCGGAGAAGCCCTCGGCCTGACCAAAGGGGCTGCCGCCGCGCCGGCCGCGGCCGCCCTGCCAGCCCGGCGGGGGCGTGAATCCGCGCCCGCCCTGCCAGCTGGTGCCCAGGCTGTCGTAGGTGCGGCGTTTCTCCGCGTCGCCGAGCACCTCGTGGGCCTCGTTGATCTCCTTGAAGCGGTTTTCCGCGCCGGCCTGCCGGTTGCGGTCCGGGTGATATTCACGCGCCAGCTTGCGGTAGGCGCGCTTGATCTCCTCCGCGGTGGCGGAGCGGGGTACGCCGAGGATCTTGTAGTAGTCCTTGTAGTCCATGCGGCTCAATCAAAAACGGGGCGCTGGGCGCCCCGTCGGGTTCAATGCGTGACCGAGATCCTTCGGGGCTGGACCTGCGGCCGCTTGGGGATGACGATCTCCAGCACGCCATGCTTGCCGGAGGCGGAGACACCGTCGGCGTCGGCCGTGTCCGGCAGGGCGAAGCGGCGATGGAAGCGGCCCACGGCCCGCTCGCTGCGGCTGCGCTCGACCGACTGCGCTTCCTCGCGGGCGGCACGGCTGCCGGACAGGGTCAGCACACCCTGTTCCAGGGTGACTTCGATGCTCTCCGGGTCCACGCCGGGGATGTCGGCAAAGATCACGAAGCGGTCGGCGTGCTCCTCGATGTCCACCGGGGGCACCCAGTCGGCGGTGGCGCCGGAACTGCCGTCGGCGGCGGCCCGCTCGAAGAATTTGTTGAACTCGGTGAAAAGGTCCCTGTGCAAGGCCCAGGGCTCATAACGGATCACACTCATATCAGCCTCCTTGGTTGCGCGGGATGGGTCCCGATGCCCCAAAACTGGAGACGGGCGGGCGGATTTCAAGACCTCAGAACACCCCGGGAACCAGCCACCAGCTGCGCTGACGGTAGGCGGCCCAGTCGGGGTAGCGGCTCATGCTGGCTTCCTTGAGCACCATGTTCACCGCGAACAGGCCCAGCCACACCCAGGCCAGTACCAGCCAGGGGAACCAGTGCCAGACCAGCAGGGCGAAGCTGGCGTAGATCATCATCTCGCCCAGGTAGTTGGGGTGGCGGATGTAGCGGTGCACCCCGTCGGTGATGAGTCCGCGGCGCAGGCGCAGGGTGAAATATTTCTGCGCGTCGGCGGCGATCATCAGCACGCAGCCCAGCAGGCACAGGGTGATGCACAGGGCGAACCAGGCTGGTTCGGGCAGGGGGTAATCCGGCTGGCTGGTCCCGGAGATCAGCAGCCAGCCGAAGATCCAGTACGGGCCGAGCACGCCGGCAAAGGCCATCAGCCCGCCGCCCAGGGTGATGCGCTTCTGCCAGTTGGGATCGGGAAAGGCGAGATCCTTGAGCAGCCACACCAGGCCGTAGCCGCCATGCAGGGCCAGGTAGATCCAGGCCGCGGTTTCGGTGTTCCGGTACCCGAGCATCAGCGCGCCGAGGAACAGGAAGGTGCCGGCCTTCTGGAAATTGATGACCCAGCTGAATTTCCAGATGCGCGGGCCGCCGCCCAGATCCTGCACCAGGTAGTCGGTCCAGCGGCGCAGCTTGAGGGCCAGCGCCGGTGCGGCGGTGCTTGGGGTCAGGGTAACCATCTGCAGCTCCCGGTGCGGATACACTCGGCGCACTGTAGAACAACTCACGAGTGCAGGGGGAAGAGAATGGAATTTGCCGAGTACGCGGCCCAGGATGCGGTCGGCCTGGCCGCGCTGGTCAACAGCCGCCAGGTGAGTGCCCAGGAGCTGCTCGACGCGGCCCAGGCGCGGCTGGAGGCGGTCAATCCGCGGATCAACGCCGTGGTCATTCCCATGCGCGAGCAGGCCCGCGAGCGCGCCCGCCAGCCCTTGCAGGGGCCCTTTGCCGGGGTGCCGTTCCTGATCAAGGACATCAGCCAGGACTACGCCGGCGTGCCCACCACCGCGGGCAGCCGTGCCCTGCGTGGCCAGGTGCCGGACGCGCATGCGGTCTATACCCAGCGCGCGCTCGACGCGGGGCTGGTGATCTTCGGCAAGACCAACACCCCGGAGCTGGCGCTCAAGGGCACCACCGAACCGGAATACTGGGGCCCCAGCCGCAATCCCTGGAACCTGGCGCACACCACGGGCGGTTCTTCGGGCGGCTCGGCCGCCGCGGTGGCGGCCGGCGTGGTGCCCATGGCCGGGGCCAACGACGGCGGCGGCTCCATCCGCATTCCCGCCGCCTGCTGCGGGCTGTTTGGCCTGCGGCCCTCGCGCGGACGGATCAGCGAAGGCCCGCAGGCCGGCGAGGTCTGGGAAGGCGCGAGCAGCGAGGGCGTGGTATCGCGCAGCGTGCGCGACAGCGCGGCCATACTCGACCTGCTGCAGGGGCCGAGTGCCGGAGATCCCTTCATCATCCGCCCGCCGGAGCGGCCCTACGCCGAGGAAGTGGGCCGCGACCCGGGTCGCCTGCGCATCGCCTTCTGCACGCGCTCGCCGATCGGCACCCCGGTGGACGCCGAGTGCGTCGCCGCCGTGCAGGACACGGCCCGCTTGCTCGCCTCGCTGGGGCATCACGTCGAGGAGGCCGAGCCGGAGATCGACGGCATGGCGCTCGCCCGCAGCTATCTGGCGCTGTACTTCGGACACGTGGCGGTGGACTACGCCCGGGCGCTGGCACAGGGCGCGCGCGCGGCGGATTTTGAGCTGGATACCCGCGCCCTGGCCGCCATCGGCCGCGCCCTGCCGGCTGCCGATTACGTGGCGGCGCACCGGCGCTGGAACGAGTTTGCCCGCGCGCTGGGGCGGTTCTTCGGCCGCTTCGACCTCTACCTCACCCCCACGCTGGCCTGCCCGCCGGTGCGCATCGGCAGCCAGGGCCTGCCGGCGCTCCAGCGTCTGGCGCTCAAGCCGCTGCTGGCGCTGGATCTGGGCGGCCTGCTGCTCAAGGGCGGGCAGGTGGAGCAGATGGCCCGCGACAGCCTGGCCAAGGTGCCCTTCACCCAGCTCGCCAACCTTACCGGCACGCCGGCCATGAGCGTGCCGCTGCACTGGAGCGCCGGCGAGCTGCCGCTGGGGAGCCATTTCATCGCACCCTTTGGCGAGGAGGCGCGGCTGCTGCGTCTGGCGGCGCAGCTGGAGCAGGCGCGCCCCTGGTCAGGCCGCCGCCCGCCGCTATGAGCCTGGATGCCCGCGTTCTCGCCGCCAGTCCCTGGCTGGCGGGGCTGATCGAGCGCGAGCCGCAGCACTACACCCCGGCCCGGCTGCAGGACCCGCAGCCGTACTGGCCCGCTGAGTGGCCGCACGAGGACGCGGCGCTGATGCGCCAGCTGCGCCGGGTGCGCAACACGGAGATGGCGCGCATCGCCTACCGCGATCTCGCCGGCCTGGCGCCGCTGGACGAAACCCTGGGCGCGCTTTCCAGCCTGGCCGAGCGCTGCTGCCAGCAGGCGCTGGACGACAGCCTGCAACGCCTGGCCGTGCGCTACGGCAGGCCGCGCGACGAGCAGGGCCGGCCGGTGCAGCCGGTGATCCTGGGCATGGGCAAGCTGGGCGGTGGCGAGCTGAATTTTTCCTCCGACATTGACCTGATCTGCACCTATACCGCGCCGGGGGAGACCGACGGCGAAGTGCCGCTCTCCAACAGCGAATTCTTTGCCAAGCTGGTGCAGCGCTTCACCCGGCTGCTGGCCGAGGTCACTCCCGACGGCTTCGCCTACCGCGTGGACTGGATGCTGCGGCCCTTCGGCTCCGCCGGCGCGCCGGCGGCAAGTTTTGCCGCCATGGAGGAGTACTACCTCGTGCACGGCCGCGAGTGGGAGCGCTATGCGCTGATCAAGGCACGCCCGGTCGCCGGTGATCTGGCCGCCGGGCAGCGGCTGCTGGGCACGCTGCGCCCCTTCATCTACCGCCGCTATCTGGATTTCACCGCCATCGGCTCGTTGCGCGCGCTCAAGCAGATGATCGAGGACGAGGTGCGGCGCAAGGGGCTGGAAGACAACGTCAAGCTCGGCCGCGGCGGTATCCGCGAGGTGGAGTTCATCGTGCAGAGTTTCCAGCTGGTGCGCGGCGGGCAGGAGCCGCCGCTGCGCGATCCGCGCCTGCGCCCGGTACTGGCGCAGCTCGGTGCCTGCGGCATGCTGGAACCCGCCACTGCGCAGGGCCTGGACCAGGCCTACGTGTTCCTGCGCCGGCTGGAGAACGCCATCCAGATGTACGGCGATGAGCAGACCCATGCCCTGCCCACCGCCGAATCGGCCCGCCGGGCCCTGGCCGTGGTGCTGGGCCACGCCGACTGGGAGGCGCTGCTGGCCGCCTTTGCGGCCGTGCGCAAGCGGGTACGCACGGAGTTCGACCGCATCTTTGCCGAGGCATCCGGCGCCGCGCACCCGGACCAGACCCAGTTCATCGCCGCGCTCTGGCAGGGCACGCTGGATGAGGAGGCGGCCATTGCCAGCCTGCGCGCCCGCGGCTGGGAGGATCCGCAGCGCCTGGTCCGCGAGCTGCGCGGCCTGCGTGAGGTGCGCCTGGTGCGCGCCATGCGCGAGGACACGGTGAACGGCTTCCAGGCCCTGCTCGGGCAGCTGCTCACCGAGGCATGCGAACTGCCGCAGGCGTCGCAGACCGCGCTGCTGCGCGTGCTGGGCCTGCTCGAAGCGGTGGCCGGGCGGGCCACCTATCTGAGCCTGCTGCGCGAGAGCGCCACCGCGCGCCTGCAACTGCTGCGCCTGTGCGCCGCCAGCCCCTGGCTGGCCGATCTGCTGCGCCATTCCCCGATGCTGCTCGACCAGCTGCTCGATCCCCGCAGCCTGCACGCGCCACCCACCCGCGCCGAGATGGAAGCCGAGCTGGCACAGCGCAGCGACGGGCTGCCGGAGGCCGACATCGAAGGCTTCATGGATCTGCTGCGCCGCTACCAGAAAGAAATCACCCTGCGCGTGGCCGCCGCCGACCTGGAAGGCAGCCTGCCGCTGGTGCAGGTCAGCGACCGGCTCACCTGGCTGGCCGAGGTGCTGCTGGCCCGCGCCCTGGACTGGGCCTGGCGCGAGATGGTGCGCCAGCACGGCACGCCGCAGCGTGCCGATGGACAGCCGGCCGGCTTTGCCGTGATTGCCTACGGCAAGTTCGGCGGCATCGAGATGGGCTACGGCTCCGACCTGGACCTGGTCTTCATCCACGACTGCGACGACCTGGAGGCCGATACCCGGGGCGGCGAGCGCCCCCTGGCGGCCGGGACCTGGATGGCGCGCTTCGCCCAGCGCCTGATCAACCTGCTCGCCACCCAGACCCAGGCCGGACGTGCCTACGAGGTGGATCTGGAGCTGCGCCCCTCCGGCAAGTCCGGGCTGGTGGTGACCAGCCTCGCCGGCTTCGAGCGCTACCAGCGCGAGCAGGCCTGGACCTGGGAGCATCAGGCGCTGACCCGCGCCCGCCCGGTGGCGGGCAGCGCGCGGCTCGCCGAGGCCTTTGCCCGGCTGCGCACCGAGGTGCTCACGCGCGAGCGCGAGCCGCAGGCCCTGCGCGAGGAGATCCGCGCCATGCGCGACAAGATGCGCAGCGCGCTGGACACCTCCGGCGAGGGGCTGTGGGACGTCAAGCAGGGTCGGGGTGGGCTCACCGACGCCGAATTCATCACCCAGTACCTGGTGCTGCGCGATGCCGCCCGCGATCCCGCCATCGTCCACTACAGCGACAACTGGCGGCAGCTCGACGCCCTGCTGGCCGCGGGCAGCCTGAGCGCTGCCGATCACGACGCGCTGATCGGCGCCTACCGCAGCCTGCGCGGCTACAGCCACGCCCGTGCCCTGCAGAACGAGGACGCCCGCGCCCCGCAGGCACGTTTTGCCGCCGAGCGCGAGACGATTTCCCGCATCTGGGATGCCCTGCTGGGCTGAAGCCCGGCCTATAATTGCGCCCTTCAAGCCGCACGGCGCCTGGCCGGGGCGGCTGTTTTGTTAACCGAGGATTGTCGAGATGACTTCTTTTGCCGACCGCGACGGATTTATCTGGTACGACGGTGAGCTCAAGCCCTGGCGCGAGTGCACCACCCACGTCCTGACCTATTCGCTGCACTACGGCGTCGGCTGCTTCGAGGGCGTACGCGCCTACGAGACGCCCAAGGGCACGGCCATCTTCCGGCTGCACGACCATACGCGGCGCCTGTTCAACTCGGCCAAGATCCTCGACATGAAGATGCCCTGGACCCAGGAGCAGCTCAACGCCGCACAGCTGGAGGTGCTGCGTGCCAACCAGCTCAAGGAAGCCTATCTGCGGCCCATGGTGTTCTACGGCGCGGAAGGCATGGGCCTGCGCGCCGCCGGGCTCAAGACTCACGTCATCGTCGCGGCCTGGACCTGGGGCGCCTATCTGGGCGCCGACAACATGGAGCGCGGCATCCGCGTCAAGACCAGCTCGTATTCGCGGCATTACGTCAACGCCGCGCTGTGCCGCGCCAAGGCCAACGCCAACTATCTGAACTCCTCCATGGCGCTCAACGAAGTCCTGCGCGACGGCTACGACGAGGCGATCATGCTCGATCCCGAGGGCTATGTGGCCGAGGGCAGCGCGGAGAACATCTTCATCGTCAACAACGGCGTGATCAGCACGCCCGACGTGACCAGCGCGCTCGACGGCATCACCCGCCGCACCGTCATGCAGCTGGCGCAGGACTTCGGCTACCGGGTGGTGGAGCGCCGCATCACGCGCGACGAGCTCTACATCTGCGACGAGGCCTTCTTCACCGGCACCGCGGCGGAGGTCACGCCGATCCGCGAAGCCGACAACCGCAGCATCGGCAGCGGCTCGCGCGGGCCGATCACCGAAAAACTGCAGAAGGCCTACCTGGATCTGGTCAAGGGCCGCAGCGAAAAATACGGCGACTGGCTGAGCTATCTCTGAGCCGCGCGACTGAGCCCATGCCGCGATGACGCTCGGGCCCGGCGAGCTGTACGCGCTCGGCTGCGCGCTGGCCTGGGCGGTGGCGGTGATCCTGTTCCGCCAGTCGGGCGAGAGCCTGGCGCCGTTTGCGCTGAACCTGTTCAAGAACCTGATGGTGGTGCCGCTGTTCCTGCTCACCATCCTGCTGATCAACGGCGAGCTGGCCTGGCCGGCGATTCCGCTGCCGGAGCTGGGGCTGGTGCTGCTGTCCGGATTCATCGGCATCGCCGTGGGCGACACGCTGTACTTCCGCGCCCTCAACCGGGTGGGCGCCAGCCGCGTGGCGGTGGCGCAGACGCTCTATTCGCCCTTCGTCATCGGCCTGTCCATGGTCTGGCTCGGCGAGCGCCTGGGCCTGGTGCAGTGGGTTGGCGTGGTGCTGGTGCTGGCGGGCATCCTGCTGGTGACCTTCCAGCACGCCGCCAGCCGCGAGCACGCGCGTCTGGATCGCATCGGCATCGCCACGGCGGTGCTGTCGGTGTTCATGATGGCGGTGGGCATCGTCATCGCCAAGCCGCTGCTGGAGCGTTACGACTTTCTCTGGGTGGTGCTGCTGCGCATCCTCGGCGGGCTGGTGGGCATGCTTGCCGTGGTGCTGTGGCGCCGCAACGCACGTGCCCTGCTGCACGCCTACCGGCGCGTGCGCCACTGGCCGCAGGTGATCGCCGGCGGGCTGATGGGCACCTATGTCTCGATGATGCTGTGGCTGGCCGGCTACAAGTACACCCAGGCCTCCATCGCCGCGATCCTCAACGAACTGGCGGCGGTGTTCATCGTCATCCTCGCCGTGTGGCTGTTGCGTGAGCCGCTGCGCCTGCGCCAGGCGGTCGGCATGAGTGCGGCCATGGGCGGGGTGCTGCTGGTGCTGCTCAACGGCAGCTACTAGGGCGGCTGGCGCCGCGCGCTGCGGGTACTGGCGGCGTCGAAGATCCGTTCCGCATTGCCGGTGAGAAAATGCTTGAAGCGCAGCCGGCGGCCCTGTGCGTCGTTCACCCAGCCGCGCTCGATGATCTCCACGAACTGCTGCTCGGTCGCCGCACTCCCCAGCCGGCCGTCGGCTTCCAGCACCGGTGTCGGCACGGACGCGGCCCGGGTGGCGGTCTGGCGCAGGCAGGCGCCGGGCTCGCCCTGGATCGCCGGCAGCATCTGGAACCCGGCCGCGCGCAGGGCGGCGTCCATGTCCTCGATGCTGGCGTAGCCGGCGGCCTGCACGTCCAGCGTCAGGTGGTTGAAATCCGGGCCCAGGGCGAGCGCGCTCGCGGCCTCGCCGGAGACCGCGGCCACGGCTTCCACGGTGCTGCGTTTCAGCGGCGGACCGTGACGGCGCATGAGCCGCTCGAGCAGGTACTGGATGAAGCGCTCCGCCTCGTCCGCCTGCAGGCCGCCGGCGCTCTGCGCGCGCTGGATCAGCTCCCGCAGCGGTGCCAGGTCCACCGCCGCCGCCTGGGCGGCGCAGTCGGCACGGATCTGTGCCGCAACCGCGGCGGGGAAGGCGTCGAGGTCCACTTCGGAGACGAAGATCTTGAACTGGCCGGCGTCCTCGCCCGGCACCTGCAGGTCGAAGGAACGCAGTTTCTTGGCGGGGAACCGGTATTCGCGTTCGGGGTACAGGCCCATCACGCCAGCGGCCTCGACCAGCAGCCGGCAGCGCTGCGGGTCGGCACTGCGCACCGCGCCGTGGTCATTGTGGACCCGGCCGCCGTGCGCCCGGATCAGGGCGCGCAGGCGGGCAAAATCCGGGACCTGCGTCTCAAAGCGGGCGGTGGCGGCGGCCACGAACCGCTCGCGCAGCTGGCTGGATGTGAGCATGGCGTCGTCTCCTGCGTGGCGCCAGACTGGCACGCGGCGCGGGCTGGGGCAATCTTCCTACTGCCATCTGCCGGCGGACGGGTTTAAATGCGCGCCTCAGCCAAGGAGAGTGACATGGATGGCGGCCGCCAGCAGTGGGATGTCCTGTTTCAGAACGCCTGGGTCTTCGACGGCACCGGCCGCACGCCGGTACAGGCCGACGTGGCGGTGAGCGGCGGCCGGATCGCGGCCATCGGCCCCGGCCTGGCGTCCGCGCAGGCGCAGCAGACGCTCGACGTCAGCGGCCAGTGGCTGATGCCGGGCCTGCTCGACATCCATACCCACTTCGACCTGGAGGTGGAGATCGAACCCGGCCTGCCCGAGGCGGTGCGTCACGGCACCACCACGGTGGTGGTGGCCAACTGCTCGCTGGGCCTGGCCTACGGCAACCAGCGGCGCAACGGCGAAGACCCGGTGGTGGACTGCTTCGCGCGTGTCGAGAACGTGCCCAAGCACGTGTTGCGCAAGGTGGCGGACGCCTGCGACTGGCAGGATTCCGACGCCTACCTGGCGCACTTTGCCGACAAGGCGCTGGGTCCCAACGTCGTGCCCATGATCCCGCACTCCATGCTGCGCATCGAGGTCATGGGGCTCAATGCCTCGGTCAACCGCGACCCCAGCGCCGATGAACTACGGCGCATGGGCGAGCTGCTGGAAAAAGGCATGCGCGAGGGCTACGTGGGTTTTTCCACCGACGCGCTGCCGTTCCACTATCTGGCCAACCAGCCCAACACGCACAAGCAGATTCCCACCCAGTTTGCGCCGTTTGCCGAGCTGAAATTCCTCACCGGCATCCTGCGCGCCTGGGGGCGCGTGTGGCAGGCCACCCCGCCCAAGGACGATAAGCTGGCGGTGTTCCGCAACTTCCTGCTCACCTCCGGGCGCCTGTACAGGCGCACGCTCAAGGTCACGGCGGTGGCGGCGATTGACCTCGCCACCAACAAGTCCATCGTCCGGATGGCGCTGCTGCTGTCGCGCATCCTCAACTCACGGCTGCTGCGCGGGCACTTCCGCCTGCAGGCGCTGGCGGCGCCATTCAAGGTCTGGAGCGACGGCGTCATCACCCCCATCGCCGAGGAGATTCCCGAACTGCGCCGGCTCAATGAATGCGATCTGGAAGACCGCGAGGGCCGCATGCGCATCCTGCACGATCCGCAGTGGGTCGCGGCCTACCGCCGCATGTGGTTCAGGGGCAAACGCGGCTTCAACCTCGCCAACCTGCTGCGCCTGCTCGGACGCGAGGATCTGGTGCTGTCGCGCCGGCTCGACGACATGACCATCGACCAGTGCCCGGTGGCGGAGTGGAACGGCGAGCTCATGGAGCGGGTTTACCAGCGCCTGCAAGGCTGGCAGGCGTGCGGTGAGGGCGCACGCAGCGCGGCCGAGGCCGAGGTCTTTGCCAGCTTCCCCAAGCCGCTGGACGATGCCGATTTCTTCCTGCACCTGCTGCGCCTCTACGACACCGACCTGCGCTGGCACACCACCACCGCCAACCGCGACCCGCGCATGACCAAGGCGCTGCTGTTCAATCCGCGTCTGCTGCCCGGGTTCAACGACAGCGGCGCGCACCTGACCAACATGGCGTTCTACGACGGCAACCTGCGCATGCTGAAGTTTGCCCAGGAGGATGGCCTGGAGCGCGTGGCCCATGCGGTACACCGGTTGACGCAGGAGCCGGCGGAATTCTTCGGCCTGGGCGTCGGCGTGCTGCGCCCCGGTGCGCTGGCGGACATCACCGTGGTCGATCCCGCCGCGCTGGCACGCTATGACGCCGAGGCCGGCGTGCGCTATCTCTACCGCGAGAGCTTCGAGCACCACCAGCTGGTCAACCGCAGCGACGGCGTGGTGCGCCATGTGATGATCGGCGGGCGTCTGGCCTGGCAGGACGGGGCCTATGTCGCCGACTTTGGCCGCACCCGCTTCGGGCGCGTGCTGCGTCACGCCAGCCACGAGGCCGAGCAGGCGCTGATCGCCGCCTGAGCGCCGGGCGCGGGCCGGATTTGCTATGGTGCGGGCCCCTCAAGGTCTGCACCATGAAGCCCGTCAAATCCTACAAGAACCTCGACTTTCTCACCGGCGAGGATGCCCGCAGCATCCGCATCCTCAGCGAATATCTGGAGCCGGCCAGCCGCTTCCGGCGGCTGAACATCCACAACGCGGTGATCTTCTTCGGCTCGGCCCGCCTGAGCGGCGCCTCGGCCTACTACCAGCAGGCCGCCGACCTGGCCGAGCGCCTGGCGCGCTGGACCGTGGCCGAGCACGCCGAGCCGCAGCGTTACCACGTGGTCACCGGCGGCGGTCCCGGCATCATGGAGGCGGCGCACGCCGGCGCGGCGCGCGTGGACCGGCGGCTCAACATCGGCCTCAACATCTCGCTGCCTTTCGAGCAGCACGTGAATCCGCACGTGGAGCTGGATCAGGCGCTGGAATTCCACTACTTCTTCATGCGCAAGTTCTGGTTCCTCAACCTGGCGCGTGGCGCGGTGATCTTTCCCGGCGGCTTCGGCACCTTTGACGAACTGTTCGAGCTGCTCACGCTGACCCAGACCGGCAAGTCCAGCCCCATGCCGATCCTGCTCTACGGCAAGGCCTTCTGGCAGCGCGTGCTGGATCTGCCCTTCCTCGTCGAGCAGGGCCTGATCAGCCCGGAGGACGTGGACCTGGTGCAGGTGGTGGATACGCCGGACGAAGCCTTCACCGCACTCTCGGCAGGCCTGACCGCACTGGCGCTTGGCCGCGTCTGAGCGCGGCGCGGCCTATTCGATATCCAGATCGTCGTCGATCAGCTGGCGCAGCAGGCGCTCCTCGCGCAGCTTTTCCACGTCGCGCCAGTCACGGCTCTTGCCCGGAGGTGCCGCGATCTCGACGTTGGGCACATCGTCATCGCTGACCTCCGCATCGTCGACGAACTCGTCGAAATTGTTCTTGTTGACTTCCGGCTGCGGGGCTTGTTTCTTGGGCTTGCGGGGCATGGTTCCGACCTGGTCGCGGCGTCCAGTACATTTTCGGGGCGCTATTTAGCAGGCTTTTTTCCGCGGTGGAAGGGCCGGGTTTATTTCCTTGCGTTTCAGGGCTCTGGCGGGGCTCACGGCAGGTAGCCCGCGCGCCTTGCGCGCGCCAGGTCGCGCGGATGGTCCACGTCCCACAGCGGCGCCAGCTGCTGCAGGCGCAGGCCCTGGCGGCGGATGCGGCCGGCGGTCTGGCGGCCCTCGCGCCCCGAGCTCCAGGCGATGCGACGCAGTTTCAGCGGCGCGCGGCTGCCGATCAGCACGTAGCCGCCGTCCTCGGCCGGGATCAGCACCGCGTCGTGGTCCTCCAGACAGGCGGCGGCGGCGCGCAGCAGGTCCGGCGCCAGCAGCGGGCAGTCGGTGCCGACGATCAGCGTCGCCGCGCCCGGCGGCCGGCCCGCGCGCAGGGCGTGCTGCATGCGGGCGCCCAGGTCGCCGCTGCGCTGGCGGCGCAGCACGATGCCGGTCTCGCGCCGCAGGGCGGCAAAGAAGGCGTGGCCCGGATCGGGCGCGGTCCACAGTTCCACCGGCAGCCCGCTGGCCAGCGCCTGGCGCACGGTGATGCGTACCAGCTGCCGGTGCACGCGCGCCGCGCCGGATGCCCCGCGGCTGCGCATCAGACGGGTCTTGCAGCGCCCGGGCACCGGGGCGCGGGCAAAAATGCGGATCAGGACGGGCAGGGTCATGCCGCGCATCCTAGCGGCTGGCGTGCGCCGCTGCCGGGCTTTTGTTTTGCCGGGCTCCTGCTACAATTCGCGCCCTTGCAACGGGGTGGTAGCTCAGCTGGGAGAGCGTCGCGTTCGCAATGCGAAGGTCGGGAGTTCGATCCTCCTCCACTCCACCATGCAAGCTGCATCAAAGCCCGCCGCCGCGCGGGCTTTGCTGTTTTGCGTCCGATCACGGAGATCCCGATGTCCCTGAACCGCCAGACGTTTGACCAGGTGATGGTCCCCAGCTACCAGCCGGCCGATTTCGTGCCCGTGCGCGGGCAGGGCAGCCGTGTCTGGGACCGCCGCGGGCGCGAGCTGATCGACTTCGCCGGCGGCATCGCGGTGACGGTGCTGGGCCATGCGCATCCG
The DNA here is from genome assembly GCA_046565985.1 of Gammaproteobacteria bacterium. Classification (GTDB taxonomy): domain Bacteria; phylum Pseudomonadota; class Gammaproteobacteria; order Nevskiales; family Nevskiaceae; genus Polycyclovorans. Next base: position 37,058 of record JBKHXN010000057.1, read on the forward strand.
GCGCTGGTCAGTGCACTCAGTGCGCAGGCCGGGCAGCTCTGGCACCTGTCCAACGTCATGACCAACGAGCCGGCGCTGGCGCTGGCGCAGAAGCTGGTCGCCAACACCTTTGCCGAGCGCGTGTTCTTCTGCAATTCCGGGGCCGAGGCCAACGAGGCCGCGTTCAAGCTCGCGCGCCGCTGGGGCAATACCCAGCGCGCCGGCAAGAATCGCATCGTGGCGTTCCACAACGCCTTTCACGGCCGCACGCTGTTCACCGTGAGCGTGGGCGGACAGCCCAAGTACACCGAGGGTTTCGAGCCGCTGCCCGGGCAGATCAGCCACGTGCCGTTCAATGACCTGGCGGCACTCAAGGCGGCGATGGGCGAGGATGTCTGCGCCGTGGTGGTGGAGCCGATCCAGGGCGAGGGCGGAGTGATGCCCGCCGATCCGGCCTTTCTGCGCGGCGTCTCGGCGCTGTGCTGCGAGCACCGCGCGCTGCTGATCTTCGACGAGGTGCAGTCCGGCAACGGCCGCACCGGCAGCCTCTACGCCTACCAGCAGACCGACGTGGTGCCCGACGTGCTGACCACCGCCAAGGGTCTGGGTGGGGGTTTTCCGATCGGCGCCATGCTCACCACCGCGGCGCTGGCGCAGACGCTGTCGGTGGGCACCCACGGCTCCACCTACGGCGGCAATCCGCTGGGCTGCGCAGTGGCCGGCGCGGTACTCGACGAGCTGCTCAGGCCGGAGCTGATGGCCAACGTGCGGGCGCGCAGCGCACAGCTGGTGGAAGGGCTCAGCGCCATCGGCGCCCGCCATGGCGTGTTCGAGCCGGCGCGCGGCCGCGGCCTGCTGCTGGGGGCGCCGATGCGTCCGGCCTGGAAGGGCCGCGCCCGGGATGTCATGAACGCTGCGCTCGCGCAGGGCCTGTGGCTGCTGATCGCGGGCCCCGACGTGCTGCGCCTGGCGCCGGCACTGAACATCGGCGAGGCCGATGTGCGCGAGGGCCTGGCGCGTCTGGACGCCGCCTGCGCGAGCCTGGCAGCCGCCTGAAGCGGCTGCGCGCTCAGCCGCCCAGCGGCAGGCGCACGCGGGTGCCGCGGTGCTCGAAGTCCATGCCGTTCGCCACGACGGCGAGCAGGCGCGGACCTTCCTGGGTGACGTCGCCTTCGCGGTAGCGGCGGCCGTTGAGCATGACGAAGCGCTGCGCCGGATCCTCGTTCCACACGTGTACGTCCACCCGAAAGGCGGGGAAGCTGGCGCGATAGTCCGCGGGCATCTCGGCGAGCGGCACCGCCACTTCGCCGGCGGCAGCGAGCTGGATGCGCTCCACCGTGAGCCGCGGGCCGGGCGGAGGCTCCGGGCTGGCTTCGGCCACCGGTTCCGCCGGAGGCGGGCGCACCGCAGGCGCTGCGGTCTCCGCCGTCGTGGCCTGCAGGTGGCGGGCGTAGGGCGCTTCAATGTCCAGGTCGGCCAGATCCTCGACGTCTTCCTCCATCGGTACGGGGAGCGAGTCGAGCACCGGCACCGCGGGCGGTGGTGAGGGCGGCGTGGCCACGACCGGCGCGGCGGGGCGCTGCACCCAGACGAGCACCAGCGCCGCCGCGCCCAGCGCCAGCCCCAGCAGGCCCAGCAGCCAGGGTAGCCAGCGGCGGCGGGACGGCCGGCCCGCCGGCACGGCCTGGATCACCGAGTGGAGCGAGGGCGTCTGGCCCAGGCGACGTTCTTCCTCGGCCTTGCGCAGGGCGTCGAGCAGGAGGGACATCTAGGGGCTCCGGCTCAGCGTTGGCGTATCCGGATGCTGGTCGCCGAGCGCGATCAGCGTGCGGATGCCGGCCACGCCGTCCACGTCGAGCCCGCGGAAGGCCTGGAAGCGGCGTACCGCCTCGCCCAGCTCGGGGTCGAAGAAACCGGACAGCGGGCCGCTCAGGGGCTGGCGGCTGATCGCGGCCAGACGCTTGCGCAGCCATACCACCGACTCGCCACGGGTCTGCGGGCCGATCAGCGTGTCCGGTGTTTCGCGCCGCCACAGCAGCAGAAACTCGCCGCTCCAGGCCGCGTCCAGCGCCGCCAGCGGCATGGCCTGGCGTCCGCCCAGCGCGGCCAGCTCGGCCTGCTGGCCGTCGAGCCGGGTCAGCAGCACATGGCGTTTCTGCCCGTCGAGCTCGAGCACGAGGATCGCCGGCCGGTTCATCTGCCGCAGCTGTGTCCAGTCGGCGGTGCCGCGATAGCACTCGAGATTTTCGCCGCGCAGGGCGCGGCAGATGCCGCTGTCCACCGGCACGCGCAGGCTGGGCTGCCAGAGGCGGATCAGCGACTGGATCAGCTGTGGCAGCGGCTGTGCGAGCGCGTCCAGCTCCGGGGTCTCGGCGCTGCTGGAGGGGGCAGGCGCAGCTGCGGGCGCCGCGCTGGCCGGCACGGGATCCGCCGCGGCCGCGGGCGCCAGGTGATCGCGCCAGTTCTGGTAGAGCAGGGTGCCGGACAGCAGCACCGCGAGCGTGGCCAGCGCCAGCTCGCCGCGCCGTGCCCACTGACTGCCGCCGGCCGGTGCGGGAAGGGCCGGCTGGACCTGGCCGCGGGTTTCGCGGATGGCGGTGCGGGCGATCTCGGCCGTGACCTGCGGTGATCCCGCGCCATAGGCACCGAGCAGGGCGCGGTCACAGAGCACGTTGATCAGCCGTGGCACGCCACCGGCGGCCTCATGGATCAGCTCCAGCGCGTCGGGCCTGAACAGCTCCGGCGCGCCACCGGCCACGCGCAGGCGGTGGCGGATGTATTCCAGCGTCTCCGGCCGCGACAGGGGGGTGAGGTGGTAGCGGGCGGTGATGCGCTGTGCGAGCTGGCGCAGTTCCGGACGGCCCAGCAGCTCGGTCAGTTCCGGCTGGCCCACCAGCATGATGCGCAGCAGTTTTTCCTTGTGTGTTTCCAGATTGGTGAGCAGACGCACCTGTTCGAGCACGCCGGGGTCGAGGTTCTGCGCCTCGTCGATGATCAGCACCTGGCGCCGTCCGGCGGCGTGGGCCTCCAGCAGGTGGGCGTTGAGCCCGTCCACCAGCTGCTTGAGCGTCGCCTTGGCGGCATAGCGGATGCCGAATTCGTCGCACACGGATTGCACGAACTCGCGTTCCGACTGGCGCGGGTTGTGGATCATCGCCACGTCCACGCCGTCCATCGTCTGTGCCAGCAGGGTACGCACCACCGTGGTCTTGCCGGTGCCCACCTCGCCGGTGAGCTGCACGAAGCCGCCGTACTGCCCGGTGCCGTACAGCAGGTGCCCCAGCGCCTCCTGATGGCGCGGGGACAGGTACAGATAGGCAGGGTCTGGCGTGATGCTGAACGGCATCTCGCGCAGGTGGAAGAATTGGGCGTACACGGGTCGTCGGGCCTGGACTCAGGTGGGCGAGTATAAGTCCCGCCACAGCATGTCGACATGCGGGATGCCGTCTTCCAGGTACGGCTCGCCGGTGGCCCTGAACCCGAGCGAACCGTAGAACGCTTCCAGGTAACGCTGTCCGCCGATGCGCACCGGCGCGCCGGGGAAGCGGCTGCGGATGCGCGCCAGCCCGGCCTCGATCGCGCTGCGCGCCAGGCCGCTGCCGCGTGCGGTCGGCGCGACCACCAGACGGCCCAGCGAGACCTCGGAAAATTTCACGCCGGGCGGCACCAGCCGCAGGTAGGCCAGTACCGCGCCCTCGCGGCCGTGGGCGCAGAGGTGCTCGCAGTGGCGGTCCACCCCGTCCATGTCGGAAAACACGCAGTTCTGCTCCACCACGAAGATGTCGCTGCGCAGCTTGAGGAAACCGTAGAGCACGTCGGGCGGCAGCTGCTCCCAGGCCCACCACCGCCATTCAACGCTGGAAGTCATAGATCGGCCCCAGTCCGAGGAGCTGTGTGAGTTCATCGAGCGCACGTCGCGATTCGTCCAGTAGCTGCGGGTCGGCCAGGTCGGCCGCCGTGAGGTGCTCACGGTAGTGCCTGTGCACCCAGCGTGCCAGTTCGGCATGGCGCGCCGGGGTGATCCAGCAGCGCGGGTTCACCGCCCCGCGCTCGGTGGGCGTGAGCACCACCCTCAGGCGCAGGCAGGCGGGGCCGCCGCCGTTGTGCATGCTCTGCCGCAGGTCGAAGACCGTCACGTCGTCGAGCGGGTTGCCGGGGTCGGCGATCAGTTCCTGGATCAGTTCCCACACGCGTGGCTGTTCGCGGCATTCCTGGGCGGCGATCAGGCGCATGCCGCCGCCCGGCGGGCAGACCAGCTGTGAGTTGAACAGGTAGGAGCTCACCGCCTCGCCCACGCTCAGCCGCGCCGGGCTGATCTCCAGCAGCAGCGGCCGGCGCGTGCCACTGAAGTGGGTGCAGATCCAGCTGCGCAGCGCGGCGGGGTCGGCATAGGCGTCGGCGTGGTAGAGCAGCACCTCGCGGTTGCCCACCGCGATCACGTCGTTGTGGAACACGCCCTGGTCGATGGCTGCGGGATGCTGGGCCAGGTGCAGGCACCGCTCCGGCGCCAGGCGGTGCAGGCGGGCGATGGCCTCGCCGGCGGCACGCGACTGGCGCGCGGGGTAGCGCCGTGGCCCGGCCTGCGCCGTGTCGCGGCCGTAGGTGAAGAGCTGCAGGCCCGGTTCGCCGTACTCGCTGCACAGGCGAGTATGGTTGGCCGCGCCCTCGTCCCCCAGCGCCGGCGTGGACGGCAGCGGCAGGTGATGCGTGAAGTGACGCGCGTCGGCGAATACCGCGCGCAGGATGCGCCGCGTTCCTGCGGCTTCCAGCGCGCGGTGCAGATGGGTGCAGAGATTGGCCGGGGTGAAGTGGACCTTGCCGTCGGCGCTGTCGGCGCTGGGCGAGACGGTGGCGGCGTTGGCCGCCCACATGCTCGACGCCGAGCTCACCGCCGCCAGCAGCTCCGGCGCGCTGCGCTGTGCCTGGCGCAGGATCTGCGCGTCAGCGCCGCGAAAGCCCAGGCGTCGCAGGCTGGGCAGGTGGGGCCGCTCCTGCGGCGGCAGCACGCCCTGGGCCAGCCCCATCGCGGCCAATGCCCGCATTTTTTCCAGGCCCTGCAGCGCGGCGGCCCGCGGGTTGGCGGGCTGCGCCGCGTGGTGCTGCGAGGCCAGATTGCCCGCCGCCAGTCCGGCGTAGTGGTGCGTGGGGCCGACCAGGCCGTCGAAGTTGGCTTCCTGCGCCGTGCTCACAGCAGCAGGCCCGGCGGCAGTTGCAGGGGCAGTTCCGGCTGCGGGCTCTCGCTGCCCGCCACCGGGTAGGCGCAGTAATCCGCCGCGTAATAGGCGCTGGGGCGGTGATTGCCGGAATGCCCGATCCCACCGAAAGGCAGGCTGCCGGAGGCGCCGGTGGTGGGCCGGTTCCAGTTGACGATGCCGGCACGGATGCGTTGCTCGAAGCGGCGGTATTCGTCCTCGTCCTCGCTGAGCAGGCCGGCGGCCAGGCCGTAGCGGGTGGCGCTGGCGGCGTCGAGCGCGGCGTCGAAGTCGGAATAGCGGATCACCTGCAGCAGGGGTCCGAAGTATTCCTCGTCCGGCAGCTCACGGATCGCGCTCACGTCGAGCAGCCCGGGCGTGAGCATGGCGCCGGACTGCGGCAGCGGGCGCATCGAGAGCAGGCTGCGCGCGCCGAGCGCGAGCAGGCGCTCCTGCGCAGCCAGCAGCGATTCCGCCGCCGGGCAGGCGATCACCGGACCCATGAAGGGTTCCGGCTCGCTGTCCCAGGCGCCGACCACCAGCCGGCCCACGGTCTCCAGCAGCCGGGCCAGCACGGCGTCGCCGGTCTCGCCCACGGGCAGGAACAGCCGCCGCGCGCAGGTGCAGCGCTGGCCCGAGGTGAGATAGGCCGACAGCACGATGTCATGCACCGCCGCCGCCACCGGCACCCGGCGGCCCACCAGCAGGGGATTGTTGCCGCCCATCTCCAGCGCCAGGATCACCTCGGGCCGGCCGGCGAACTGGCGGTGCAGCATCAGCCCGGTACGGGCGCTGCCGGTGAAGTACAGGCCGTTGAGCTGCGGGTGGCGGGCCACCGCCGCGCCGGTTTCGCCGCTGCCCTGCACCAGGTTCAGCACGCCGGGCGGCAGGCCCGCTGCCTCCCAGATCCGCACCATGTGTTCGGCGCAGAGCGGGGTCAGCTCGCTGGGCTTGAAGACCACGGTATTGCCCGCCAGCAGCGCCGGGACGATGTGGCCGTTGGGCAGGTGCCCGGGAAAATTGTAGGGCCCCAGCACCGCCACCACGCCGTGCGGGCGGTGCCGCAGGCGGTGCCGCACGTTGCCGGCCTGGGTTTCGCTCTGGCCGCTGCGCGCGTGATAGGCGCGGATGGACAGCTCCACCTTGGCGATCATCGCCGTGACCTCGATGGCCGCCTCCCAGCGCGGCTTGCCCACCTCGCGGGCGATGGCCTCGGCCAGTTCCGCCTGCGCGCCTTCGAGCCGCGCGGCGTAGCGCCGCAGATGATCCTCGCGGCTCGCCAGGTCCAGTGTCGACCAGCTTGAGAAGGCCTGCCGTGCCGCGCGGAAGGCGGCGTCCACGTCCGCCTCGTCCGCCGCCCGGCCCCGCCACAGTTCGGCATCGTTGGCGGGATTGCGGCGGCTGAACCAGGCACCGCTGCCGGTCTGCCATTGCCCCTGGATATAGAGACTCATCGGCCGGCCTCAGACCAGGGGCGCCGCGCGCAGGGCGTCACCGCTGCCGATCTGCAATGCGCGGGCGGCGTCGGCGGCCAGCGTGATGCCGCCGGCCTCGAGCCCGGCGGGCGCGATCACGCAGCGGAATCCGCCCAGGCGGGCATTGGCCAGCAGATGCAGCGGCGTGGACGGGTCCAGCGCATCCTGCACGCGCGCGCTGCCGCAGACCGATTTGCGCACGCTGCGTATCTCGGCGCGCGGCGCTTCCACGGCCGGGCCACCGTCAAAGATGTCCACGTACTGCTGGTAGCGGAAGCCTTCCTGTTCCAGCAGGCGCTGGGCCGGACGGGAATCGGGATGCGCCTGGCCCAGTACCGCGCGCGCTTCCGGCGGCAGCAGGCTGACGTAGATCGGGTGGCGCGGCATCAGCTCGGCGATGCAGGCCTTGTTGCCGCGGCCCACGGTGTGCTCGGCCTCGGCGTAGTCCAGGGTGAAGAAGTGGCGGCCCAGCCCTTCCCAGAACGGCGAGCGGCCGCGCGCGTTGCTCACGCCGCGCAGCTCGGCGACCACCCGCTCGGCGAAGCGCCCGGCGAACTGGGCCATGAACAGGAAGCGGCACTTGGACAGCAGCCGGCCAGCGTGCGCACGCCGTGCCGGCGGCGAGAGGTACAGCGAGCACAGCACGCTGCTGCCGGTGAGATCGTTGGACAGGTACAGCGTCGGCACCCGCGTGTAGACCCCGAGCGTGGGCGAGGCGTGTACGGTCAGGCCCACGTGATAGTTGTAGAACGGTTCGTCGAGCCCGCAGGCGGCCTCCACGGCGCTGCAGCCCACCACCTGGCCCCGGTCATTTTCCAGCACGAACAGATAGCGCTCGTTGCCGGGTGTCTGCACCTTGTGGGCGAAGGAGTGCAGGGAACGCTCGATCTTCGCCGCCAGCACCTCGCGGTTGGGCGGCAGGGAGGTGAAGCCGGTGCCCGCGCTCTGCGCGAGTTCCAGCAGGGCGTCGAGATCGGCAGCGGCGATGGGGCGGATCAGGTCCATGTCAGCTCTCCGCTGGCCAGGCGCAGCAGCAGCAGCGCGGACAGGCGCGCGCGCTCGGTGAGGCTGGAGATGCGCATCCATTCACGGTCGGAGTGGATCTGCTCGCCGACCACGCCGAGATTGTCCAGGTTGGGCAGGCCGAAGGCGGCGAGATTGTTGCCGTCACAGCAGCCGCCGGTGGCGTGGAACTGCAGCTCCAGGCCGAGCTGGCGGCCGCAGTCCTGCAGGTGGTCCATCAGCCGCCGCATGGGGGCGTCCACCGGCTTGGGCGGGCGCGTGAAGCCGCCGTGCAGTTCACCGGAGTAGCCTTCGCGCTGGCGCAGCTGTTCCATCAGCGCGTCCAGCCGGCCCTGCACCCAGCGGCGATCCTCGTCGCTGGCCACCCGCACGTTGAACTTCACCAGCGCCCGCTCGGGCACCACGTTGAGCGCACCGCCGCCGTGGATCAGCCCGGGGTTGAGCGTGACCCCGTCGCGCTGGCCGTTGAGCCGGTACAGCGCGCCGACCAGCTCGGCGCAGACGGCGATGGCGTTGCGCCCGGCGGCAAAGTCACGCCCGGCGTGGGCGGCGCGGCCGTGGACCACCAGCTCGAAGTTGCCGCTGCCCTTGCGCTGGCCGGAGAGGTGCCCGCCGGGCAGGGCCGGTTCATAGATCAGCCCCAGATGGTGCTGGCGCGCCGCGTCCTGCAGCAGCGGCAGGGAGGCGGGCGAGCCGATCTCCTCGTCCGGGTTGAGCAGCACGGTCCAGCCGATGCGCTCGCGCAGCGGGCTGTGCTCCAGCACCCGCAGGGCCTGCCACATCACCACCAGGCCGCCCTTGAGATCGGCCACGCCGGGGCCGCGCAGCACGTCTTCGCTGACGCGGGTGGTGGTCTGGAACGCCGAGTCGGCGGCGAACACGGTATCCAGATGACCGCCGAGGAAAATCTGCAACGGCGCTTCCGGCCGCTGGCGCAGCCGCAGCGCCGGGCCCACCACCCGTGTGCGGGTCTGGCCGTCAAGATCGCGCACGCTCAGCGGCGGCAGGTCCATCCACTGCGACTGCGCGCCCAGCGGCGCGAAGAGCCGCTCCATCTCCTGCGCCACCTCGCGCACGCCGGCGGCGTTCTGGCTGCCCGAGTTGATGTGGGCCAGGCGCACCAGGGTCTCGCGCATGAGCGCGAGCTGTCCGTCTATCGTGTCCAGGCTGGCTGCGTGTGCGCTCATATGACGTTGCCGCCCCACAAGGTCCGGGTGATAGGCTACGCGCCGTCACTCCGCGAGGTCTAGATGCTGAAACTCCTCTTGCCAGCGCTTCTGCTTTTCGTTGCGGCTGGATCATGCCCATCCGCAGCCGCGTCCGACGCCACGCTCTGGGAGCGTTCCACGCTCAACCGCATCATCCAGCGCGGCGAGCTGCGCGTGGGGCTGGAGGCGGGCTACATGCCCTTCGAGATGCGCGACAAGAAAGGCAACATCATCGGCTTTGATGTGGACCTGGCGCGGCTCATGGCGCGCACGCTGGGCGTCAAGCTCACCCTGGTCAACACCCAGTGGGACGGCATCATCCCCGCACTGCTCACCGACAAGTTCGACCTGCTGATGTCCGGCATGACCATCACGCCCGAGCGCAACCTGCAGGTCAATTTCACCGATCCCTACATCATCATCGGCCAGACCGTGCTGCTGCACCGCCGGCATGAAGGCAAGATCACCCGCCACGACCAGCTCGACGATCCGCGCTATACCGTGGCCACCAAGCTCGGCACCACGGGCGACATCGCCGCCCGCAAGTTCATGCCCAGAGCGCGCCTCAAGGCCTACGAGACCGAGGCCGATGCCGCGCAGGACGTACGCCAGGGCCGCGCCGATGCCTTTGTCTATGACCTGCCCTACAACGCGGTGTACCTGGCACAGAACCCGGATGCGCTGGTGCACCTGAGCACGCCCTTCACCCAGGAAGCGCTCGGCTGGGCCGTGCGCAAGGGTGACCCCGACTTCCTCAACTGGCTGAACCATTTTCTGGCGCAGACCCGCCGGGACGGCGTGTACGACGCGCTCTACCGCAAATGGTTCGAAGGCACGGCGTGGCTGCAGAACCTGAACTGAGGCGGCGCATGGCGCGCTGGCCCTGGCACACGCTGACGCTGGCCATCCTCGCTCTGCTGGGGCTGGGCCTGTACCTGGCGACCGAACGGGTGGACTACACCTGGCGCTGGGAGCGGATTCCGCAATACCTGATCAACACCGAAGGCGAGGAAGTGCTGGCGCCGTTCGACGGCTTCGTCGCACTCAGTGAAGAGGCCCGGCGCATCACCCTCACCGAACTGGCCGGCGCGCGTACCGCGGAATTCAGCGATTTCACCGTGCTGCTGGCGGGCGAGGGGGATCTGGTGTTCCAGGGCGATGCCCTGGCGCGCAAGCCCGGCTGGTCGGCCGGCCCGCTGCTGCTGGGCCTGTGGCTGACGCTGAAGATCTCCGCACTGGCATTGGCGCTGGCCCTGCTGCTGGGCTTGGTCGTCGGCCTGGGGCGCGTCTCGCGCAACCCCACGGCGCATGCACTCGCCACCCTTTATGTAGAAGTGATCCGCGGCACGCCGCTGCTGGTGCAGATCTTCATCTTCTATTTTTTCATTGGCACCGTGCTCCAGCTCTCGGCGTTCACCGCCGGCGTGGCGGCACTGGCGGTCTTCACCGCCGCCTACGTGGCCGAGATCATCCGCGCCGGGATCGAGGCCGTGCCGCGCGGCCAGACCGAGGCCGCGCGCTCGCTGGGCATGAGCACCGCGCAGACCCTGCGCTACGTGGTGCTGCCGCAGGCAGTGAAGAAAACCCTGCCGCCGCTGGCCGGGCAGTCCATCAACCTGGTCAAGGATTCTTCGCTGGTCTCGGTGATGGCGCTGACCGATCTCACCAAGGCCGGGCGCGAGGTGGTGAGCTCCACCTTCAGCCCCTTCGAGGTCTGGTTCACCGTGGCGCTGATGTACCTGCTGCTCACCGGGCTGCTGTCCTGGGTGGTGCGGCGCATGGAACGGAGCATGGCGCATGACTGAGCTGATCCGCGCCGAACAGATCCGCAAACGCTATGCCAACGGCGCCCTGGGCCTGGACGGCGCCAGCCTCACCGTGCGCCAGGGCGAGGTGGTGTGCCTGATCGGCCCCAGCGGATCGGGCAAATCCACCCTGCTGCGCACCTTCAACGGGCTGGAAGCCATCGACGGCGGACGCCTGTGGGTGGAAGGCGCGCCGCTGCCGCCCGGCGGTGCCGCGCTCAACCGCCTGCGCACGCGCGTGGGCATGGTGTTCCAGCAGTTCAACCTGTTTCCGCACCTGAGCGCCCTGCACAACCTCATGCTGGCGCCGTGCAGGGTGCTGGGCCTCACGCCGGCCGAAGCCGAGGCCCGCGCTCGCGCCCTGCTTGCCAAGGTGGGCCTGGCGGAAAAGGCCGACGCCCGCCCCGGCCAGCTCTCCGGCGGCCAGCAGCAGCGCGTGGCCATTGCCCGCGCGCTCGCCATGCAGCCCGACATCATGCTGTTTGACGAGCCCACCAGCGCGCTCGACCCGGAAATGGTCGGCGAAGTGCTGGACGTGATGAAGGCCCTCGCACGCGAGGGCATGACCATGTGCGTGGTCACGCACGAGATGGGCTTTGCCCGCGCCGTGGCGCACCGCGTCGCCTTCATGGACGCCGGGCGGGTGGAATTCGAAGCCGCGCCCGCGCCCTTCTTCACCGCCTCTGGCCACCCGCGCCTGCAGCGCTTCCTGGGGCAGATCCTGCACGCCGATTGACCGGCCCGCGCCGCCGTTCATCCGCCCGCTGCCACCCGGCACCCCGGACCATGAAACGGGTCATGCTTGCGCCCCGGCGCCGGCGCTAGAGTGATTGGTGCACAAACCTGTGAAGCTACTTTTAGTTGTCCTGAAATCAGCTTGTTTTCATTGAATATTCAATATAGGATCAAACCACAATCCGGATCGAGGCCGCGCGCCCGGCGCGGCAGGTGGGAGTGCCATGCGTAAACAGAATGTCCTCGGGGTGCTGGCCATGGTCTGCATGGTCCTGCTGCTCGCCGGCTGTACGGGCGAGGGTTCGTTCGTCGAGAGCTCGGGCACTGGCGGCGGTACGGGCGGGGGCGGTACGCCTGATCCGGGCACCAGCGTCACTCCAATTCCAAGACTGGGTGTGCTGGCCGGTGATGGTAGCTTCACACCCGAAGCAATGCGTGTTGGCTTGACGACACTGTCCGCTGGCGGGACAACCAGTCTGAGCGTGGACATCGTGGACACGGCCAATGGCAATACGCTGATCACGGAAGAAGTCGCAGTCAGCTTTTCGTCCCTGTGCACGGGTCAGGGCACGGCGCTGATTACTACCCCGATCACCACCAGCTCTGGCACTGCCAACACGACCTATCGGGCTAACGGCTGTAGTGGCACGGACACTATCACCGCCACTGCGACGGTGAATGGCGCGGCATTACGCGCCCGTGCAACCGTCACGGTACAGCCAGCGTCCATCGGTTCTATCGTGTTTGTCAGTGCAACGCCGGAGAACATCGGACTCAAGGGCAGTGGCCGGATCGAGAACTCAACCGTGGTTTTTCAGGTGCTGGACTCGAATGGGGGGCCGGTGGCGAATCAGGCGGTCCGTTTTTCCCTGAATACGACGGTAGGTAACATTACCCTCAGCCCGGCCCAGGGGCTTACAGATAACAGCGGGTTTGCCATCACCACGGTGAGCGCCGGCACGGTAGCAACGACTGTGCGCGTGACTGCCACCACGAACACAGCATCCAATGTGCCGATCAGTTCCCTGTCCAACCGGCTGATCATCACCAGCGGTGTGCCGGATCAGAACAGTTTCAGCCTCTCAACGGGTCGCCTACCGGGCAAGAAGATGTCTGTCCGAACGTCGAGGCGTTTACGCGGGATGGTGTTACGGTCCAGCTCGCCATTCGCATGGCGGACCGTTTCAACAATCCGGTTCCGGATGGAACAGCGGTCAACTTCAGGACTGAGGCCGGCTCCATCGAGCCCGGTTGCTCCAGTGAGAACCAGAGTGGCGAGTGCTTTGTCTTGTGGCGTAGCCAAGGGGACAGGCCACTGGATGGCCGCGTCACGATTCTGGCGACGGCGATCGGCGAAGAAAATTTCATTGACCGTAATGGTAACGGCATATACGACAGCGACCCTAACGGTGATGGCGCCACTACGGATGCCGAGCCTTTCGACGATATGGGCGAGGCCTTTCTTGACGCAGATGAGAACGGGCTACGTGGAATCAACGAAGATTACATAGATTTCGATAGTAGTGGGGAATATGAGCCCAACGGTGGCGGTACGTTCACGGGCGTCCTCTGCAGCGGCAGCCTTTGTGATTCGACCACGTCTCTGAACGTCCGGGCGAGCACCGTGATCATCATGTCCGGTAGCAACGCCGTATTGGGGCCGAGTGACTATTTGGTCACTGGCAATGGCGTCAACAGCTTTGATTCAACGGCGCTGACTCTCGACGTCAATGAAAACATCATTTACACCTTCACCATCATCGTTCGCGACGCCAGGGACAATCCAATGCCCGCGGGCACCGTTGTATCAATGCAATCTTCTGGCGCAGGAGAAGCGCAAGGCGAGCCCCCGCCGCCCACCGGGTGCACGACTTCTCGGGCGGATGCAGATAACCAGTACGAGTTTTCCTTCAAGACCGATAGCGTAAACGCAGAAACGCCGGGGCTGCTGGACGTGCTTGTCACACTTCCCAATCAGCAGGCTCCTCAGCGTGTGGCGCGCATCAACGTGACGACACGCAACAATGTGCCGTGATGGGACCTGTCCCACCATCAGGCTAGTCCTCGAGTATCTTCTCTGCTGGCGTAGTTGATGAAGGCGGCTGTAATGGTGCCCCGGGCAGGAATCGAACCTGCGACCCTCTTCTTAGGAGGAAGATGCTCTATCCACTGAGCTACCGAGGCGCGGGCGCCAGCATAGCGGGGTGATCGCGCAGCGGCCAGCGGGGGCGTGGATGCCAGGCCGCGCATTGTGTGGTGCCGCACGGACAGCCGCGCGGCCGGCGCGCATCCTCCGGCTCGGTCCATTGGGGCCGGGCGTGAGGTTTCATGCCAGATCCGCATGATCAACGTATGGAGGCTAAAGATGAAAAACCGTTTCCTTGCAGCCGCTTTCCTGGGCCTGTTTGCAGGCACGGCGCAGGCGGCGGATGTGGGTGTTTCCATCACCGTGGGTGATCCGAATTTCTACGGGCAGATCCACATTGGCGACTACCCCAAGCCGCGCCTGATCTACGCCAAGCCGGTGATCATTCATAGCGGCGTGGTGGTGGGCGGCCCGGTCTATCTGCGGGTGCCGCCGGGCCATGCCAAGAACTGGGGCAAGCACTGTGCCCAGTACCAGGCCTGTGGTCGCCCCGCCTATTTTGTGCAGGATGACTGGTACGAGAACGTCTATGTGCCGGAGCATCGGGCCCGGGGCAAGGGCGGCAAGGGCAAGGGCCCGGGTGGCCCGGGCAAGGGGCCGAAGTAGCGTTCTGCACCTGCAACATGACGAGACCGGCTCAGGCCGGTCTTGTTTTATGTGCGGCCTCCGCTC
>JBKHXN010000058.1:0-28496 GCA_046565985.1 Gammaproteobacteria bacterium
TGCTCGGCGCGACCAATATCGCGCGCATCCTGCCGATGATGACCACCGCCGTCGGCTCGATCCGTCCGGCCAAGTGCCTGGTCATGGGTCTGGGTGTGGCCGGCCTGCAGGCGATCGCCACGGCGCGCCGCCTCGGCGCGATGGTCGAGGGCTACGACGTGCGTCCGGAAACCAAGGAGCAGGCCGAGTCGCTGGGCGCGAAGTTCGTCGACACCGGCGTCGACGCGCGCGGCGAAGGCGGCTACGCGCGCGAGCTCACGCAGGAAGAGAAGGACAAGATCGCCGCCGTCGTCACCAAGCACATCCAGCAGGCCGACCTGATCATCACCACCGCGGCAATCCCGGGCCGGCCGTCGCCGAAGCTGATTTCGAAGGCGCAGGTCGAGGGCATGAAGAACGGCGCCGTCATCGTCGACCTCGCCGCCGAAGGCGGCGGCAACTGCGAGTACAGCAAGCCCGGCGAGACCGTGCAGATCGGCCAGATCACGATCGTCGCGCCGCTCAACGTGCCGAGCCTGCTCGCCGAGCACGCCTCGGAGCTGTACGCGAAGAACCAGTACAACCTGATCGAGCTGATGTTCGACAAGGACAAGAAGTTCGCAGTCAACTGGGACGACGAGGTGCTCGCCAAGGCTTGCCTCACGCACGCCGGCGAGATCAAGAACGAGGCCGCGAAGAAGGCCCTCGAGGCCGCCTGACCGGCAAGGCATTACAGGGAAATCTCATGGACGCAACCACAGCCATCACCGGCTTCGTCGCCCTCTACATCTTCATGCTCGCCGCGTTCACCGGCTACGAGATCATCGGCCGCGTGCCGTCGATCCTGCACACGCCGCTGATGTCGGGCTCGAACTTCATCCACGGCATCGTCGTCGTCGGCGCGATGTGGGCGCTGTTCAACGCCAGCTCCACGCTGGAACAGGCGATCGGCTTTTTCGGCGTACTGCTCGGCGCCGGCAATGCCGCCGGCGGTTACGTCGTCACCGAGCGCATGCTCGAAATGTTCAAGCCGTCGGACAAGAAGAAGGGCTGACACATGAACCCGCAATTCATCATCGACGCAGCGTTCATCGCCGCCACGCTGCTGTTCATCTACGGCTTGAAGCGCATGAGCTCGCCGGTCACGGCGCGCTCCGGCATCGTCGTCGCCGGCGTCGGCATGGTCGTCGCGGTGATCGTCGCGTTCCTGTACATCGCCGACGTCAACCCGAAAGCCGAGCCGTTCCTGCGCACCAACATCATCCTCGCGGTGATCGCGCTCGCGCTGGGCCTGGGCTGGGCCTGGTGGAGCGGCAAGAAAGTCGCGATGACGGCGATGCCGCAGATGGTTGCGCTCTATAACGGCATGGGCGGCGGCGCCGCCGCGGCCATCGCCGCGATCGAGCTGTTCGGCCACAAGGCGCATGGGCTCGTGATCCTGATCATGGCGGTGCTCGGCGGCATCATCGGCGCGGTGTCGCTGTCCGGATCGCTGATCGCCTGGGCCAAACTCGACGGCCGCATCAACGGCACCTGGCGCTTCCCCGGTCTGCAGGCGGTCAACGGGCTGATCCTGCTGACGATCCTGGGCATCGGCGCCTGGGCCGTATTCAACGATTGCAACGTGCCGCTGCCGCTGATCGCCGCCTTCTTCGTGCTGTCGCTGGTCTACGGCGTGATGATGGCGATGCCGATCGGCGGCGCCGACATGCCGGTCGTGATCTCGCTGTTCAACGCCTTCACCGGCCTGGCGGTCGGCTTCGAAGGCTACGTGATCGGCAACGCCGCGCTGATGGTCGCCGGCATGGTCGTCGGCTCGGCCGGCACGCTGCTGACGCTGCTGATGGCCAAGGCAATGAACCGCTCGGTGTCGAACGTGCTGTTCTCGAACTTCGGCGCCACCGGCGAGGAAGGCCAGGGCGAGATCAAGGGCAGCATGAAGCCGATCGATGCCGGCGATGCCGGCATCAACATGCGCTACGCCTCCAAGGTGATCATCGCGCCCGGCTACGGCCTCGCGGTGGCGCAGGCGCAGCACAAGCTCTACGAGTTCGTGAAGATCCTGCAGGCCGCCGACGTCGAGGTGAAGTTCGCGATCCACCCGGTCGCGGGCCGCATGCCCGGCCACATGAACGTGCTGCTCGCCGAGGCCGGCGTGCCGTACGACATCATCTACGACATGGAAGACATCAACAACGAGTTCAAGGAAGCCGACGTCGCCATCGTCATCGGCGCCAACGACACCGTGAACCCGGCGGCGCGCACCAACAAGTCCAGCCCGATCTACGGCATGCCGATTCTCAACGTCGATCAGGCCAAGCAGGCCTACGTCGTCAAGCGCGGCCAGGGCAAGGGCTACTCGGGCGTCGAGAACGAGCTGTTCTTCGCCGACAACACCAACATGGTCTACGGCGATGCGCAGAAGGTGATGGTGGCCATGATCCAGGCGGTCAAGTCCCTGGACGGCGGGCACTGAAGAACCCCGGAGTGAAAAAGCCGCCTGCAACGACAGGCGGCTTTTTCATGCCCGCGGCTCAGAGCCCGAGATGATCGAGGATGCCCTCGGCCGCCTCGCGGCCCTCGTAGACGGCGGTCACCACCAGATCGCTGCCGCGCACCATGTCGCCGCCGGCAAAAATCTTGGGGTTGCTGGTCTGGAACTTGCTCTTGGGCGTGATGGCGATACGCCCGTCGGCGTGTGTCTGCACGCCAAAGTCCTGTAGCCAGGGCGCCGGGCTGGGCCGGAAGCCGAAGGCGATCACCACCCGGTCGGCGGGGATGATCTGCTCGGAGCCCGGAACCTCCTCGGGACGCCGGCGGCCCTTGGCGTCGGGCGCGCCGAGTCGGGTCTCGACGACCCTGACGCCTTCCACCTTGTCCTTGCCGACGATGGCCACCGGCTGCCGGTTGAAGAGAAACTTCACGCCTTCTTCCTTCGCGTTGGCGACTTCACGCCGGGAGCCGGGCATGTTGGCCTCGTCGCGGCGATAGACGCAGGTGACGCTCGCGGCCTGCTGGCGTACCGAGGTGCGGTTGCAGTCCATCGCGGTGTCGCCGCCGCCCAGCACCACCACGCGCTGCCCGGCCATGTCGATGAAATCGGCCGCGGATTTCTCGATGCCCATGACGCGGTTGATGTTGGAGATGAGGAACGGCAGAGCGGAGACCACGCCGGGCAGGTCCTCGCCGGGGAAGTCGCCCTTCATCGAGGTGTAGGTGCCCATGCCCAGAAACACGGCGTCGTACTCGTCGAGCAGGGTCTGGAAGGGCAGGTCGCGGCCGACCTCGATGTTGAGGCGGAATTCCACGCCCATGTATTCGAGAATGGTGCGGCGGGTGCGCACCACTTCCTTCTCCAGCTTGAAGGGCGGGATGCCGAAGGTGAGCAGGCCGCCGATCTCGCTGTAGCGGTCAAAGACCACCGGCTTGACGCCGTTGCGCGCCAGCACGTCGGCAGCGCCCAGCCCCGCGGGGCCGGCGCCGACGATGGCCACACGCTTGCCGGTGGGGACCACGCCGGTCATGTCCGGGCGCCAGCCCTGCTTGAAGGCCTCGTCGGAAATGTACTTTTCGATGCTGCCGATGGTGACCGCGCCAAAGCCGTCGTTGAGCGTGCAGGCGCCCTCGCAGAGCCGGTCCTGCGGACAGACGCGGCCGCAGATCTCCGGCAGCGAGTTGGTCTTGTGCGAGAGCTCGGCGGCGGCAAACAGATTGCCTTCCTCCACCAGCTTGAGCCAGTTGGGAATGTAGTTGTGCACCGGGCACTTCCACTCGCAGTACGGATTGCCGCAGTCCAGGCAGCGGCCGGCCTGGCTCGCGGCTTGGTCGGCGCCAAACTGTCCGTAGATCTCGCGGAAGTCGTGCAGGCGGATCTCGGCCGGGACCTTCTGCGGGTCCTGCCGGGAGACTTCCATGAATTGCAGTACGTTCTTTGCCATATCGGGGCCTCAGGCAGCCGCTTTGACCGTGTGGATGAGCGAATTGATTTCCGCCGCCTTGGGTTTGACCAGCCAGAACTTGCCGACGAAGTCGCGGTAGTCGTCGAGAATGTGCTGGCCCCACTCGCTGCCGGTGGCCGCCACATAGTCGCGGATCAGCGCGCGCAGGAAGTGCTGGTGCCCTTCCATGCTTTCCGCCACCACGCGGTGGATGTCGATCAGCTCGTGGTTGTAGCGGTCCACAAAGCCGCGCTGCTCATCGAGCACGTAGGCAAAACCGCCGGTCATGCCGGCACCGAAGTTCACGCCCACCTTGCCCAACACGGCCACCACACCGCCAGTCATGTACTCGCAGGCGTGATCGCCTACGCCTTCGACCACCGCGGTAGCGCCGGAGTTGCGCACCGCGAAGCGCTCGCCGGCCACACCGGCGGCGTACAGCGTGCCCCCGGTGGCGCCGTACAGGCAGGTGTTGCCAATGATCACCGCCTTGTTGGAGGCAAAACGCGAGCCGCGCGGCGGCCGCACGACGATGCGCCCACCGGCCATGCCCTTGCCGACGTAGTCGTTGGCTTCACCTTCCAGATCCAGGTGCAGACCGCCGGCGTTCCACACTCCGAAGCTCTGTCCGGCCACGCCGCTGAGCTTGAGGGTGATCGGCGCATCGCTCATGCCGAGGTTGCCGTGGCGGCGGGCGATCTCGCCCGACAGCCGCGCGCCGATCGAGCGGTCGCGATTGCTCAGATGGTATTCAAAGCTGCCGCCCTGCTTGGCCTCGATGGCGGGCAGCGCGTCGCGCACCATGCGCTCGGCGAGCTCGCCCTTGTCGAACGGCGCGTTGGGCCCGGTGCAGTAATGCCCGGAGGGCAGCACCATGCCGGAGGCATCCAGCAGCGGCTGCAGATCCAGGCCGCGCTGCTTGGACGTCTGGCCCTCGGCGATGTCGAGCAGATCGGTCCGGCCGATCAGCTCGGCCAGCGAGCGCACGCCCAGGCTGGCCATCAGCTCGCGGGTTTCCTGGGCGACGAACCTGAAGTAATTCATCACCATCTCGGGCAGGCCGATGAAGTGCTTCAGACGCAGCACCTTGTTCTGCGTGGCCACGCCGGTCGCGCAGTTGTTGAGGTGGCAGATGCGCAGGTACTTGCAGCCCAGCGCCACCATCGGCGCGGTGCCAAAGCCGAAGCTCTCGGCGCCGAGGATCGCCGCCTTGATCACGTCCACGCCGGTCTTGAGGCCGCCGTCGGTCTGCACGCGCACTTTCTCGCGCAAGCCGTTCATGCGGAGGGTCTGGTGCGTCTCGGACAGCCCCAGCTCCCAGGGCGTGCCGGCGTATTTCACCGAGGTGATGGGGCTGGCGCCGGTACCACCGTCGTAGCCGGAGATGGTGATCAGGTCGGCGTAGGCCTTGGCCACGCCGGCGGCGATGGTACCCACTCCCGGCCCGCTGACCAGCTTCACCGAGACCAGCGCGGCGGGATTGACCTGCTTGAGGTCGAAGATCAGCTGCGCGATGTCTTCGATGGAATAGATGTCGTGGTGCGGCGGCGGGCTGATCAGCGCCACCCCCGGCTTGGCGTAGCGCAGCGCGGCGATCTGGTCGTTGACCTTGTCGCCGGGCAGCTGTCCGCCCTCGCCGGGCTTGGCGCCCTGCGCGACCTTGATCTGCAGCACCTCGGCGCTGGTCAGGTAGGCGGGCGTGACGCCGAAGCGCCCGGAGGCCACCTGCTTGATCTTGGAGTTCTTCTC
The DNA here is from genome assembly GCA_046565985.1 of Gammaproteobacteria bacterium. Lineage (GTDB taxonomy): Bacteria > Pseudomonadota > Gammaproteobacteria > Nevskiales > Nevskiaceae > Polycyclovorans. The sequence goes on from JBKHXN010000058.1 coordinate 5,667, forward strand.
CGTACCGTAGCGCTTGGGATCTTCGCCGCCCTCGCCCGAGTTGGAGCGTCCGCCCAGGCGGTTCATGGCCGTGGCCAGCGCCTCGTGCGCCTCGGGCGAGAGCGCGCCCAGGCTCATGCCGGCGGAGTCGAAGCGCTTGAGGATGGCCTCGATCGGTTCGACTTCATCCAGCGCAATCGGCTGCGCCCCCTGGCGGAACCTCAGCAGGTCGCGGAACGCGGCGACCGGGCGCTCGTTCACCAGCGCCGCGTAGCGCTGGTAATCGGCGTAGTTGCCGCTGCGCACCGCCTCGTGCAGGGTGTTGATCACGTCCGGGTTGTAGGCGTGGTATTCGCCGCCGTGCACGAACTTGAGCAGGCCGCCCTGCTCCACGGTCTTGCGCGGTAGCCAGGCGATGGCGGCCAGGGATTCCTGCTCGGCCTGCAGATCGGCCAGGCGCGCGCCCTGGATGCGGTTGACCGTGCCCTCGAAGCACAGATCCACCACTTCCTGGTGCAGGCCCACGGTCTCGAACAGCTGCGCGCCGCGGTAGCTGGAGATGGTGGCGATGCCCATCTTGGAAATGATCTTGTACAGGCCCTTGTTGATGCCCTTGCGGTAGGCCTGCGCCAGCGCGCTGGCCTCCTTGCCGCTGATCTCGCCGCGCGCGCGCATGTCGTAGAGGCTGGCGTAGGCCAGATACGGGTAGATCACCGAGGCGCCGTAGCCGATCAGGCAGGCGAAGTGGTGCGGGTCGCGCGCGGTTGCGGTTTCCACCACGATGTTGCAGTCGCAGCGCAGCCCTTCAGCGATCAGGCGGTTCTGCACCGCGCCGGTGGCCATCAGCGCGTGCGCGGGGATCTTGCCGCGCTCGATGCGCCGGTCGGAGAGCACCAGCACCACCTTGCCGTTCTGGGCGGCGGCCACCGCCTGGTCACAGATGTTGCGGATCGCCTGGGCCAGGCCGATGGCCGGGTCATAGTTGAGATCGATCACCTCGTGGGCATAGACCTCGTCGGCCAGCAGCTTGCGGAACTTGCCCTCCGACAGCACCGGCGAATCCACCAGCAGGCGCGCGGCGCGGTCGGGGGATTCATCGAACATGCTCTTTTCCGAGCCCAGCGCGCACTCCAGGCTCATTACGATCTGCTCGCGCAGCGGGTCGATCGGCGGGTTGGTGACCTGCGCGAACTGCTGGCGGAAGTAGTCATACAGCGAACGCACCTGCATGGACAGCGCGGCAAACGGCGTGTCGTCGCCCATGCTGCCGATGGTTTCCTGGCCGCTCTCGGCGAGCACGCGCAGGACTTCGGTGCGCTCTTCATTGCTCAGCGCGAACAGCTTCTGGTACACGGCGATTTCGGCGGGCTGCAGGCGGTCCAGCGAATTCGGATCGTCCGAGAGACTGGCCTCCAGACGCCGCACGTGCTTCTTCAGCCACTGCTTGTAGGGATGGCGCGCGGCGAGCATGCGGTCGATCTCGCTGGGCCGCAGCAGGGCGCCGGAATCGGTATCCACGGCCAGCATCTGGCCGGGGCGCAGGCGGCCTTTCTCCACCACGTCTTCGGGCGCGTAGTCGCTGACGCCGATCTCCGAGGCCAGGGTGATGACACGGTTCTTGGTGATGACGTAACGCGTCGGGCGCAGGCCGTTGCGGTCGGTCGCGCAGACCGCATAGCGGCCGTCGGTAATGACCACGCCGGCGGGCCCGTCCCAGGGCTCCATCTGCATGGAGTTGTATTCGTAGAAGGCGCGCAGGTCGGGGTCGAGATGCTCGACGTTCTGCCAGGCGGGCGGGATCAGCGCGCGCATGGCGGCGAACAGGTCCATGCCACCGGCGAGCAGCACTTCGAGCATGTTGTCCAGGCTCTGCGAATCGGACCCGCTCATCTCCACCAGCGGGGCGATCTCGTCGATGTTGGGCAGATCCCCGCATTCGAACTTGCGCGCACGCGCCTGCGCCCACTTGCGGTTGCCGGAGATGGTGTTGATCTCGCCGTTGTGCGCCAGGTAGCGGAACGGATGGCACAGCCGCCACTTGGGCAGGGTGTTGGTGGAGAAGCGCTGGTGGAACACGCAGATTGCGCTTTCCAGATCCGGGCTGTTCAGGTCCTGGAAGAACACCGGCAGATACTCCGGCATCACCAGCCCCTTGTAGACCAGCAGGCGGCAGGACAGGGCGGTGACGTAGAAATCGGCGTCGCCCTCGGCGGCGAGGATTTTCTCGGCGCGACGGCGGGCCTTGAACAGCTTCAGCTCGAAGACGAACTTGTGCAGGCTGGCCGGCGCGCTGATGAACACCTGCTCGAAGCGCGGCAGGGTGCGCCGCGCCTCGTCGCCGAGCGCGGATTCGTCGGTGGGCAGCACGCGCCAGCCGGCGAGCTTGAGGCCCTGTGCGGTGCAGGATTCGGCCAGCACCTCTCGGGCACGCTGCGCGCGCGCGGCATCGGCCGAGAGGAAGATGTTGCCGGCGCAGTAATTGCCGCTGCCCAGGACGATGCCCGCCTCGCGCGCCACCCGGCGGAGGAACTTGTCGGGCTTTTTCATCAGCAGGCCGCAGCCGTCGCCGGTCTTGCCGTCGGCGGCCACCGCGCCGCGATGGGTCATGCGCGCCAGGGCCTGGATGGCCGATTTCACCAGCGCGTGCGAGGCCTGGTCGTCCATCTGCGCGATCAGGCCAAAACCGCAGCTGTCGCGTTCAAATTCGGGGCGGTAAAGCCCGTGCGGGGTCGTCATATGTCTTACCTGGCTCATCTGCTCTGGGGCGGCGATTCCCCTCGCCCTGCATCTCGGCATGGCGGCGCTTGCATGTGGGGGGATGCGTACGGGGGCGTATCGCTGCGGTGCAACATTCTGATTATAGAAGCGTGGCCCGTCGCGTCAATCAAAAAGCCGCCCGGAGGCGGCCTGTCGCAGTAAAACTGTGACAATCTATCGCAAACGGCGCGGATCGAAGAGCCGCTCGTGCTCGTCCAGCGCATAACGATCGGTCATGCCGGCGATGTAGTCGGCCACCACGCGGGCGCAGCCGGCGGTGGCGCGGCCGTTGTCCTCGGCCTCCACCAGCCCGTGCAACTGGGGCGGCAGCAGGCGCGGGTCTTCCACGAAGGCGGCGAACAGCTCGCGCACCACGCGCTGCGCCTTGCTCACCATGCGATAGACCTGCGGGTGACGGTAGAGCTGGTCGTAGAGAAAGCGCTTGAGCTGGCGGTTCTCCTCGGCGAGCGCTTCGCTGTAGGCGATCAGCGGCCGGGACTGGGCGCGCACCGCTTCGATGTCGGCCGGCGCGGCCTCGGCGAGCAGGGCGCGCGAGGTTTCCGTGAGGTCGGCGACCAGCGTGTTGACGATGCGGCGGATGGTCTCGTGCCGCTCCTGCTTGGGTGTCAGCCGGCGGTAGCGGGCCAGCACCGCCTCGTGGTGGCGCTGGAACAGGGGCACGCTGCGCAGCTGTTCCACGCTGAGCAGGCCGGCGCGCAGGCCGTCGTCCATGTCGTGGTTGTGGTACGCGATCTCGTCGGCGAGATTGGCCAGCTGCGCCTCCAGGCTGGGCTGGCGGCGCAGCAGGAACCGCTCGCCCACATCGCCCAGTTCGGCCGCGCGGCGTGCCGAGCAGTGCTTGAGGATGCCTTCGCGCGTTTCGAACATCAGGTTGAGGCCGGGGAACTCGGCGTACTTGTCCTCCAGCACATCCACCACGCGCAGCGACTGGGCGTTGTGCTCAAAGCCGCCGAAGTCGCGCATGCAGGCGTTGAGCGCGTCCTGGCCGGCGTGGCCGAATGGCGTGTGGCCCAGGTCGTGCGCCAGCGAGATGGCCTCGCACAGATCCTCGTGCAGGCGCAGCGTGCGCGCCACCGTGCGCGCGATCTGCGCCACCTCCAGCGAGTGGGTGAGGCGGGTGCGGAACAGATCGCCCTCGTGATTGATGAAGACCTGGGTCTTGTATTCCAGCCGGCGGAAGGCGGCGGAGTGGATGATGCGGTCGCGGTCGCGCTGGTACTCGCTGCGGTAGCCTGGCGCGGGCTCGGGGAAACGGCGCCCGCGCGAGGCGGCTTCCTGTGCGGCGTAGGGGGCGAGCGCGGCGTGCATGCGGGCCCGGCGCCTCAGCCGGTGAAGTGCTGGAGGGTGGCGCGCAGTTGCGCGGGGTCAAAGTCGGCACAGAGCTCGGCGTGGCCGAGACCGCGCAGCAGCACCAGACGCAGGCGCCCGGCCGCCACTTTCTTGTCGTGGCCCATCAATTGCAGAAACCGCTCCGCATCCAGATCCGGTGGCGGCCGCAGCGGCAGGCCGGCGCGCGCCACCAGCTTGTGGCACCGGACCGCGTCCTGCGGCGCCAGCCAGCCCAGGCGCGCGGAGAGATCGGCGGCCATCACCAGGCCCAACCCCACCGCCTCTCCGTGCAGCCACTGGGTGTAGCCGGTGTGGGTTTCCACGGCGTGGCCGAAGGTGTGGCCGAGATTCAGCAGGGCGCGCGGCCCGCCGCCCAGCCGCTCGCGCTCGTCCAGTGCCACGATGCGGGCCTTCATCTGGCAGCAGCGGTCCACCGCCTCGGCCAGCGGCCCGGCGTCCAGCGCCAGCAGGGCGTCGAGGTGCTCCTCCAGCCAGGCGAAGAAGGCGGCATCCCCGAGCATGCCGTACTTGATGATCTCGGCCAGACCGGCGCGCAGCTCGCGCGCGGGCAGGCTGCGCAGGGTGTCCAGATCGCTGAGCACCAGGCTGGGCTGGTGGAAGGCGCCGATCATGTTCTTGCCGCGCGGGTGGTTGACCGCGGTCTTGCCGCCCACCGCCGAATCCACCTGCGCGAGCAGGGTGGTGGGGATCTGCACGAAGTCGATGCCGCGCTGGTACAGCGCGGCGGCAAACCCCACCATGTCGCCGATCACACCGCCGCCCAGGGCGATCAGCACGGCGTCGCGGTGCAGACCGGCGGCGAGCATCCAGTCGAGGATGCGTTCCGCGGTGGCGAAGGTCTTGGCCCCTTCGCCGGCGGGCAGGATCAGTGCAGCGTCCTCGTCCAGGCCCAGGGCCGCGAGCAGCGGGGCCAGATACAGCGGGGCGACGTGGGCGTCGGTCACCACCCGGACCTGCCGGCCGGCGAGGCCGCGGTAACTCTCGGCCCGGCCCAGCAGCCCGGGGCCGATGTGGATGGGGTAGCGGCGTTCGCCGAGTTCGACCGTCAGCGTGCGCATCAGAATTCCGTGGCGGGACGCACCAGGTGGTCTTCGATCTCGCGCGCCAGCACGCGGGCGTTGCGGCCGTCGGTGGCGAGCACCAGGTCGGCGATCTCGCGGTACAGCGGATCGCGCTGATTGAACAGGCGCTCCAGCACCTCGCGCCGGTCGTGGATCTTCTGCAGCAGCGGGCGGTTCTCGGTCCGCGCGGTGCGGTGCAGCTGCTGCTCGACGCTGGCGTGCAGATAGACGACGAAGCCGCGCGCCGAGAGGTTCTGCCGGGTTTCCGGATCGAGCACCGAACCGCCGCCGGTGGCCAGCACGATGTTGCTGCGTGCGGTGAGATCGCTGAGCACCTGCTTTTCGCGCTTGCGGAAGCCCTCCTCGCCTTCCTTCTCGAAGATGAAGGCGATATCCACGCCGGTGCGGTCTTCCACTTCCTGGTCGGAATCGAGGAATTCCATGCCGCGGCTCTCCGCCAGCCGTTTGCCGACCGTGGTCTTGCCTGCCCCCATGGGGCCGATCAGGAAAATGTTGTGCTTGAGGGCCATCGGGTCACATCGGACGGAACGGGCCACCCGGCCAGGCCGGGCGGGAGCCCATGCAGTCTAGCATCCAGCCCCGGCGGTGCCCGCCGCCGGGGCAGGTGGACTCATTCAACCGTCAGGCCTTCCTGCAGGGTCTTGGGCGTGACGAAGATCAGCAGTTCGCGCTTGGAGTTGTTGCGCCGGTCGTTGCTGAACAGGCGGCCGATGAGGGGGATATCGCCCAGCAGCGGCACCTTGGAGCGGTCGTCGCTGGTGGTCTGTTCGAAGACCCCGCCCAGCACCACGGTATCGCCGGTCTTGACCAGCACCTGGGTGCTCAGACGACGGGTATCGATGGCCGGCGCGGTGCCCAGCCCCAGGGCCACGTTCTGGCCTTGCGCGTCGTTGGTCACGTCCAGATCCATGAGGATGCGGTTGTCGGGCGTGATCTGCGGCGTCACCGTGAGACTCAGCACCGCCTTCTTGAACGAGATGGAGGTGGCGCCGCTGGACGAGGCTTCGAGATAGGGGATTTCACGCCCCTGCTCGACAAACGCCTTCTTGCCGTTGGCGGTGATCACGCGCGGCGTGGAGATGATCTCGCCACGACCTTCCTCCTGCAGCGCGGAGAGTTCCAGGTCGATCAGGAAATCCGCGCCCAGAATGGCCAGACCAATGCCGCCGGATCGGCCACCCGGGGTGGGCAGATTGACGTTGTAGCGATCTATGGAGTTGGTACTTGGGTTAATTGCGCCGATGGCCAGCGGTTGTGAACTTACCAGGTCTTGTGTGGCCGTCTGGGTGCCGCTGGTGGTCACCAGGCCGTTGGAGCCCGGCTCGGCCACCGCGGTCACGCCGAAGCGGGAGCCGATTTCCTTGCGGTAGTCGTCACGCGCGATGACGATGCGCGACTCGATCAGCACCTGGCGCACCGGAATGTCCAGACGCGCGATCAGGTCCCGCACCTCGGTGATCTTCTCGCGGGTGTCGAGCACGATCAGGGTATTGGTGCGCTCGTCCACGTTGACCTGGCCGCGCTCGGAGAGAATGGAGCTGGAGCCGGATTTCACCAGGCGGGCGATTTCGTCGGCGCGTGCATAGTTGATCTGGATCAGCTCGGAGCGCAGCGGCGACAGGTCGATCTTCTGGATCTGCGATTCCAGCTCGATCTTCTCGCGCGCGGCGATCTCCTCCAGCGGCGCCACCAGCATGACGTTGCCCTGCTGGCGCATGCCCAGACCCTTGGTGCGCAGGATGATGTCCAGCGCCTGATCCCAGGGCACATTCTGCAGGCGCATGGCCACGTTGCCGCGCACGCCGTCGCTGACCACCATGTTGGTGCCGGCCACGTCGGCGATGATCTGCAGCAGCGCGCGCACATCCACGCTCTGGAAGGACAGGCTGATGCGCTCGCCGGTGTACTGCGGGCGTGACAGGCGGCGCTGCTCGATCTTCTCCGCGGTCAGCGGCTGGAGCTCCAGCGTGAACTGGTTGCCGGTCTGGTAGGCCACGTGTTCAAAGTCGGCTTTCTCGATGGGCGTGATGACGATCTCGCCGTCCATGCCCGCCTTGCGGGCGTCCACGTACTTGACTGGGGTGGCGAAGTCGAGCACGTCCAGGCGCCGCAGCAACGGGGCCGCGATGGCGGTGTTGCGGAACCGCGCGATGACGCGGCCACCTTCTTCGCGCACGTCCACGGCGGTGCGTTGATCGGCCAGCGTGACCACGATGCGGCCCTCGCCCTTCTCGCCGCGGCGGAAATCAATATTGGTGACCGCCACCTTGGGCGGCGGCACCGGCGCCGGGGCCCCGCTGGCCAGCGGGGCCGGCAGCGGCGGCGGAGCGCCCGCGGCTTCGCTGTTGAGTTCCAGATAGATGCGCTTGCCGTCCACGCGGAGGTTGTAGGGGCTGAGCTGGGCCAGCTCAAAGACCAGTCGCGTACGCCCGCGGGCCTCGGCCACCGCCAGCGAACGGGCAACGCCCAGATCGATGCGGCGGAAGCGTTCGGCCACGGCCATGCGCGTGCCGGGCAGGTCCACGGTCAGGCGCGCCGGTTTTTCCACGGTGAAGCTCAGCGGTTCCGGTGCGGCTTCGGACAGGTTCAGCGTGACCAGCACGCGGTCGTTGGGCAGGGCCACGAAGTCCACGCTCTGCAGGGCCCGGTCGCCCTGCGCGTGCGCCGCACCGCAGAACAGCAGCAGGGCGCCCAGCAGGCGGATGGCCCGGTGTTGCAGCAGATCTAGTTGAGTACGCATGACGGGCGCTCCAATGAAAACTACTCGGACAGGGCGAGGCTGGCGGGGCGCTGCATCCAGCTGCCGAAGCCGTCGGGGACAATTTCTCTGAGCGTGATGCCGCTCTCCTGAATGGCCACGATCTCGCCGTAATTCTGGCCCATGTGGTTGCCGCCTGTAACGCGATGGATCACGCCGTCCGGCGCCTTGACCAGGGCATACATGCGGCCGCTCATCTCGATGGTGCCGATCATTTGCAGGGCATCGAGCGGGAATTCTTCCAGCGGTTCCTTGTTGCGGTTGAGGTCTGGCCGCAGGCTGGGATCACCGCCGAAGTTGCGCGCGGATTCGGGTTGCGGGGGCACGAAAGGATCGGGCCGCTCGCCGGGAATGTAGGCGAAGGCCTCGTAGCGCTTGATCTGCGGGATGGGCTCGATCTTGGTGGACTTGCGCGCCTTGACCTCGGCGACGTAGCGCTCCAGATCGGCCATGCCGCCGCCGCAGGCGCCGAGCGCCAGCGCGAGGACCACCGGAACCAGCCGGACCAGTGCGCGCTTCACTTGCGGGCTCCCGGTGCGGGCTTGGGTTTCTGCGCAGCCAGCTCTTCGTCATCCAGGTAGCGGTAGGTCTTGGCCTGCGCCTGCATGCGCAGATTGCTGACACCGGGCTTGCCGCCCTTGCCCGCCGGCTTGATCTCGACGTCTTCGATGGTCACGATCCGCGACAGCGTGGCGATGCCGCTGACGAACTCGCCCATCTGGTGATAGCTGCCGATGACCACGATCTGGTTGGGGATCTCGGCGTAGAAGTCGCGCGGGATCTGCGGCAGGGGCTTGAACAGCTCCTCCTCCAGTCCCGAGGCGATGCGCGTCTGGGAAATATCGTTGAGCAGATTGGCCACTTCGGTCTTGCTGGGCAGCTGGCGCAGCATGGAGCCGAAGGAGCGCTCCATTTCCTTGAGCTGTTCCTTGTAGGCGTCCAGCGCCGCGACCTTCTTCTGCTTGCGCTCGAATTCCTGGCGCAGGCCGACTTCCGTGCGGCGCTCCTTTTCCAGCTGCTCGCGCAGGGGGTCGATCAGGCCGAACCAGCTGCCGGCAAGGATGGCGACGGCCGCCAGCACCACCGCGCCGATGCGGGCGTAGAGGGGCCAGCCGCCCGGGTTTTTCATGTCGAGCGTTTGCAGCTCGTCGATGATTTCCTGTGCGTTCATTCCACCAGCTCCCCGGCCTGGCTTTCGCCTTCGCTCTGGGCCTTGAGCGCGGCCTTGGTGAGGTTCTTCACCTGCAGGGTGAACTGGCTCTGGCGGCGTCCTCCGCCCTCGCTGCTCTTGATGATGACCAGACGCGGGTCGTCAAACCAGGGCGAGGCGTCGAGGTTCTTCATGTAGGTCGAGACGCGGCTGTTGGACTCGGCCAGGCCCTCGATGGTGACATTGGTGCCCTGCTGCTTGACGAAGGTCAGATTGACACCCTCGGGCAGCGTGTTGACGATCTCGTCGAAGAAATGCACGGTGGCGGCGCGGCTGCCCTGGAGCTCTTCGATCACGCGCATGCGTGCCAGCAGATTCGCCTTGGTGCGCTCGAGATCCTCGATCTCGCGGATCTTGCGGTCGATCTCGGTGATCTCGCGTTTCAGGTACTGGTTGCGCGCCTTCTGCTGATCCACCGCAGCGCTGACCAGCATCATCACCGACAGGCCGATTCCGGCCGCGCCGACCACGCCCATTGCCAGCAGCGCGAAGAACTGCTTCTTGCGGCGTTCGCGGCGCTCCTGACGCCAGTCGAGCAGGTTGATCCGGGTTGACATGTCACTGGGCCTCGTCGAATGCGCGCGAGGCCAGGCCGCAGGCGATCATCAGCGCCGCCTCGTCCTTGGCCAGCTGCCCGGGCTTGGCGCGCGAGGCCACGCTCATTCCGCTGAGCGGTCGGGCCACGATGGTGGGGATGCCGAGGCGCTGCTGGATGATCTGGTCCACGTTGGGAATGTGCGCGCAGCCGCCGGCGAGGATGATCTGGTCCACGCTGCGGTACTGCGCGGCGGCGGAGAAGAAGAATTGCAGCGAGCGGTCAACCTGCTGCGCCATGTCGGCGATGAAGTGGCTGAGCACGTCGTCTTCGTAATTGTCGGGCAGCGTGCCAGCGCGCTTGGCGCGTCCGGCCTCCTCGTAGGACATGCCGAAGACCCGCATGATGTCCTCGGTGAGCTGGCGGCCGCCGAAGGAGGCCTCGCGCGTGTAGACGGTCTTGAGGCTGTGCAGGACCTGGATGGAGGTATTGCTGGCGCCCATGTCCACCACCGCGATGGTCTGGTCCTCGCCCTGGTTGGGCATGTCCTGGCGCAGCAGCTGGCAGGCGTTTTCCATGGCGTAGACTTCGATGTCCACGATGCGCGGCTTGAGGCCGGCAATCTCCAGCGCCAGCACGCGGCTTTCGATCTGTTCCTTGCGGCAGGCGGCGAGCAGCACGTCCACCAGGTCTTCGCTGCGCTCGCTGGGGCCCAGCACCTGGAAGTCGACGCTGACTTCCTCGATGGGGTAGGGAATGTGCTGGTCGGCTTCGACCTTGATCTGCTCCTCGAGATCGTCTTCCTTGAGGCTGGCCGGCATCTGGATGACCTTGCTGATCACCGAGGCGCCCGCCACGGCCACCGCCGCCTGCTGGGTGCGGGTCCCGGCGCGGGCCACGGCGCGGGCAATGGCCTGGCCGACGCCCTCGGGATCGGTGATCTGCTTGTCGGTCACCAGATTGGGCGCCAGCGGCTCGACCGCGTAGGACTCGACCCGGTAGCGGTCTCCGCTGCGGGACAGCTCCAGCAGCTTCACCGAACTGGAACTGATGTCCAGCCCGATCAACTCCTGGCTTTCTTTGCCGAACAGTCCCCGCATGATGGACATACGCCCCTCGCGCACCCTTGGATAGACGGGCCTGGATCAAGTGACTTGGCCCGCATTGATTCGTAATATAGCGGAACATTTCTACAATGCAACTCGAAGTTTGCCCCGCAAACATCTGAAGTAACTGGATAAGATGGGGGCAATTCTTGACGCGCTTCTCGTTTCGTCCCATGCCCACTCCATTCTCCGCCCGCAAACTGCTCCGCTTCCTGTTCGTCCTGGCCGTGGTTCTGAGCCTGCTGGGCGCGGCGGCGGCCTACCTCGTGGTGCGCCAGCTGGAGCGCGGCCTGCCCAGTGTCGCCGCCCTGCGCGACCTGCAGCTGTCGGTGCCGCTGCGGGTGCTGAGCCGTGACGGCGTGCTGATCGGCGAGTTCGGCGCCGAGCGCCGCGCGGTCCTGGCCTATCCGGAGTTTCCGCCGCTGCTGGTGCAGGCCTTTCTGGCCGCCGAGGACGAGCGCTTCTTCGAGCATGGCGGGGTGGACATGCAGGGCCTGCTGCGCGCGGCGCTGCGCTTCCTGCGCACCGGAGAGAAATCGCAGGGTGGCTCGACCATCACCATGCAGCTGGCGCGCAACGTCTTCCTCAGCAGCGAGAAAACCTTCACGCGCAAGTTCCGCGAGATCCTGCTGTCGTTCAAGATCGAGCGCGAGCTGCGGAAGGAAGAGATCCTCGAGCTGTATCTCAACAAGATTTTTCTCGGCGAGCGGGCCTACGGGGTCGGCGCTGCCGCGCTGGTGTACTTCGACAAACGACCGCAGGAGCTCAGCCTGTCGGAGATGGCGGTAATCGCCGGCCTGCCCAAGGCGCCGTCGCGCGACAACCCGGTCGCCAGCCCGGAACGCGCCCGCGAACGGCGCGACTACGTGCTCCGGCGCATGCGCGACAGCGGCCATATCCAGCCGTTGGACTATGAAACGGCGCTCGCCGAGCCGGTGACCGTGCACCCCTATCGTCCGCGGGTGGAAGTGGACGCCCACTACCTCGCCGAGATGGTGCGCGCCGATCTTTACGAGCGCTATGGCGAGCAGGCCTACACCCAGGGTTATACCGTCACCACCACGCTGGACTCGCGCAAACAGGCCGCCGCCGTGGCGGCGCTGCGCCAGGGGCTGCTGGACTACGACCAGCGGCAGGGCTGGCGCGGCGCGGAAGCGCGCCTGCCCGCCGAACTGCTCAGCGAGCAGGGCGAGGGCGAGGTCCGTCAGGCCCTGGCCGCGCTGCCCAGCCTGCCGGGCCTGGAACCGGCCGCGGTGGTGAGCCATACCCCCGAGCGGCTGCGGGTGCTCTACGCGGGCGGGCTGCTCGACCTGGGGCCCGAGGCCTATGCCTGGATCCCCGAGCCCGGCCCCGAGCTGCTCAAGCGCGGCGACATCGTGCGGCTGCGCGCACAGGGCACGGGCTGGCAGCTGGTGCAGGCGCCGCTGGCCCAGGCCGCGCTGGTGGCGCTGGATCCGCGCGACGGCGCCATCCAGGCTCTGGTCGGCGGCTATGACTTCTTCACCGGCAAGTTCAACCGCGCCACCCAGGCGCGGCGGCAGGCGGGCTCCGGGTTCAAGCCCTTTCTCTACGCGGCGGGTCTGGCGTACGGATTCACGCCGGCTTCGGTGATCCTCGACGCGCCGGTGGTGCTGGACGACGTGGCGCTGGAATCGGCCTGGCGTCCGCAGAACTACAGCGGCAAGTTCTATGGCCCGACGCGCCTGCGCGAGGCGCTGGTCGCCTCGCGCAATCTGGTCTCGATCCGCCTGCTGCAGGCCATCGGCATCGGCTATGCGCGCGACTACATTCCCCGCTTCGGCCTGCCCCAGGACCGGCTGCCGCGCGACCTGACCATGGCGCTGGGCAGCGCGGTCTATACGCCGCTGGAAATCGCGCGCGGCTATGCCACCCTGGCCAACGGCGGCTTCGTGGTCGACCCTTACTTCATCGCTGAAATCCGTGATGCCGACGGCCAGGTGCTCTTCACCGCCGAGCCGGTGCGGGCCTGCACCGATTGCGCCGAAGCGCGCGTGGTCGAGGCGGCCCGCGCCGAGGGCGCACCACCCGCAGCCAGCGCACCGGCCGTGGATCCGGCCATCGTGTGGCTGGTCAGCGACATGCTGCGCGACGTCACCCAGCGCGGCACCGCCGCCCAGGTGCGTGAGCTCGGCCGCAGCGATCTGTCCGGCAAGACCGGCACCACCAACGAGGAGACCGACGCCTGGTTTGCCGGCTACCAGAAGACCGAGGTCGCGGTCGCCTGGGTCGGCTTCGACCAGCCCCAGCCGCTCGGACGCGGCGAAGTGGGCGGCCGCGCCGCGCTGCCGATCTGGATGGACTACATGCGTATCGCGCTCAAGGGGGTACCCCAGGAGATCCTGCCGCGTCCCGCCGGGCTGGTGAGCGTGCGCATCAATCCCCTCAACGGCAAGCTGGCGGCGGCGGGCGACAGCCGCGCGATGTTCGAGGTGGTGCAGCAGTCGCGCATCCCTGAGCCGGACGAGGACGCCCCGGTTGACGAGCAGCCGCCGCCGGAACTCGAAGACCTGTTCTAGGGCCAGAACCGACTCGGCCGCGGCGATCCCCTCAGTGTTAACAGGCCCTGGCACCCGATCATGACCCATGACCCGCGCGAACTGATCGAGGCGGCGGCGCGAATCCTCTGCGAGGAGCAGCTCACCGACTACCGGCAGGCCAAGCTCAAGGCGGCGGCGCGCCTGGGTCTGGGCCCGCGCGCCAGTCTGCCCGACAGTGCCCGGGTGCGCGACGCGGTGATCCGCCACCAGCAGCTGTTCGGCGGCCAGACCTACCTGCAGCAGCTGCACGCCATGCGCGCGGCGGCGGTCTCGGTGATGCGGCTGCTCGCCGGCTTTGACCCCTGCCTGGTCGGCGGCGCCCTGAGCGGCGCCATCACGCCGGCGCACCGCGTGCAGCTGCAGGCTTTCTCCGACGCGGCCGAAGCCCTGGACCTGCGCCTGCTGGATCTGGGCATCCGCTTCGACAGCGATGAGCGCGTGTACCACTACCCGGACGGCGCGCGCGTCGCCGTGCCGCTGTGCTGTTTCACCGCCGCCGGACTGGGTGTGGACCTGGCGGTCCTGCCCGAGAGCGCCCGCCGGCGGGCACCGCTATGCCCGGTGGACGGCCGGCCGTTCCGCCGCGCGCGGCTGGCGGAGGTGGAAGCCCTGCTGGCCGGATCCGCTTAGGGCCGGCTTACTTGCGCTGGGCCAGCGGCACCACGTCGCGCGCCGGCGCGCCGGTATAGACCTGGCGGGGGCGGGCGATGCGCATGCCGGGGTCGCTGATCATCTCGATCCAGTGCGATACCCAGCCCACGGTGCGCGCCACGGCGAACATCGGCGTGAACATGTTCACCGGGATGCCCAGCGCCTTGTAGATGATGCCGGAGTAGAAATCGACGTTGGGGTAGAGCTTGCGTTCCTTGAAGTAATCGTCCGACAGGGCGATCTCCTCGAGCTTGAGCGCCAGTTCGAGCTGCGGGTCGTTCTCCTTGCCCAGGTGCTTGAGCACCTTGTGGCACTGCTCGCGGATGATGGTGGCGCGCGGGTCGAAGTTCTTGTACACGCGGTGGCCGAAGCCCATCAGGCGCACGTTGGAGTTCTTGTCCTTGACCTTTTCCATGTAGGCCGGGACGTGTTTGACGTCACCGATGGTTTCCAGCATGCGCAGCACCGCCTCGTTGGCGCCGCCGTGCGCCGGGCCCCACAGGGCGGCGATGCCGGAGGCGATGGCGGCGTAGGGGTTGCAGCCGGTGGAGCCGGCCATGCGCACGGTGCTGGTGCTGGCGTTCTGCTCGTGGTCGGCGTGGAGGATGAACAGCACGTCCAGCGCCTTGGCCGCCACCGGGTCCACATGGTAGGGCTCGGCGGGCACCGCGAACATCATGTGCAGCAGGTTGGAGCAGTAGTCCAGATGATTCTGCGGGTACATGAACGGCTGGCCGAAGTAGCGCTTGTAGGCGGCCGCGGCAATGGTCGGGATCTTGGCGATCATGCGGTGGGCAAAAATCTCCCGGTGCCGCGGATCCTTGTTGTTGGTGGTGTCGTGATAGAAGGCCGAGAGCGAGCCGACCACGCCGGTGAGCATGGCCATCGGGTGGGCGTCGTAGCGGAAACCGCCGAACAATCCCTTCAGGGACTCGTTGATCATGGTGTGGCGGCGGATGTTGGAATCAAACTCTTCCAGCTGCGCCTTGTTGGGCAGCTCGCCGTGCAGGATCAGGTACGCGACCTCCAGAAACGTGCAGTGCTGGGCGAGCTGGTCCACCGGGTGGCCGCGGTAGAGCAGGATGCCCTCGTCGCCGTCGATGTAGGTGATGCTGCTTTGGGTGGAGCAGGTGGAGGTGAAGCCCGGATCGTAAGTGAACACGCCCGCCTTGCCGTACACCTTGCCCACGTCCAGGCCCACCGGGCCCAGGGTGCCGCGCACGGCCGGCAGTTCGATCTTCTCGCCAGTCTCATTGTTGATGAGGCTGTAGGTGGGCGTGCTCATGAATGCGTCCTCTCAGGCAGGGTAGTGCGACGGATACGGCAGACGGGCAGCGCCGCTGTCCACGGCCGCTCGGGCGACGGCCGCACTGACGGCGGTGCGCAAGCGGGGGTCCAGCGGTTTGGGAATGATGTATTCCGCGCCGAAGGATAACGACTTTTGCCCGTAGGCGGCTAGCACCTCGGCCGGCAGCGGCTCGCGCGCCAGCTGCGCCAGGGCCTGCACCGCGGCGATCTTCATCGGCTGGTTGATGAACCGTGCCCGCACGTCCAGTGCGGCGCGGAACAGGAAGGGAAAGCACAGCACGTTGTTGACCTGGTTGGGGTAGTCGCTGCGGCCGGTGGCGATGATCGCGTCGGCGCGCACGCGGCGGGCGACTTCCGGGAGGATTTCCGGCACCGGGTTGGACAGGGCGAAGACCACCGGCCTCTCGGCCATCAGCATCAGCCATTCCTCGCGCAACAGGCCGGGGCCGGAGAGTCCGATGAACACGTCGGCCCCCGCCAGCGCCCCGGCCAGGGTCTTGCGCTCCGAGGGCGGCTGGGCAAATTCGCGTTTCTCCGCCGTCAGCTCGCTGCGGTCGGTGGCGATCACTCCCTTGCGGTCCACCAGCCAGAGATGCTCGCGCCGGGCACCGAGCTGCAGTGCCAGACGCATGGAGGCAATCCCCGCCGCGCCGGCGCCCACGCAGACGATGCGCACGTCCTCGATGCGCTTGCCCTGCAGGGCCAGAGCGTTGAGCAGACCGGCGCAGAGCACGATGGCGGTGCCGTGCTGGTCGTCGTGGAATACCGGGATGTCGCAGCGCTGCACCAGCTGGTCTTCGATCTCGAAGCAGGCCGGCGCCGCGATGTCTTCCAGATTGATGCCGCCGAAGGTGGGGGCGATGCGCGCCACGGTGTCGATGAAGGCCTGCGGCTCGGCGGCGTCCACCTCGATGTCGAACACGTCTATATCGGCGAACTTCTTGAACAGGACCGCCTTGCCCTCCATCACCGGCTTGCCCGCCAGCGCGCCGCAGTTGCCCAGGCCCAGCACTGCGGTGCCGTTGGAGATCACCGCCACCAGGTTGCCCTTGGCGGTGTAGCGGTAGGCGGCGTCAGGGTCGGCCTGGATGGCGAGCACCGGCTCCGCCACGCCGGGCGAGTAGGCCAGGGCCAGATCGGTGGGGGTGGACACCGGCTTGGTGATGGCGATGCCGAGTTTCCCCGGGCGGGGGAATTCGTGGTAGTCCAGCGCGGACTGCTTGAAGGGATCGTTCATGGACGCGGCGCAGTGCCAACTGCCTGGATGCGCGGTGGGGTTCGCAGGGCGGCGATAGTGCCGTCAGTGCCCCAAAACAGCAAGGCCGCGCTCGGAGCGCGGCCTTGTGACGGGAGCCACACGCAGCTCAGTTTCCGGCGTAGCGCTTCTTGAAGCGGTCCACGCGGCCGCCCACGTCCTGCACCTGGCGTTTGCCGGTGTAGAAGGGGTGGGACTTGGAAGAGGTGTCGAGGCTGACCAGCGGGTATTCCTTGCCGTCTTCCCACACGATCTTGTCCTTGCTCGTCATGGTGGAGCGCACGCGGAAGGTGTAATCCGCTGCGGCGTCCTTGAAGACGACGTAATCGTAATTGGGGTGTATGCCTTCTTTCATGACACGGCTCTGCTGCTGAATTGAAAAGGGCGCAGAGTGTAATGAATGCGTCCCTGGCCCGCAAGGCGAGGTCTGCGGGGCGCTTGTGGATAAGCGGCGGCCGGGCGCATACACTGTCCCCCCTTCGGGGTCTCCCGGTCGTCGGCGGGGACATCCGTTGGGTGCCCGGAAGCCCGCCATTTCAACCTATAAAACGCACCACATCGCATGCAGACCGAGGATATCTGGAGCCAGTGCATCCGCTGGCTGGAAGGGGAGCTGAGCGACCGTGATCTCAATACCTGGATCCGGCCGCTGCACCCGATCTCCAGTGCCGACCAGCTGCTGTTGCTGGCTCCCAACCGCATCGTGCTGGAGCGGGTGCGCAGCGAGTTCCTGACGCACATCCGCCAGGCCCTGCGCAGGACCGGCGGCCCGGAAGGGGTGGACGTGGCGATCGGCAACGCCGAATCGGCCCCGCCGCGGCCGGTCACGGCCCCCGGCGCTCCGGCGCCCGACGAGGAACTGAGCGCGCCCCTCTCCGCGCGGCTGGACAGCCGCTATACCTTCGCCAGTTTCATCGAGGGCAAATCCAATTCCCAGGCGCGCGCCGCCGCCCAGCATGTGGTGGACACCCCGGGGGCGGCCTACAACCCGCTGCTGATCTATGGCGAGTCGGGCCTGGGCAAGACCCATCTGATGCACGCCGTGGGCAACCACCTGCTGGCGCTGAACCCGCGTCTGCGAATCGCCTATCTGGGCGCGGAACAGTGGCTCAATCACATGGTGGCCGCCATCCGTCATGGCCGGCAGGATGAGTTCAAGGGCTATTACCGCTCGCTCGACGCACTGCTGATCGACGACATCCACTTCTTTGCCCACAAGGAGCGGACCCAGGAGGAGTTCTTTCACACCTTCAACGCGCTGATCGATGGCCGCAAGCAGATCGTGCTGACCTGCGACCGCTATCCCAAGGACGTGGACGGCATAGACGAGCGCCTCAAGTCGCGCTTCACCTGGGGCCTGTCGGTGGCGGTGGAGCCACCGGAGCTGGAGACCCGGGTCGCCATCCTGCTGTCCAAGGCAGACCAGAACCGCGTGCAGCTGCCTGAAGAGGTGGCGTTCTTCGTGGCCCAGCGCATCCGCTCCAACGTGCGCGAGCTGGAAGGGGCGCTGCACCGGCTCTCGGCGAGCGCGCGCCTGCGCGGCGAGCCGCTGACCGTGGACTTTGCCCGCACCGCGCTGCGCGACATGCTGGCCGCCTACGAGCGCATGGTGACCATCGACAACATCAAGCGCACCGTGGCCGCGTACTACAACATCCGGGTGACGGATCTGAACTCGCCGCGGCGCACGCGCTCCCTGGCCCGGCCGCGGCAGATCGCCATGGCCTTGTCCAAAGAGCTGACTCAGCATAGCCTTCCGGAAATCGGCGAGGCGTTCGGCAAGGATCACACCACCGTGCTGCACGCCTGCCGCAAGGTGGTGGCGCTGCGGGCCGAGGATCTGAAGATCAGGGAAGATTATGAAAACCTGCACCGGCAGCTGGGATTCTGACAAGCTGTGCGCGGCCTGTGCATGGCGGGCGCCTGGACCGCGAACAGGGGATGGAACAAGCTGTGGGTATTTTTCTTCAAGGGCTTATGCACAGCTTGCGGGCCTTCGGGGCAGGGGGAATCCAGCCCTGATTTTTTCATATAAATGATTGTTTTAAATAGATAAAACGGAAGGGTCCACAATTGCGTGCCGGCCCTACTATTAAAGATAGACACTATTAATCAAGTCTTTTCATTAGGTATCGCTATGAAACTGCAAGTGGGGAGAAATGAACTGCTGACCGCGCTGCAGGCGGTCATCGGGGTGGTGGAACGGCGCCAGACGCTGCCCATCCTGTCCAATTTTCTGCTCGAGACCCGCGACGATGAGCTGATCGTCACGGCCACCGATCTGGAGATCGAACTCGAGAGCCGTGCCCGGGTGCAGAACCTGGCGCCCGGCCGGGCCACGCTGCCGGCCCGCAAGCTCTACGACATCTGCCGCGGCCTGCCCGAAGGGGCGGAGATCACCCTGGAGACCAGCGGCGAGAAGGCGGTCATGAAATCCGGCCGCAGCCGCTACTCGCTGGCCTGCCTGAAGGCCGAGGAGTTCCCGGCGCTGGGCGGGCTCAAGGAAGGCCAGACGCTGACCCTGAACAAGAACGCGCTGAAGAACCTGATCGAGCGCACCCAGTTCGCCATGGCCCAGCAGGACGTGCGCTACTACCTCAACGGCACGCTGTTCGACATCAACGCCAAACGCGTGCGCGCGGTCGCCACCGACGGCCATCGCCTGGCCCTGTCCGAGCTGCAGGTGGACACCGGCATCAGCGAGCCGCAGCAGATCATCGTGCCGCGCAAGGCCATCCTCGAACTGCTGCGCCTGCTCGACAACAGCGACAACCCCATCACCCTGCGCATCGGCGGCGGACAGCTGCAGGCCGATCTCGACGTGATCCGCATGACCTCCAAGCTCATCGACGGGCGCTTCCCGGACTACGAGCGGGTGGTCCCGGAGAAGGGCGACAAGCGCCTGCAGGCCAACCGCGAGCTGGTGCGCCGGGCTCTGTCGCGCACCGCGATTCTCTCCAACGAGAAATTCCGCGGCGTGCGGCTGCAGCTGGAAGGCAGCCGGCTGGTGCTGCAGACCCACAATCCCGAGCACGAGGAAGCCGAGGAGGAACTGGAAGTCGAGTTCTCCGGCACGGCCCTGGAGATCGGGTTCAACGTGAATTACCTGCTCGACGCTCTCGGTGCCCTGAGCAGTGAGGAATTCATCATGGACCTGAAGAATGCCGACTCCAGTGGCCTGATCCAGGCGCAGGACGACCCGTCCAGTAAGTACGTCGTCATGCCCATGCGGCTCTGAGCGGCGCATGCGGATTGCCCAGCTCCGGGCCGAGAATTTCCGCCTGTTTGCACACCTGAGCCTGGCGCCTGGCGCCGGGCTCAATTTTTTTACCGGCGAGAACGCGGCCGGCAAGAGCTCGCTGCTGGAGGCGGTTTACTGCGCGGCCCGGGCCAAATCCTTTCGTGCCGGACACCTGGCGGAGATGGCCGGCGCGCTCGGGCGCCATTGGCGTCTCGCCGTCCAGCTGCAGGATGCGCGCGGCCTGGAAGAACAGATCGGCCTGCAATGGAGCGCTGCCGAGGGGCTGCGCATGGGCAGCTCGCAGGAAGCCACCCTGACCACGGCGGCGCTGGCGGCCCGCATGCCCACGCAGATCCTCGAACCGGATCTGCACCGCCTGGTGCAGGAAGGGCCCGGGCAGCGCCGCAGCTTTCTTGATTGGGGATTGTTCCACGTGGAACCTTCCTTTCTGCCGCTCTGGCGGCGTTACCAGCGCGCATTGCGGCAGCGCAACCTGGCCCTGCGCAACCAGCGCCCCACGAGAGAGATCCAGGTCTGGGACCCCGAGCTCGTCACCCAGGGCGAAGCGCTGCACCAACTCCGCCAGCATTACCTGGAACAACTCACGCCCCGCTTCCAGGCCGAGCTGGCCGAACTGCTGCCGGGCGCCGAGGCGCGCATCGAGCTCAGCCGCGGCTGGCCGGAGCGGGCCGACCTGGCCACCGCGCTGCGGCAGGGACTGTCCCGCGATCTGCGACTGGGCAGCACCGGCGAAGGGCCGCACCGCATGGAATTCCGGGTCCGGCTGGACGGCCACCAGATCAAGGGGCGCATCAGCCGTGGCCAGCAGAAGCTGCTGATCTCGGCGCTGCTGCTGGCGCAGGCCACGCAGATCGGCGAACAGGGCCGCGGCCATCCCGTGCTGCTGGTGGACGACCTCACCGCCGAACTGGCCCAGACCTACCAGGCGCGCCTGCTGGAGCGCTTCGGGCGCTACCCGGGCCAGCGCTTCATCACCTCTTTCGAGCCCCCCGCCGGACTCACCCGGCTGCCGGACCTGCGACTGTTCCACGTGGAACATGGCCGGGTCCGGCAGTGCTAAAATCGGGAGGTCGCCGAGACCCTAGACCATGACCCAACCGAATCAAGCGGCAGCACAGTACGACTCCTCTTCCATCAAGGTTCTGCGCGGGCTGGAGGCCGTCCGGCAGCGGCCCGGCATGTACATCGGCGACACCGACGATGGCACCGGCCTGCACCATATGGTGTTCGAGGTGGTGGACAACGCCATAGACGAGGCCCTGGCGGGCTATTGCTCGGAAATCCTGGTCATCCTCCACAGCGACGGCAGCGTCTCCGTGCAGGACAACGGCCGCGGGATTCCCGTGGACATCCACGCCGAGGAGGGCCGGTCGGCCGCCGAGGTGATCATGACCGTGCTGCACGCCGGCGGTAAGTTCGGCGGCAGCGGCTACAAGGTCTCGGGCGGTCTGCACGGAGTGGGCGTGTCGGTGGTCAACGCCCTGTCGGAGCTGCTGCAGCTGGAAATCTGCCGGGAAGGCTACCGCCACCGCCAGGAATACCGTTACGGCGAGCCGGTCGCGCCCCTGCAGCGCCTGGAACCCACCGACAGCCACGGCACCACCGTGCGCTTCTACCCCAGCGCCAAGACCTTCACCAACCGCGAATTCCACTACGAAATCCTCGCGCGGCGCCTGCGCGAGCTGTCCTTCCTCAACTCCGGCGTGCGCATCGTGCTCCGCGAAGAGGCCAGCGCCCGGGAAGATGTCTTTGAATACAAGGGTGGCATCCAGGCCTTCGTCGAATACCTCAACCGCAACAAGACCGCCATCCACGAGACCGTGATCTCGCTGGAGGCGGAGGTGGACGGCGTCTCGGTGGAGGCGGCCCTGCAGTGGAACGACTCCTATGCCGAGAGCATGTTCTGCTTCACCAATACCATTCCGCAGAAGGACGGCGGCACCCACCTCACCGGCTTCCGCAACGCCCTGACCCGCGTGCTGGGCGACTATCTCGAAGCCGAGGGGATCACCCGCAAGGAAAAAGTCAGCCTGATCGGCGACGACACCCGCGAAGGCCTCACCGCGGTCCTCAGCGTCAAGATCCGCGACCCCAAGTTCTCCAGCCAGACCAAGGAAAAGCTGGTGTCCTCGGAAGTGACCCCGGTGGTCTCCGCCGTGGTGGGCGACAAGCTCAAGGACTTTCTGCTGGAAAACCCGCGCCAGGCCAAGCTCATCGCCGCCAAGCTGGTGGAGGCCGCCCGCGCCCGCGAGGCCGCCCGCAAGGCCAAGGAACTCAACCGCCGCAAGAGCGTGCTGGACGTGGCCGGCCTGCCCGGCAAGCTCGCCGACTGCCAGGAGAAGGACCCGGCCAAGTCCGAGCTGTTCCTGGTGGAGGGCGATTCCGCCGGCGGCTCCGCCAAGCAGGGCCGCGACCGCCACTTCCAGGCCATCCTGCCGCTCAAGGGCAAGATCCTCAACGTCGAACGCGCCCGGCTGGAGAAGATGCTGTCCTCGGCCGAAGTGGCGACGCTGATCACCGCGCTCGGCTGCGGCATCGGCAAGGACGAGTTCAAGCCGGAAAAGCTGCGCTATCACCGCATCATCATCATGACCGACGCGGACGTGGACGGCTCGCATATCCGCACGCTGTTGCTGACCTTTTTCTACCGGCAGATGCCCGACCTGGTGGAACGCGGCCACATCTATATCGCCCAGCCGCCGCTCTACAAGGTCAAGCATGGCAAGGAAGAGCGCTACCTCAAGGACGATCACGAACTCAAGGAATACCTGCTGCGGCTGGCATTGAAAGATGCGCAACTCCACCCGGGCGGTGATCGGGCAGTGCTCGCCAATGAAGCGCTGGAACTGGTTGCACGCTCATACATCCTGGCCGAAGCGGTGATCGAGCGCCTGGGCCGGCGCATTGATCCGGTGGTGCTCGGCGCCTTGCTGAAAGAGCCGGCCATCAGCCTGGCCGACCCGGAATCCGCAAAGCCCTCGGCGGAAAGCCTCAATGC
>JBKHXN010000059.1:0-9614 GCA_046565985.1 Gammaproteobacteria bacterium
GCCGCCTACGCCGGCATTCCGCTGACCCACCGCGACCATGCCCAGACCTGCATCTTCGTCACCGGCCACGCGCGCGCCGACGGGCAGCTGAGCCTGCCCTGGGACACGCTCACCCGGCGCGGCCAGACGGTGGTGGTGTACATGGGTCTGGGCACGCTGGACGAGCTGTGCCGGCAGTTCATCGCGCACGGCGCGCCGCCGCAGCGGCCGGCCGCGCTGATCGTGGAGGGCACGCGAGCGCGGCAGCGCGTCATCGCCGCCACGCTCGCGGAGCTGCCGGCCCGGGTCGCGGCGGCGCAGGTGGCAGGCGCCAGCCTGCTGATCGTCGGCGACGTGGTGCGCCTGCGTGGACAGCTGGCCTGGCGGCCGGAAGACGAAGTCAAGCAAAGTTGACAGCGTACGGGCGG
The DNA here is from genome assembly GCA_046565985.1 of Gammaproteobacteria bacterium. Lineage (GTDB taxonomy): Bacteria > Pseudomonadota > Gammaproteobacteria > Nevskiales > Nevskiaceae > Polycyclovorans. Next base: position 408 of record JBKHXN010000059.1, read on the forward strand.
GCCACTAGGCTTTGTCAACGTCGCTTTACATCGGGGGTCGCCGTGGCCGAATTGCCTGCCGTGCTGAAACTGCTGCTGGTCTGTTATCTGGTCTGCTGCGCGCTGTTCTGGCAGGCCTGCGGCCGTTACCTCCTGCCCTGGCTCAGGCGCGAGCTGCGCTCGCGCGCAGACCCCTCGCTGCCGGCGGCCCTGGCACGCATCGCCGAGCTGGAAGCCCGGCTCGCCGCCCGTGACGCCGCGCGCGGGCTCTGAGCATGCTCTACGACCGGCGCTACTGGAAGGAATACGGGCTGTGGTTCGTGCTGTTTCTGCTGGTGATGGAAGTCGTGGTGCGTGCGGTGCAGGGCCTGCCGCAGGCTGATCCCCGGCGCTGGGCGGCGGTGCTGCCGGTGCTGGCGGCGATCGGCGCCGGGTTCTGGATCGAGCTGCGCAACCTGCGCCGCCTGGACGAGCTGCAGCGCCTGATCTACCTGGAAGCGATGTTCGCATCCTGCGTGCTGGCCATCGGCTGGTGCGCGCTGCAGCTGGTGCGGGAGCACGTGCTGGGCCACGCGCGCCTGTCGCCGGCCTGGACCCTGCTGGTGCTGGGCCTGGGTTTCGGCCTGGGCTGGATCATCGCGCGGCGCCGCCATACATGAACAATGCCGTCCGCGAGCGTCGCACCGCGGCGGGCTGGACCCAGGCCGAGCTGGCTGCGGCGCTGGGTGTCTCGCGCCAGACCGTCAATGCCATCGAGACCGGCAAGTACGATCCCAGCCTGCCGCTGGCCTTCAAGCTGGCAGTGCTGTTCCACTGCCGTATCGAAGAGCTGTTCTTTCCGGAGTCGTCATGAACCTTTCCCTCCTGCCGGGGCTCGTCCTGCTGCTGGCCAGCGGCACCGTCACAGCCCAGGCTCCGCCGGGTGATGGCCACCGGCTCGGCGCACTGGACTTCCACGCCTGCGAGCTGGGCGGGGAGGGGGTTCCGGTACTCGCCGCCCGCTGTGCGCGGCTGCGCGTGGCGGAGAATCCGGCCGCGCCGCAGGGGCGGCAGATCGAGCTGGCGGTAGCCTGGCTACCGGCGCGCGGCAGCCGCCCCCAGCCGGACGCGCTGGTCTTCCTCGCCGGCGGCCCCGGCCAGTCGGCGCTGCAGTCCTATCCGCTGCTGGCCTCCGCCCTGCAGGGACTGCGCAGCGACCGTCACGTGATCCTGCTCGACCAGCGCGGCACTGGCGGCTCCAACCGCCTGGCCTGTGCGCTGCCGGACTGGCGGGACGCCACGCAGCTCAGCTCCGCCGCCCTGCGTGCGCAGGCCCTGGACTGCCGCCAAACCCTCAGTGAACGCGCTGACCTGCGGTATTACACCACCGCCGATTATGTGCGCGACCTGGAGACGCTGCGCCAGACGCTCGGGATCCCGCAGTTCAACCTCCTGGCCGGTTCCTACGGCACCCGCGTGGCGCTGGAATACCTGCGTCGGCATCCGCAGGCGATCCGCAGCGCGGTACTCGATGGCGTGGTGCCGCCGCGGCTGGCGCTGCTGCAGGATCATGCGCAGAACCTGGAGCAGGCCCTCGCCGCGCAGTTTGCCCGCTGCGCCGCATCCGCCTCCTGCCATCAGCGCTTTGGGCCACTGGACGCGCTGCTGACGCGGCTGCGCGAACGCCTGCGGCAGCAGCCCCTGCGCGTGCGCTACGCCGACCCCCGCCGCCATACGCCGCGCGAGGAGCTGCTCAGCGAAGATCTGCTCAAGGCCGTGGTGCGGCTGTTTGCCTATGCGCCGGAGTCGGTGGCGCTGCTGCCCCTGCTGCTGCACGAGGCCGACCAGGGCCGGCCGCAGGCGCTGATGGCCCAGGCACAGCTGCTGATCGACAGCCTGGAAGGCCAGCTGGCCCACGGAATGGAGCTGAGCGTGCTGTGCACCGAAGACGCGCCCTTTCTCCAGCGCCGCCCCGAAGACGCGGCCACCCTGCTCGGCGAAACTGGCCAGGAACTGGCCGAAGCGCAATGCGCGGTCTGGCCGCGCGGCGAACTGGCCGCGGACTTCAAGCAGCCGGTACGCGCCCGGACTCCGGTCCTGCTCCTGTCCGGCGAATACGATCCGGTGACGCCGCCGCGTTACGCCGCCGAGGTGGCCGCGGATCTGCCCAACAGCCGCCAGCTGCTGGCGCCGGGGCAGGGACACATCGTGCTCAACCGCGGCTGCATGCCGCGCCTGGTACGCCGCTTCGTCGAACAGCTGCAGCCGGCCGCGCTGGACGCCGCCTGCCTGGATGCACTGGACGGCCTGCCGGCCTTCGAGACCTATCTGGGAGCGGGACCATGATCGAGGCAATGGATCTGCACCGGCGCTTCGGCGCCGTACAGGCGGTGGCGGGCCTGAGCTTCACGGCGCACGACGGGCAGATCACCGGGCTGCTCGGCCCCAACGGCGCCGGCAAGACCACGGCGATGCGCATGCTCTACACCCTGCTGCGGCCGGACCACGGCCAGGTACGCGTGGATGGCGTGGATGCGGGACGCGATCCGGTCGGGGCACGCCGCCGCCTCGGCGTGCTGCCCGACGCGCGCGGCCTGTACCGGCGCCTGAGCGCACGAGAGAACATCGAGTACTTCGGCCGCCTGCAGGGCCTGGACCCGCAGCTGCTGCGCGCCCGCACCGACGCGCTGCTCGACGCCCTGGACATGCGCGCCATCGAACACCGGCGCGCCGAGGGATTCTCGCAGGGGCAGCGGGTCAAGACCGCCATCGCCCGCGCGCTGGTGCACATGCCTCAGAACCTCATCCTCGATGAGCCCACCAACGGGCTGGACGTGATGTCCACCCGCGCGCTGCGCGCCTTCCTGCGCGAACAGCGCGCCGCCGGGCGCTGCGTGGTGCTGTCCAGCCACATCATGCAGGAGGTGGCGGCGCTGTGTGACCACATCGTGGTCATCCATCAGGGGCGCGTGGTCGCCGCCGGGACGGCCGAGGCGCTACGGGCACAGACCGGCGAGACCAGCCTCGAGGACGCCTTCGTGCGGATCATCGGCTCGGCCGAAGGGCTGATGGCATGAGCCGCGCCGCCTGGGTGGTCTGCCTCAAGGAGATCCGCGAGAACCTGCGCGACCGGCGCGCGGTGCTGTCCTCGCTGCTGATGGTGCCGGTGGGCATGCCGCTGTTCTTCGTCTTCATGATCACGGTGGTGCTGCCGCAGCAGCTGGAGAAGGCCGACAAACCCCTGAGCCTGCCGGTGGCGGGCGCGGAGCACGCGCCCAATCTGCTGGCCCACCTGCGCCGCGAGGGCGTGCAGATCGAGCCCGCGCCGGAGGATGTGGAGCAGGCCGTGCGGGAACGGCACCACGACCTGGTGCTGGTGATCCCCGCTGCCTATCCGGCGCAGTGGGCGGCCGGCGAGCCGGCGCGGGTGGACCTGGTCTTCGACGCCACCCGGCGCGAGGCAGGGGCCAGCGTGGAGCGCGCCCGTGCCCAGCTGCAGGCCTACGCGGCACTCAATGGCGCGCTGCGCCTGCAGGCGCGTGGCGTGAGTCCGCAGGTCATGCGGCCGCTGCAGATCGTGGACCGTGATCTCTCCACGCCCGCCGCGCAGGGCGCGGTGCTGCTGGCGATGCTGTTCTACTTCCTGATGCTGGCGATGCTGGTGGGCGGCATGTATCTGGCCATAGACGGAACGGCCGGGGAGCGCGAGCGCCAGTCGCTGGAACCGCTGCTGATCGTGCCGGCGGCGCGCCTGGACCTGGTGCTGGGCAAGCTGCTGGCGGTGGTGGCCTTCGCCCTGCTGGCGCTGCTGATCACGCTGGCCGGTTTCAGTACCCTGGTGCCGGCCGCCGCGGCGCAGGCGCCGCAGGCCCTGGATATCCGCTTCACGCCCCTGCTCGCCCTACAGCTGGGGCTGCTGGTGGCGCCCATCGCCCTGCCGGTGGCGGGCCTGCAGATGCTGGTGGCCTCGTTCAGCCGCAGCTTTCGCGAGGCGCAGACCTACATCGGCATCGTGATGATCCTGCCCATCGTTCCCAGCGTGGCGCTGCTGCTGTTTCCGGTGAAGGCGCAGCTGTGGATGATGACGATCCCGATCTACGGCCAGAGCCTGCTCTGTGATGCGCTGCTGCGCGGCGAGGGCGTGGATCCCGTCGCGGCCCTGGTGGCAACCCTCAGCACCCTGCTCGCCGGCCTGGGCCTGGCCGCCGCCAACACGGCGTTCTACCGGCGCGAGCGGATCGCCTTCTCGACCTGAGCGGAACTGCGGCGCCGCCTCAGCCGAGGCGGCGCTTCTCCGCGCTCTCGTCCAGATCCTTGGCGCGCAGGCGCTTCTGGATGCTGCGCAGGATGCCGGTGGCATCGAGCCCCACCTGGGCCAGCAGTTCCTCGCGCGTGCCGTGTTCCACGAAGTGGTCCGGCAGCCCCAGATTGAGGACCGGCACCGGCAGGTGCTGAGCCTGCAGGGCCTCGTTGACCGCCGAGCCGGCGCCGCCCAGGCGCACGTTGTCCTCCAGCGTGACCAGCAGGTCGTTCTCGTTGGCCAGCTCCAGGATCAGCTCGGTGTCCAGCGGCTTGACGAAGCGCATGTCGGCCACCACCGCGTCGAGGATCTCGGCGGCCTCCAGCGCCGGCTGCACCATGCAGCCGAAGGCCAGCAGCGCCACGCGCGGCCGGCGCCGGCCCATGGCCTCGCGCACGATGCGGCCCTTGCCCAGCGCCAGCGGCCGGGGTTCGGCGTCCAGCGCCGCGCCGCTGCCGTTGCCGCGCGGGTAGCGCACGGCGCTGGGCTGCTGCAGCGTCAGCCCGGTGCTGAGCATGCGCCGGCATTCGTTCTCGTCGCTGGGCGCCATCACCACCAGGTTGGGGATGCAGCGCAGATAGGAAAAATCGAAGGCGCCGTGGTGGGTGGCGCCGTCGGCGCCGACCAGGCCACCGCGGTCGATGGCGAAGACCACCGGCAGGTTCTGGATCGCCACGTCGTGGATCAGCTGGTCATACCCGCGCTGCAGGAAGGTGCTGTAGATCGCGCAGACCGGCTTGAGCCCTTCGCAGGCCAGCCCGGCGGCGAGCGTGACCGCGTGCTGTTCGGCGATGCCCACGTCGAAGTAACGTTCCGGGAACTGGCGGGAGTAGGCGACCAGGCCCGAGCCCTCGCGCATCGCGGGGGTGATGGCGACCACGTCCGGGTCACGCGCGGCGGCCTCGCACAGCCAGTCGCCGAAGATCTGGGTGTAGCTGGGCCGGGCCTGGCCTTTCGCCGCGGGAAAGCTGCCGGTGACCGGGTCGAACTGGTTGACACCGTGGTACTTGATCGGGTCGCCCTCGGCGGGCTCGAAGCCCTTGCCCTTGACCGTGAGTACGTGCAGCAGCTGCGGGCCGGGGGTCTGGGCGAGCCGTTCCAGCTGGGCGGTGAGCTGATCGAGATCGTGGCCGTCGATGGGCCCGTGATAGCCGAAGCCCAGGGTCTCGAACAGCGCGCCCGGCTGATCCAGGTGCGCCTGGTTGGGTTCCGGCACCTGCGGCGCCCGCTGGCTGTGCGGCGCCTTGAGGCCGAGTTTGCGCACCAGCCGCGCGGTGTGGTTGCGCAGGGCGCCGACGTTCTCGGAGATCGACATGTCGTTGTCGTTGTAGACCACCAGCAGGTCCAGGCCCAGATGGCCGGCGTGATTGAGCGCCTCGAAGGCCATGCCGGCGGTCATGCCGCCGTCGCCGATCACCGCCACCACGCGGCGTCGTTCACCCTTGTGGCGCGCCGCCGCCGCCATGCCCACCGCGGCGGAGATGGAGGTGGACGAGTGGCCGACGCCGAAGGTGTCGTACTCACTCTCTGCACGCAGGCAGAAGGGTGCCAGGCCGTGCAGGCGGCGGATGGTCTCCAGCTGCGCGCGGCGGCCGGTGAGCATCTTGTGCGGGTAGGCCTGGTGGCCGACGTCCCAGACCAGCCGGTCGTGGGGGGTCTGCAGCGTGCGGTGCAGGGCGATGGTCAGCTCCACCGTGCCCAGGTTGGCGGCGAAGTGGCCGCCGATGCGGCCCAGCGTCTCGATCAGGTAACGCCGCATCTCCACCGCCAGATGCGGCAGTTCGCTGGCGGGCAGCTGGCGCAGCTCGGCGGGGGTGTTCACACGCCCGAGCAGGGCGTATCCGGGGATATCGGTCATGGGCAGAGTATGACGAAAACGTGACGTGATTATCGTCTATTGGTGCAATGCAGCATAGTCAGTGCTCGCGGCCCTGGATGAAGTCGCACATCCAGTGCAGCGGCTCCGCCCGTGGCACCGCCGCCAGGGCTTGCCGTGCCGCCTCGAACAGCCGGGCGGCCTGTGCGCGGGCGCCGTCCAGACCCAGTGCCGAGACATAGGTGGCCTTGCCGGAGAGCTGGTCCTTGCCGGCGGTCTTGCCCAGCACGGCGCTGCTGCCCTGCACGTCGAGCACGTCGTCCTGCACCTGGTAGGCCAGGCCGATGCTGGCGGCGTAGCGTTCCAGCGCCTGGCGGGTGGCGGCGGCGGGCGCGGCGGCGAGCAGGGGCATGTGCACGCAGGCCTCGATCAGCGCGCCGGTCTTGCGCTGGTGCAGGTCTTCGAGCTCGGCCAGCGCCAGCGGGCGGCCTTCGGCGGCGAGGTCCAGCGCTTGTCCGCCGACCATCCCCAGCGAGCCGGCGGCGCGCGCCAGCAGCTGCAGCTGCTGGATCTGGCGGACGGCGTCCAGCGGCGAGCCGGGCCCGGCCAGCACGCCGAAGGCGAGGGTGCCCAGCGCGTCGCCGGCGAGGATGGCGGTGGCCTCGTCAAAGGCCATGTGGGTGGTGGCGCGGCCACGGCGCAGGGCATCGTCGTCCATCGCCGGCAGGTCGTCGTGGACCAGGGAATAGGCATGGATCAGCTCCACCGCACAGGCGGCGGCGTCCACCTGGGCGGGAAGCAGGGCCAGCGCCTCGGCGCTGGCATAGACCAGCAGGCCGCGCAGGCGCTTGCCGCCGTCGCAGGCGTAGCGCATGGCGGCGTGCAGGCGGGCGGGGTGGGCGTCGGCGGCGGGCAGGTGGCGGTCGAGCCCGTCCTGCAGGCGCCGCAGATAGCCGGGGACCCGGTCGTGGAAGGCCTGGTCCGTCATGCTCAGGCCGCTGGCGGGGTCTGCTGGTCGAGCAGGTTCTGCACCCGCAGCCGCGCGTTTTCTAGCGATTCGCGGCAGCGCTGGGTCAGGGCCATGCCGCGCTCGAACAGCTGCAGGGCGTCTTCCAGTTTCAGTTCGCCGCGCTCCATCTGCTGGACGATGCTTTCCAGTTCCTGCAGGGCATGTTCAAACTGGCTGACAGGGTCTTTGGCGGTCATCGGGCGGGGCTGGGCGGGCATGGCCGACAGTCTAACCGGGTTGCCTAGCGCGATGGCATCCCGTAGCCTCGCGCCGCCCCAGACCCACCCCAGATCCGATCCGTCCGTGAGCACCCCCTACAGCGCCGAAGCCATTGAAGTCCTGCAGGGCCTGGACCCTGTCCGCAAGCGTCCCGGCATGTATACCGACACCACGCGCCCCAACCACCTGGCGCAGGAAGTCATCGACAACGCGGTGGACGAAGCCCTGGCCGGACACTGCCGCACGGTGGCCGTCACCGTGTACGCCGACGGCTCGCTGGAGGTGGCGGACGACGGGCGCGGCATGCCGGTGGACATCCATCCCGAGCACCGGGTCAGCGGCATCGAGCTGATCCTCACCCGTCTGCATTCCGGCGCCAAGTTTTCCAACAAGATGTACGGCTTTTCCGGCGGTCTGCACGGGGTGGGCGTGTCGGTGGTCAATGCGCTGTCCAGCCGGCTCGAAGTGCGGGTCTGCCGTGGCGGGCGCGAGTACGCCATGGAGTTCCGCGGGGGCGAGAAGGCGGTGGACCTGCACGAGATCGGGACCGTCGGCCAGCGGCGCACCGGCAGCACGGTGCGGTTCTGGCCGGACCCGAAGTACTTCGACGTGCCGCGCTTCGCGCTGCCGCGCCTCAAGCAGGTGCTGCGTGCCAAGGCGGTGCTGTGTCCCAACCTCAAGGTCACGCTCGACGACCAGATCAACGGCGAACAGCTGGTCTGGCAGTACGAGAACGGCCTGCCGGATTACCTGCGCGACGCGCTCGCCGGCGCCGAGACCTTTCCCGCCGAGCCTTTCGTGGGCCGCTTCAAGTCCGCCCGCGAGGAGGCCGAGTGGGCGCTGGTGTGGCTCAACGGCCCGGGCGAGGCGGTGGCGGAGAGCTACGTCAACCTCATCCCCACGCCGCAGGGCGGCACTCACGTCAACGGCCTGCGCACCGGCCTGACCGAGGCGATCCGCGAGTTCTGCGAATTCCGCAACCTGCTGCCGCGCGGCCTCAAGCTCACGCCGGAAGACGTGTGGAACGGCTGCTGCCACGTGCTCTCCACCAAGATGCACGATCCGCAGTTTGCCGGCCAGACCAAGGAGCGCCTGTCCTCCCGCGAGGCGGCCGTTTTTGTCTCCGGAGTGGTGCACGATGCCTTCGGCCTGTGGCTCAACCAGCATCCGGCCGAAGGCGAGCAGATTGCCCAGCTGGTGATCGCCAACGCCAATGCGCGGCTGAAACTCTCCCGGCAGGTGGTGCGCAAGAAGATCACCAGTGGCCCGGCGCTGCCCGGCAAGCTCGCGGACTGCGTCTCCACTGACCTGGCACAGACCGAGCTGTTCCTGGTGGAGGGCGATTCCGCCGGCGGCTCCGCCAAGCAGGCGCGTGACCGCGACACGCAGGCGATCATGCCGCTGCGCGGCAAGATCCTGAACACCTGGGAAGTGGACGCCAACGAGGCGCTGGCGAGCAATGAAATCCACGACATCTCGGTGGCCATCGGCGTGGACCCGGGCAGCGCCGACCTGAGCCAGCTGCGCTACGGCAAGATCTGCGTGCTGGCCGATGCCGATTCCGACGGCCTGCACATCGCCACGCTGCTGTGCGCGCTGTTCCTGCGCCACTACCGGCCGCTGGTGGAGGCCGGGCACGTGTACATTGCCATGCCGCCGCTGTACCGCATTGACGCCGGAAAGCAGGTGTTCTACGCGCTGGACGCGGCCGAGCGCGACGGCATCCTCGACCGCCTGCAGGCCGAGGGCAGCACTGCCAAGGTCAGCGTCACCCGCTTCAAGGGTCTGGGCGAGATGAACCCCCTGCAGCTGCGCGAGACCACCATGGCGCGCGATACCCGCCGCCTGGTGCAGCTCACCCTGGACGATCAGCCGGCCGACAGCGTGATGGACATGCTGCTCGCC
>JBKHXN010000060.1:0-2180 GCA_046565985.1 Gammaproteobacteria bacterium
CCCGTCAAGCTGCCGCCCCATGAAGCTGTCATCCTGAGCGAAGCGCCGCCACCCATGAAACTGTCATCCTGAGCGAAGCGAAGGATCTGCTTTCAAAGCGGATTCCTCACTGCGTTCGGAATGACAAGGGGGCTGGACGAAGACCAGAGCCTCATGCAGCGTCTGGAAGCGAAATCCTGATGTCCACCGGCCGCGCCTCGCCATGCTCGAGTTGTTCGGCAATGACGCGCAAGGCAAGCGCCTCGGCCTTGGCCATCGCCTCCTCGCGGGTGCTGCCATGGGCCATCACGCCCGGCAAGTCAGGCACTTCGGCCAACCAGCGGCCGTCGGCCCTGCCACAGGCTCTCACCGACCACTACTCGTAGTGCGTCCACATACGCAGCACCTTGACGGCGCGCTCGGCTTCCAGGACCTGGTACACGAGGCGATGCTGGATGTTGATGCGGCGCGAGTACGCGCCCGCCAGGTCACCGACCAGCTTTTCGTACGGGGGCGGCGTCTGGAACGGATCGTCCGCGAGTACCTGCAGCAGCGTCTGCGCCTTGTCCTTGAGCCCGGCAGCGGCGAGGTTGCGGGCGTCCTTCCGGGCCTGCCTGGCGAAGACGACCCGCCAGGTCACCAGTCGAGCTTCCCGGCGCACTCCTCCACGGGCTCGGCCATGCCGGCCTTGATGGACTCCCGCATGCCGGGAACCGAGAGCAGGAACAGCGTCTCCTGGATGGCCGACCAGTCCTCGGCCGAGACCAGCACGGCGCTGTTGCGCTTGCCTGAGATGGTGATGGGTTCGTGCGACTCCGCGGCCTCGTCCAGCAGCCGGTAGAGGTTGGCGCGTGCTTCGCTGGCGGTGAGGGTGGGCATGGGGAGTCTCCGGCCGGGACGGCATAACGTACGATATTTCGTACGACATCGCAACAGGACGATCCCATGCGTACGGGGCAACTCTGGCCTGGCCCCTGATCCCTCCTGAATTGGTTGTCCCGGTGTCGGTTGCCCCGGTGTCCGCTACCCCACCCCCGCAAGTCGTCATCCTGAGCGAAGCGAAGGATCTGCTTGCAAAGCGGATTCCTCACTGCGTTCGGAATGACAACGGGGGGAACACCGGGTTGTGGATGGCGGATCTTCCTGCAGGAAAGGAGGCCCGCCCCACTTCGCCCTCAGCGCCGCAACGTCTCGCGCATCCGCACCGCCACCACCACGCCTGAGCCCAGGGTCAGCAGCGCCACCAGCCACAGCGCGGCGTGCAGGCCGAAGGCGTCGGCGGTGAGGCCGGCGACCACCGCGCCGGCGGCGTAGCCCAGGTCGCGCCACAGCCGGTACACGCCCACCGCCGAGGCGCGCCAGCCGGGGTGGGCGACGTCGCCGATCGCCGCCAGCAGCGTGGGGTAGACCATCGCGGTGCCGGCGCCCAGCAGTACCGCGCCCGCGGCGAAGCCGGCGAAGGCCGTGGACAGCGCGATGGTGGCGATGCCCGCGGCCTGCAGCCACATGCCGGCGACGATCAGCCGCTTGCGCCCCACCCGGTCCGACCAAGCGCCGGTGAACAGCTGGCCCAGGCCCCAGGTGGCCGGGTAGATCGCGGCCAGGGTGCCGATCCTCGCCAGGTCCATGCCGGCGGCGGCGAAGAACAGCGGGAACAGGCCCCAGGCCATGCCGTCGTTGAGGTTGTTGACCAGCCCGGCCTGGCTGACGCTGGACAGGTCGCGGTCGCGCCAGGTGGTGCGGCGGAACACCTCGCCGGCCGACAGCGGCGCGACCTCGGCATGCAGCCGCGACTCGGCGGCGACGTGGTGGTGCGTTTCGCGCACCAGCACCGCCGACAGCAGCAGGCCGATGGCGACGAACCCGACCCCGAGGTAGAACGGTTCCGGGCGCAGCCCGTAGCGCGCGGCCACGTACCCGGTCGCCAGCGCGGCCAGCGCCACCGCGAAGTAGCCGGCGAACTCGTTGAGCCCCATCGCCAGCCCGCGCCGCTGCGGCCCGGCCAGGTCGATCTTCATGATCACCGTGGTCGACCAGGTCAGGCCCTGGCTGACGCCGAGCAGCGCGTTGGCGGCCAGGATCCAGTTCCAGTCCGGCGCCCACATCAGCAGGAACGGCACCGGGATCGCCACCAGCCAGCCGCCCACCAGCACGTGCTTGCGGCCGAAGCGGTCCGACAGCCGCCCGGCCAGGTAGTTGGT
>JBKHXN010000061.1:0-7845 GCA_046565985.1 Gammaproteobacteria bacterium
GTCTGGTTGCGGATGCGCTCGATCTTGGGCCAGGTGGCGCGCTCGCCGTCGCGGATGAAGGACTGGATCTGTTCCGGTGTGGGGTTGGAGAACATGCCGAGCAGCTGCGCCGGGCTGTGGCGCGGGAAGAGGTTGATGTCGCCGCTGTATTTCTGCCGCACCACGCGGTCCAGCTTGCCGAGCACGCGGCCGGCGCCATAGGGGTCCAGGTGTTCGCGCGCCAGCGCCAGCGCGCCACGTCCGCCGGAGGACAGCATCTCGCGCGCCAGCGGTACCACGCCGCGGCGCGGCAGCTTGTCGCTCATGAACGGCACGATGTGCGGATTGGTCTGGCTGACGATGTAGTGGTTGACGTTGTGCAGGCGCGCCAGGCGCAGCATGGGTAGATCGGCCGACAGCGTGCCGTCCACCCAGCGCCGTGAGGGCATGTAGGGCACGCACTCGCCGTCGAAGTTGCGCGCCTCCAGCATCACCGGGGCGAAGACGCCGGGCACCGCACAGGAGGCGCGGATGGCGCGGCGCAGCAGCACGTTGGGCGCAGTCAGGTAATTGAGCAGCCGCCCTTCCTGATGCGGGTCGGCCGGCGAGACGGTGATGCCGACGATGCGCCGCGAGTGCTCGAAGGCTTCGGTGAAGGTCACGTCGCCCACGTTGTCGTTGAGGCAGCGTTCCAGCTGGTGGCCGTCCATCATCGCGCCGCCGCGCAGCGCCCGCGGCAGGCTGAGTTTCTGGAAGGCGTTGAGGTTCAGGCCGCCGTGCTCGAAGAGCTGCTGCAGCTCGGCGTCGGTGCGGGTGCCGGCGGCGCCGGCGATGATCGCCCCCGCCGAGGAGCCCGAGAGCACGCGGGGCAGCAGCCCCTCGCCGGCCAGGGCCTTGATCACCCCCAGATGGAACATGCCCAGCGTGGCGCCGCCGGAGAGCATCAGCGCCGAGCGCCCGAACACGGTGCCGGTGCGCTTGAAGAACGGGATCTTCTCTTCCACCGGAAAGTCCGGGAAATCACCGGCACACAGGTAGTCCAGGCAGCGCGCCACTTCCTGGATGTAGTCGGTGACCAGCTGCTTGGTGCCCACCCGCGCCACGTTGTACAGGGCCGGGTTGGAGAGGTTGCCGAGGTTGCCGTGCAGTCCCTCGCCAAGGGCGAACACCAGCGGGCCCACGCGGCCCTGGCGGCGCAGTTCGCGCATCTGCCCCAGGCGTTCCTTGATCAGCAGATGGTCGTAGTCATCGCTGCTGTCGTCCTGGCGCCAGGCGTCGGCGCCTTCCAGCTGGTCGAGCTCCAGCGCGATCTCGCGCCAGCTGGCGTAGGTCTGGGCGTGTTGCAGATCGCGCAGCCGTGCGGCACGAAGCTTTTTCAGTAAACGGGGCGGCGGCTGCGTCATGAGGCCGCAGTGTAAAGCAGCCCGGCCGATGCGGATATGATGCCCCGTCTCCCCCGAGCCGGATCCCTATGGACGCCTCACTCACCATACTGCTGTGGCTGGCCGTATTCGCCCTGATCGCCGTCGGACTGGCCGGCACCGTGCTGCCGGCGCTGCCGGGGGTGCCGATGATCTTTCTCGGGGTCTGGCTCGCCGCCTGGATAGACGGCTACGAGCGTATCGGCGGGCTGACGCTGACGATCCTGGGTCTGCTCACGGCGGTGGCGGTGGCGGTGGATTTCATCGCCTCGGCGCTGGGGGCGCGGCGGGTGGGCGCCAGCCGCCAGGCGATCACCGGCTCGGTGCTGGGCAGCCTGATCGGCATTTTCTTCGGCCTGCCCGGCCTGCTGCTCGGGCCGTTCATCGGCGCCGTGGTGGGTGAGCTGAGCGCCCGCGGCGGCCTGCGGCAGGCGGCCGAGGTGGGGGTGGCGACCTGGGTCGGCCTGCTGTTCGGCACGCTGGCCAAGCTCGCGCTGTCGCTGGCGATGCTGTTTACCTTCGCGCTCGCGTACTTCCTCTAGCGCGGCAAACCGTCTGCGCGCGCCCGGCTCAGCGGCCGGGAATTTCCAGCCGCATGCCCGGCTTGATCAGACTGCTGCCGATCAGGCCGTTGGCCTCGCGCAGCTCCTGCAGGCTCACGTCATAGCGGCGGGCGATGCCGGTGAGCGTCTGCCCGGCCTGCACCTTGTGCTGGCGCGCGCCGGCCTGGGCCCGCTGCTGCGCCAGCGTCTGCTGCGGCTTGGATTCGCCGATCGCCACGCTGATCGGGCCCGGGCGTGATTCGGTGTGCGGCGGAATGCGCAGCACCTGGTTGATCTGCAGGCGGCGCGGGTCGCGCAGGCCATTGGCGCTGAGGATGGCCGCGGTGCTCACCCGGTACTGCCGGGCGATCTGCCCCAGCACCTCGCCCTTGCGCACGCGGTGCAGCAGGTAGAAGTCACGCTGGCTGCTGAACTTCTCGCTGTGACCGAGCGAGGCGTAAGCCACTTCAAAAGTCTTGGCGCTGCCGGCGGGTACGCGGATCAGGTGCCCGGGCGGGACGTAGAGCTTGCCCTCGATGACTTCCGGGCGGTAGGCCGGATTGAGCTTGCGGAACAGTTCGTCATCGGCGCCGCACAGGCGCTTGAGCGTCTCGTAGGGCAGGTAGTGGCGGGTCTCGACGATCTCGTAGGAGAGCGGCTCGCGCTTCTGCAGCTGTCCGGCCAGGAGATGGGCCTGTTCCACCTCGACGGCGGCGAGGAATTCAGCGTAGAAATTGCGGGAGGCGAAGCCGAACCGCGGGTGCCGGTAGCGTTCGATCAGGTCCATCAGCGTGGTGCCGTTGACCTGTTCCAGTGCCCGCGCCACGCCGCTGCGTCCGTGGTTGTAGGCGGTGATGGCCAGCGGCCAGCTGCCCAGGCGGGCGTAATCGTCGCGCAGGTGGCGGGCGGCGGCGTCGGTGCTGGTCCAGGGGTCTCGGCGGTCGTCCACCACCTCGTTGAGCCGCATGTAGGCGCGCGCCGAGGATGGCATGAACTGCCACAGTCCGGCGGCGCCGACCTTGGAATAGGCCTCGACGTTGAAGCTGGACTCCACCAGCGGCAGGCGGGTCAGCGCGGCCGGCAGCTGGTAGTCACGGAAGATGCGCTCCATCTCCGGCAGGTATTTTCCGGAGACTTCCAGCGCCTGCTCGGTGCGTTCACGCAGGCCCCGCTGCGCACGCAGGGTGTCGGCGGCGAGCAGGAAGCGGTTGTCGTCGTCGATGTCGGCGAAGCGCTCGAACAGCCCGCGCTCTTCGTCGTTGAGCGTCTCCGGCGCGTGGCGCCTGTCGTGCACGCCGCGCAGCACGGCGATCAGACGCTTCTTGGCGCGCTCTTCCTCGCGCGCCTTCAGCGGCGCCAGCTCATAGGGGTGGAGTCCGGCGGCTTCGCCACGAAAGTCCAGAACCTCCAGCACCTTGTGCGGGTACTGGGCGGGGTGCAGGGCGCTCTGGTGCTCGGAGTATTCACCGAACACCTGCTTCCAGAAGCCGATGGCGGGCAGCAGGCCCTCGTATTGCGGGAACAGCTCGGCGTCCACCGGGCTGGCGGGTGCCGCCGGCGCGGGTGCCGGTTCCTCGGTTACCGGCGGGGCCGGCTGCTTCCACATCCGCAGCAGGCTGGCGTGGGCGGGGGCAGCCGCGCACAGCAGCACAGCAGACAACAGCAGGGAGAGCGGATGTTTGGGCATCGGGCGATTCGGCGCGGCAGGGGTCGGGCGGAGGTCCATGGTAATGACGGCCTGCGCCCCCGGCAATGCCGTTAAGCTAGGCCCCTCATTTCAGCCGAGATTCCGCATGCCGCTGCCGTATCCCGCCATCGAGCCCTATGCCGTCCATCGCCTGCGCGTCTCCGAGCTCCACGAGCTGCATATAGAGGAGTGCGGCAACCCGCGCGGCACGCCGGTGCTGTTCGTGCACGGCGGCCCGGGCGGTGGCGTGGAGCCCTGGCACCGGCAGTTCTTCAACCCGGAGCTGTACCGCATCGTGCTGTTCGACCAGCGTGGCTGCGGGCGCTCCACCCCGCACGCCGAGCTGCGCGAGAACAGCACCTGGGAGCTGGTGGCCGACATGGAGGCGATCCGCGCCCGGCTCGGCATCGAGCGCTGGGTGGTGTTCGGCGGTTCCTGGGGGTCCACGCTGGCGCTGGCCTACGCGCAGACCCATCCGCAGGCGGTGCGTGGTCTGATCCTGCGTGGCATCTTCCTGCTGCGCGCGGCCGAGATCCGCTGGTTTTACCAGGAAGGCGCGAGCTGGCTGTACCCCGACGCCTGGGAGCAGTACCTGGCGCCGATCCCCGCAGCCGAGCGCGGTGATCTGGTGGCGGCATACCACCGCCGCCTCACCAGTGCGGATGCGAACATACGCCGCGAGGCGGCGCGCGCCTGGAGCGTGTGGGAAGGCGCCACTTCCAAGCTGTTCCCCAGCCGTGACCTGACCGAGCACTTCGGCGAGGACCGCTTTGCCGATGCCTTTGCGCGCATCGAGTGCCATTACTTCGTCAACAAGGGCTTCTTCGAGCGCGATGACCAGCTGCTGGCCGGAGTGGACCGCATCCGCCACATTCCCGGCATCATCATCCAGGGGCGCTACGACGTGGTCTGCCCGCTGCGCTCGGCCTGGGATCTGCACCGTGCCTGGCCGGAGGCCGAGCTGGTGATCGTGCCGGACGCCGGCCACGCCGCCAGCGAGCCCGGCATCCTCAGCCAGCTGGTGGAAGCCAGCGACCGCTACGCGCGGCTGCCCTGAACGCAAGCGCCCGCCGCGGCTGAGGGAATTCCCGCTTTGTCGTCGCAGGCCAATGGCGCGACAATCGGGGTCCAGTGCCAGCGGGCATGCGCCCGGGAGCCAGGCATGCACAAGACGTCGCAGTATGTTTCACGCCAGCCGGATGCCAGCGGCCGGGTTGTCTATACCGCCGAGGAAAACGCCATCTGGGCGGAGCTGTACGCGCGCCAGCTGCGGGCCATCCAGGGCAAGGCCTGCGACGAGTTCCTCGCCGGGCTGGACCTGCTGAACCTGCCGCAGGACCGGGTGCCGCAGCTGCCCGATGTATCGCGCGTGCTCAAGCGCGAGACCGGCTGGGAAGTGGCCTACGTCCCCGCGCTGATTCCCTTTGCGGAATTCTTCCGCCTGCTCGCCGACCGCAAGTTTCCGGCCGCCACCTTCGTGCGCACGCGCGAGGAGCTGGACTACCTGCAGGAGCCGGACATCTTTCACGAGATCTTCGGCCACACGCCGCTGCTCACGCACCCCTACTTCGCCGAGTTCACCCACACCTACGGCAAGCTGGGGCTGGCGGCGAGCAAGGAAGAGCGGCCGTTTCTGGCGCGCATGTACTGGTTCACCGTGGAATTCGGCCTGATCCAGCCCCCGGGCGCGCCGCTGCGCATCTACGGCGGCGGCATCCTCTCGTCCATCGGCGAGACCGACTACGCGCTGAGCGACAAGCCGCAGCGCCGGCGTTTCAGCATCGAGGACGCGCTGCGCACGCCCTACCGCATCGACATCATGCAGCCCCTGTACTACGTGATCGAGGATCTGCGCGAGCTGTTCGACCTGGCCCGCATGGACCTCATGGCCCAGGTCGCGCGTGCGCGCAGCCTGGGACTGTATCCGCCCCTGTATCCGCCCAAGGCCCCGGCGCCTCAGCCCCGCGCCGCCTGAGCGGCAGCCCCCGCTGCATCAACGGAGAGATCAGCATGAGTACCGGCAACCCCCTGGCCACCCAGGGCTTCGAGTTCGTGGAATTCACCGCGCCCACCACCGAAGGGGTGCAGCAGCTGCACCAGCTGTTCGAGATGCTGGGCTTCACCGCCGTGGCCCAGCACCGCAGCAAGCAGGTCACGCTGTTCCGTCAGGGCGACATCAACTTCCTGGTCAACGCCACGCCGTACAGTCACTTCCAGCAGTTCGCCAAGGCCCACGGGCCCTCGGCCTGCGCCATGGCCTGGCGGGTGGCCGACGCGCCGCGCGCGCTGGCCCACGCGCTGGCCAACGGCGCGGTGGAGTTCGACGCACGCCCAGGCTACATGGAGCTGCGCCTGCCAGCGGTCTATGGCATCGGCAACTCGGTACTGTATTTCGTGGACCGCTTCGACAGCCCCGGCATCTATGACCTGGACTTCCGCTTCTTCGACGGCGTGGACCGGCAGCCCAAGGGCGTGGGCCTGCAGGAGATCGACCATCTCACGCACAACGTCGAGCGCGGCAACATGGATACCTGGGCGGGGTTCTACGAGCGGATCGGCAATTTCAAGGAGATCCGCTACTTCGATATCGAGGGCAAGCTCACCGGGCTGGTCTCGCGCGCCATGACCAGCCCCTGCGGGCGGATCCGCATCCCCATCAACGAAAGCTCGGACGACAGGAGCCAGATCGCCGAATTCATCCGCGACTATCGCGGCGAGGGCATCCAGCACATCGCGCTGGCCACCCGTGACATCTACGCCACGGTCGAGGCCCTGCGCGCGCGCGGCGTGGTGTTCATGGACACGCCCGATACCTATTACGAGAAAGTGGACGCCCGAGTGCCCGGCCACGGCGAGCCGCTGGCGCGGCTCAAGGAACTCAGGATCCTCATCGACGGCGCGCCGGTGGAGGGCATCCTGCTGCAGATCTTCACCAGTACCGTGATCGGCCCGATCTTCTTCGAGATCATCCAGCGCAAGGGCAACGAAGGCTTCGGCGAGGGCAACTTCAAGGCCCTGTTCGAGAGCATCGAGGAAGACCAGATCCGCCGCGGCGTGCTCAAGGGCGAGGCCGCCTGAGGCAGACCCCATGAAAAAATGGATCCACATTCCGCACGTCGAGGGCCTGGCCTCGCGCCAGGCGCACGCCGACCTGCCGCCGGGCACGGTGGAGCGCGAGCTGGGCAAGGAAGGCTTCTTCGGTCCGGCCACCCACATGATCCACCCGCGGCCGCCCACCGGCTGGTCACACTGGGAGGGCCCGCTGCGTCCGCGTGCCTTCGACTGCGCCCGCCTGCCGGCGGCCGGCAGCTCGCCCTGGGATGCACACGAGCTGCTCTACAACGCGCACCTGCGCCTGCGCCAGTGGACCTGCACGGCGTCCATGGACCACCTGGTGCGCAACGCCGACGGCGACGAGCTGCTGTTCATCCACACCGGCAGCGCCGAGCTGTTCTGCGACTACGGCCACCTGAGCCTGGAGGCGGGCGATTACCTGCTGCTGCCGCGCGGCACCCTCTGGCGCCTGGATTGCAGCGCGCCGGTGACCCTGCTGCTGATCGAGGCCACCAACGCCAGCTACCAGCTGCCCGACAAGGGACTGGTGGGCGAGCACGCCATCTTCGACCCTGCGGTGCTCGACCTGCCGCGTCTGGACGAGGCCTTCAAGGCCCAGGCAGCCGCGCCCGGCGAGTGGACGGTACGCATCAAGCGCCGACACCAGCTCTCCACGGTCACCTATCCGTACAATCCGCTCGACGCGCTGGGCTGGCACGGCAGCCTGCATCCGGTGCGGCTCAATGTGCGCGACCTCCGCCCGCTGGTCAGCCACCGCTACCACCTGCCGCCCTCGGCGCATACCACCTTCGTCGCCGGCCGCTTCGTGGTCTGTACCTTCGCGCCGCGGCCGTTCGAGACCGATCCGGGCGCGATCAAGGTGCCGTTCTTCCACAACAACGACGACTACGACGAGGTGCTGTTCTACCACGCCGGCAATTTCTTCTCGCGTGACGGCATCCACCCGGGCATGGTCACGCTGCACCCCTGTGGCTTCACCCACGGCCCGCACCCCAAGGCGCTGCAGAAGATGCTGCGCCAGGACCAGCCGATGGCCGACGAGTATGCGGTGATGATCGACGCCCGCGACGCGCTGGAGATCGGCGCCGCTGCCACCGGCGTGGAGCGGGCGGATTACCACCAGAGCTGGCGCGGCAGCTAG
>JBKHXN010000062.1:0-3035 GCA_046565985.1 Gammaproteobacteria bacterium
GCGTATCCGTTAAAAAGGCGGGCTGGCCGGAGGATGCGCGCGGCCGGACAGCCCGAAAACCCACGGATGATACGCTAGGCCTCGGCGCCTGGGGAATCCTGACCAAAGCCGGACGAATTCCGGACGAATTCCGGACGATGGGGGTTTTCGGGCTCGCTCCAGGGGAGCGTCCAAGCCCCCGCCACCCGCCCGGCCGCAGGCTGTAACGTGACAAACATCACGAAACGACTACACTCGAACGCTTGGAGATCGTCGCCACGGACGGCGTGCAGGGAGAAACAAGAACATGCAACTGCAGGAAGTCCCCGGGTCTGCACATGCGGCGCCGCCCTTGCAGCGCTGGCAGATCGGCCGTTTTGAGCTGGACGAGGCGCACCGCGAGCTGCGCGCGGACGGCTGCGTGATTCCGCTGGAGCCCAAGCCGCTCAACATGCTGATGCTGCTGCTGCGCCGCCCGGGCCAGGTGGTGACCAAGGAAGAGCTGATCGACAGCCTCTGGGGTGGGCGCATCGTGACCGATTCGGTCATCACACGCTGTGCCGCCAAGTTGCGCCAGGCGCTGGGCGACGACGGCCAACTGATCAAGACCGTGCACGGCTACGGCTACCGATTCATGGGGGAGGCGGTGCCGGTGGAGCTGCGCCAGCCGCTGCCGTCCGCGCCTGAGCCTGAGCCGGCCGCCGGGCTGCCTGCCGCGGCGCCGGTTGCGCCGCCCGCTGTCCAGCCCGAGCTGCTGGACCCCCTGCCGCTCAGCGCCACCCAGATGTTCCTGCTGCGCTGGGCGCCGATCATCGTCGGCCTGTTCCTGGCCGTGACCCTGAGCCTCTGGCAGTGGTTGCGCCCGCCGGCGCTCACGCCGGCCTCGGTGGCGGTGCTGCCGTTTGCGGTGATGGGCGCCGAGCCCGATGATGCGGGTTACCTGGCCGACGGCATCCAGGAAAGCATCCTCACCCACCTGGCCAAGGTGCGCGATCTGAAGGTGATCTCCCGCACCTCGGTGATGCAGTACCGCGGTGCCGAGCAGGATCTGCGCGAGATTGGCCGGCGTCTGGGGGTCAGTCACATCCTGGAAGGCAGCGTGCAGCGCGCCGACAACCGCCTGCGCGTACAGGCCCAGCTGATCGAGGTGGCGACCGACCACCACGTCTGGGCCGAGTCCTACGATCGTGAGCTCTCCGACCTGCTGGCCCTCCAGAGCGAGGTGGCCGAGAGCGTGGCTCATTCCGTGGGCGTGCACGTCAGCGATGCCGAGCGGGCGGCGATCCGCCAGCTGGCCACCCGCAACGACAGTGCCTATGACCTGTACCTGCGCGCCCGCGTCCACGAGCGCACCGACATCACCAGCCGCGAGCAGCTGTACCGCGCCCAGGCCCTGCTGGAACGCGCCGTGGTGGAGGACCCCCAGTTTGCGCTCGCCCACGCCGCGCTGTCGCGCGTGCATTCCATGCTCTACTGGTTTGCCTATGACCCGGCGACCGAGCGGCGCGACCGCGCCAGGGTGGCGGTGGAGCGCGCCCTGGCGCTGGAGCCGGGCCTGGCCGAGGCGCACATGAGCCTGGGCATCTACCGGGCCGCGGGCTTCCGCGATTACGCCGGCGCGCTGGAGGCCTACCAGAAAGCGCTGCAGCTGCAGCCCAATTCCGCCGAAGCGCACCGCTACATCGGCAGCGCCTGGCGCCGCCAGGGCAGATGGGAAGAGGCCGTCACGAGCCTCAAGCGGGCCGTGGAACTGGACCCTGCCAACATCGCCATCGTCGAAGATCTGGCCGGCCTGTACCGCGGCCTGCGCCGCTACGAGGAAGCCGCGCCGCTGTTTGAGCGCGTGCGTGAGCTGGCACCGGATGACGGCTTCCGGCGCCTCACCCACGCGCAGTTCATGCTGGACTGGAAGGGCAGCCTGGAGCCGCTGCGCAAGGCGCTGGCAGAATTGCCGCCCAACGCCGTGCAGCAGGATCACATGGCCCTGTACTACCACTATCTGCTGGCCTTCTGGGAGGGGCGCTATGCGGATGCGGTGCAGCACCTGCAGGCCTTCCCCAGCGACTGGCTGATTTCCGCCGGCGGCGCCGGGCGCAATCCCAAGGAGGTCTCGCTGGGCCTGGTGCATCACATGGCCGGGCAGACCCGGCAGGCACAGCAGTATTTCCGCCGCGCCCGCAGCCTGCTCGAGGGCGAGATCCGCGCGCGGCCCAACGATGCCGGCCAGCACATGGGCCTGGGCATTGCCCTGGCCGGGCTGGGAGAGGCCGAGGCGGCGCGCCAGTCGGCGCAGCGTGCACTGGACCTCATGCCCGCCTCGCTGGACCCGGTGGCGCACGCCGATCTGGCCACCGAGGCCACCATCATCGCCGTGCTCACCGGCGACCACGAGCGTGCGGTATCCGATCTCAACCGCCTGATGAACATGGCCTACGGGCCGAGCGCGAACACCCTGCGCATCCTTCCGTTCTGGAAGCCGCTGCAGCAGGACCCACGCTTCAAGACCCTGGTGGCTGCCTACCAGCCCTAGGCGAGGCCGTCATGGGGCAGGAGAAACAACAGAGGTCGTCATTCCCGCGAAAGCGGGAATCCATCGTGCCGGTCCTGCCCTCACTCCCTCAGCACCACCCGCAGTCTCGTTCCGGCATGGATCCCCGTTTTCACGGGGATGACGGACTTGGGTGGGAATAGAAGAAGTCGTCATGCCCGCGAAAGCGGGCATCCATCTCTCCACTCCTGCCTTCACTTGCTCGGCACCACCGGCAGCTTCCTTCCGGCGTGGATCCCCGCCGGACACATGGTCCGGCGCACGGGGATGACGGGTATAGGGGCAGGGGCAATTAGCTAGCCGCTGAACACGATGGTCTTGTGGCCGTGGACCAGGATGCGGTCTTCTACGTGCCAGCGCACCGCGCGGGCGAGCACCTGCCGCTCCAGATCGCGTCCCAGGCGCTTGAGGTCGTCCATCTCGTCGCGGTGCGAGACCCGTGCGGTGTCCTGCTCGATGATCGGGCCCTGATCCAGCTCGGCGGTGACGTAGTGCGCGGTGGCGCCGA
>JBKHXN010000063.1:0-19684 GCA_046565985.1 Gammaproteobacteria bacterium
CACGCCGATTTCACCGGCGACTCGCTCAAGCTCTCGCGCCTGGCGGCCGATACCACGGCGGACTACATCGTCTTCTGCGGCGTGCACTTCATGGCCGAGGTGGCGGATATCGTCACCGGCGGCGAGCGCCGGGTGATCCTCCCCGATCTTGCCGCGGGCTGCTCCATGGCCGACATGGCCAACCTGGTCAAGGTCAACAAGTGCTGGGCGGAGCTGGCCAGCGTGCTGGACCCGGACGAGCAGGTCACGCCGGTCACCTACATCAATTCCGCGGCCGATCTCAAGGCCTTCTGCGGCCGTCATGGCGGCATCGTCTGCACCAGCTCCAACGCCCGTGCGGTGCTGGAATGGTCGTTCGCCCGGCGCGAGAAGGTGCTGTTCTTTCCCGACCAGCACCTGGGCCGCTATTCCGCCTTCCAGATGGGCATTCCGCTGGAACAGATGGTGGTCTGGGACTTCACCCAGCCGCTGGGTGGCGCCACGCCCGAGCAGCTGCGCAACGCGCGCATGATCCTGTGGAAGGGCTTCTGCTCGGTGCATCAGATGTTCCAGCCCGCGCACATTGATACCTTCCGCAGGCAGCATCCGGACGGCAAGGTCATCAGCCACCCGGAAAACGCCTTCGAGGTCTGCCAGAAATCGGACTACGTGGGCAGCACCGAAACCATCCTGCGCACGGTGCGCGCCTCCGCGCCCGGCACCCACTGGCTGGTGGGCACGGAGCTGAACCTGGTCAACCGCCTGGCCGACGAGATGCGGCCCAGGGGCGTGACCGTGCAGTTCATGAGCCCCACCGTGTGCATGTGCTCGACCATGTTCCGCACCGACCCGCAGCACCTGGCCTGGTGCCTGGACAATCTCGTGGCCGGCACCGTGGTCAACCGCATCCGCGTGCCGGCGGAGATCGCCCAGCCCGCGCGCGCCGCGCTGGACCTGATGCTGGAAGTGGTTGACTGACCCTCGCGCGGGCCGCAGGCCCGGGGCTGCCGCCCCGTCTGCCGGCCCGCTACGCCTCATTTCTCACACAGACGAAAGAACCATGTGGACCAACGCCCCCAAGCTTGCCCAGGCCGATCCTGAACTCGCCGCCGCGCTCAGCGCCGAAGCCTACCGCCAGGAAGCGCATATCGAGCTGATCGCCTCTGAAAACTATGCCAGCCCGGCGGTGATGGAGGCCCAGGGCGGGCTGCTCACCAACAAGTACGCCGAGGGCTATCCGGGCAAGCGCTACTACGGCGGCTGCGAGCACGTGGACGTGGCCGAGCAGCTCGCCATTGACCGCCTCAAGCAGCTTTATGACTGCGACTACGCCAATGTGCAGCCGCACTCCGGCGCGCAGGCCAACGCCGCGGTGTTTCTCAGCCTGGTCAGCCCCGGCGATACGGTCATGGGCATGAACCTCGCCCAGGGCGGGCATCTCACCCACGGGCACCCGGCCAATTTCTCCGGCAAGCATTACCGCATCGTGCCCTACGGCCTCAATCCGGAGACCGGCCTGATCGACTACGACGAGATGGAGCGCCTGGCGCTGGAAGCCCGGCCGCGCATGATCATCGGCGGATTCTCCGCCTACTCGCGGGTCAAGGACTGGAAGCGCATGCGCGCCATCGCCGACAAGGTGGGCGCCTGGTTCTGGGTGGACATGGCCCATGTCTCCGGCCTGGTCGCGGCGGGGGAGTACCCCAGCCCGCTGCCCCATGCCCACGTGGTCACCTCCACCACGCACAAGACCCTGCGTGGTCCGCGTGGCGGCATCATCCTCAGCAAAGGGCAGTCCGAGGAGTTCAACAAGAAACTCAACTCGGCGGTATTCCCGGGCATCCAGGGCGGGCCGTTGATGCACGTCATCGCCGCCAAGGCGGTGGCCTTCCGCGAGGCGCTCTCGCCCGAGTTCAAGACCTACCAGAAGCAGGTGGTGGCCAACGCCCGCGCCATGGCGCAGGTGTTTCTCGACCGTGGCTACAAGGTGGTCTCCGGCGGCACCGACAACCATCTGTTCCTGCTCGACCTGATCGCCAGGAACGTCACCGGCAAGGACGCGGAAGCGGCGCTGGGCCAGGCCCACATCACGGCCAACAAGAATTCCGTGCCCAATGACCCCAAGTCGGCCTTCGTCACTTCCGGCCTGCGGCTGGGCTCACCGGCTGCCACCACCCGCGGATTCGGCACGGCCGAAATGGCCCAGGTCGCGCACTGGATCGCCGACATCGTGGACGTGCTCGCCGAAGGTGGCGATACCGACGCCGTGACGGCCCGCGTGCGCGCCGAAGTGGAGACGCTCTGCGCCCGCTTTCCCGTGTACGGCCGGCTGGCGCGGGCTGCCTGACGGGTATCGGGAATGGACAATCGGGAATCGTTGATGTCGGGCATCGCGAGCGGTTTGAACGATCCCCGATTGCCGATTCCCGATTCCCGGGCATAAGCCATGCAATGCCCGTTCTGCAAGGCGCCCGATACCCGCGTGATCGACTCGCGTCTGGCCGAGGATGGCACCCAGGTACGCCGCCGCCGCGAGTGCGAATCCTGCAGCGCGCGCTTCACCACCTTCGAGCGCGCGCAACTGTCCATGCCGCTGATCGTCAAGCGCAGCGGCGAGCCCGAACCCTTCTCCGAGGACAAGCTGCGTCACGGCATGGAAAACGCCCTGTACAAGCGCCCGGTGACCCCCGAGCAGGTGGACCACGCCATCGAGAGTGTCATGCGCAAGCTGCGTGGCAGCAGTGAGCGCGAGGTGCTGTCCGGGCAGGTGGGCGAGTGGGTCATGGAAGAACTGCGCGACCTCGACCACGTGGCCTACGTGCGCTTTGCTTCCATCTACCGCAAGTTTGAGGACGTCAACGCCTTCCGCGAGGAGATCGAGCGGCTGCAGACCCTGCCCAGCGCCGAACAGCGCCGCAGCCAGCTGCCGCTGATCGGCGCAGACGCCGCCGCGCGGCCCAAGACCTGAGTCGCGCCGTGTCTGCCGCCTACATGGCCCGCGCCCTGCAACTGGCCGCGCAAGGGCGTTACACCACATTCCCCAATCCGCGTGTCGGCTGCGTGATCGTGCGCGACGGCCGCATCGTGGGCGAGGGCTGGCACGCCCGCGCCGGCGAGCCGCACGCCGAGATCCACGCCCTGCGCGCCGCCGGAGCGCGCGCCCGCGGCGCCGAGCTCTACGTCACCCTGGAGCCCTGCGCACACCAGGGGCGCACACCGCCGTGTGCCGACGCGCTGATCGCGGCCGGCATCGTCCGCGTCAGCGTGGCGCTGCGCGATCCCAACCCGCAGGTGGCGGGGCAGGGCATCGAACGCCTGCGCGCCGCCGGGATCACCGTCGAGGAAGGCCTGCTGCGCGATGAGGCGCGCGCACTCAACCGCGGCTTCCTGTCGCGCATGGAGCGCGGACGTCCGTGGCTGGTGCTCAAGCTCGCCGCCAGCCTCGACGGCCAGACGGCGCTCGCCAGCGGCGAGTCGCGCTGGATCACCGGCGAAGCGGCGCGCGCCGACGTACAGCGGCTGCGTGCTGAGTGCGGCGGCATCCTCACCGGCGCCGGCACTGTGCTCGCCGATGATCCGGCCCTGAATCTGCGCGGCGCGCTGGCGGCAGACGGCGCGCGCCAGCCCGACCGCGTGGTGATAGACCCCCGCGCCCGCGTGCCGGCCAGTGCCCGGGTCTGGGCTGAGGGCGCGCGGCGCTACTGGCTCACCGCGCGGCCGGCAGACTCCCCCGCAGGTGTGACACAACAGTGCATTGAAAGCGCGCCTGATGCCCCCATGCTGCTGGACCAGGCGTTGGCATACTGCGCGCAGCAGGGCATCAATACGCTGCTCGCCGAGTGCGGCGCGCAACTGGCGGGGGCGCTGATCGCGGGCCGCTGGGTGGACGAGATGGTGCTGTATCTGGCGCCGCGCCTGCTGGGCGAGGGTGGTCGGCCACTGGCACGGATCCCGGCCCTGCATGCCCTCGCGGACGCGCACGCCTGGCAGTTTGCCGATCTGCGCCAGGTCGGCGCCGATCTGCGTCTCACTCTGCGGCCACCGGCCTGACAAGGACAGCGAGTTCTCAATGTTTACCGGCATCATCGAAACCCTGGGCAGCATCCGCCACATCGAGCCCGTAGGCGGCGACCTGCGCATGGAGATTGTCGGCGGCGCCTATCTCGCCGGCAGCCAGCTGGGCGACAGCATCGCCGTCAACGGCGTGTGCCTCACCGCCGTGCGGCTGAGCGCCGACAGCTTCACCGCCGACCTGTCCTCGGAAACCCTGGGCGCCACCACTGCCGGAAGTTGGCAGACCGGCCAGTCCGTGAACCTGGAGCGCGCGCTCACGCCGTCCAAGCCACTGGGCGGGCACCTGGTCTCCGGGCATGTGGACGGGCTCGCCCGGCTCGTCGCCCAGGCCGAGGACGCGCGCTCCTGGCGGCTGGAATTCGAGGCGCCGCCGGAGCTGGCGCGCTACATCGCACGCAAGGGCTCGGTGACGCTCGACGGCGTCAGCCTCACCGTCAACGACGTCGCCGGCACCCGCTTCGGGGTTAATATCGTGCCCCATACCTACACGCACACCACGCTCGGTGGTCTGCAGCCGGGCCAGGCGGTGAACCTGGAAGTGGACCTCATCGCCCGCTACCTCGAGCGCCTGATCAGCGCAAGGCAAGACCTATGAACGCACCCGCCACCCACCCGCCGCACGCCGCCGCCAAGGGGCTGAACACCATTCCCGAGATCATCGCCGACCTCAAGGCCGGCAAGATGGTCATCCTCATGGACGACGAGGACCGCGAGAACGAAGGTGACCTGCTGATGGCCGCCGACTGCGTGCGGCCCGAGGACATCAACTTCATGGCCCGCTTCGGCCGTGGCCTGATCTGCCTGACGCTGACCCAGGAAAAATGTCGCAGCCTGCGCCTGCCGCTGATGGTCAGCGACAACAGCGCGCGCTTCTCCACCAACTTCACCGTCTCCATCGAGGCGGCGGAAGGCGTCACCACCGGCATCTCCGCGCACGACCGCGCACACACCGTGCGTGCGGCGGTGAAGCCGGACGCCCGGCCCGAAGACCTGGTCCAGCCCGGCCACATCTTTCCGCTGATGGCGCAGCCGGGCGGCGTGCTCACCCGTGCCGGCCACACCGAGGCGGGTTGTGATCTGGCCCGGCTGTCCGGCTATAGCCCCGCCGCGGTGATCGTCGAGATCCTCAACGAGGACGGCAGCATGGCGCGCCGCCCGGACCTGGAGAAGTTCGCCCGCGAGCACGGTCTCAAGATTGGCACCATCGCCGATCTGATCCGCTACCGGCTCGACAACGAGCACACCGTCGAGCGCGTGGCCGAGACGCGTGTGGAGACCGAGTTCGGCGATTTTCATCTGGTCACCTACCAGGACACGGTGGACAACACCATCCATCTGGCGCTGGTGAAGGGCAGCCCGAGCCCCGAGCGGCCAACCCTGGTGCGCGTGCATATCCGCAACACCCTGTCCGACACGCTCGGCGTGCGTCACGAGCTGTTCAGCTGGCCGCTGCGCAGCGCGCTCAAGCGCGTGAGCGAGGAGGGCGAGGGCGTGGTGGTACTGCTGCGCAAGCCGGAATCGGGACGCGAGCTGGTGCAGCAGATCATCCAGCTCAACAAGCCGCACGCGGTGGAGGAGCACCCCGCCGACGAGCGCCAGGTACTGCGCACCTACGGCATCGGCGCGCAGATTCTGTCCGACCTGGGCGTGCGCCGGATGCGCGTGCTTTCCGCCCCCAAGAAGATGCACGGCATTTCCGGCTTTGGTCTGGAAGTGGTCGAGTACGTCGCCTGTGAATGAGCGACGGCTTCGTTTCCCAGTACGGATACCCTCATGAACAAATCCGGCTACGCCGCCCCCCGGGCGCCAGAGGCCAGTGAATTTTCCCAGGTGCGGGTGGCGCTGGTCGCCACGCGCTGGAACGTGGACATCGTTGACGCGCTGCTCGACGGCGCCCGCCGCTGTCTCGCCGAGTGGGGCGTGTCGGCGCAGCAGATCGTGGAAGTCCGCGCGCCCGGGGCCTACGAGGTGCCGCTGGCGGTCAGCCTGCTGGCACAGCAGGGGCAGGTGGACGGCGCGGTGACACTGGGTGCGGTCATCCGCGGCGACACTCCGCATTTTGATTTTGTGGCCGGCGAATGCGCACGTGGGCTGATGGACGTGCAGCTGCAGCACCGCTTCCCGGTCGGCTTCGGCGTGCTCACCGTCAACACCGTGGAGCAGGCGCAGGAACGCGCTGGCCCGGGCCCGGACAACAAGGGCTACGAGGCTGCCGCCGCCATGCTGGAAATGATCCGCCTGGCGAGGATCTGCGCATGAACGATGCCATGCCCCAGAGCCGCCGCGGCCTGTCCCGCCGCCTCGCCGTGCAGGCGCTGTACCAGTGGCTGCTCAACGAGGCACCGCCCGAGCAGCTGCTGCGCCAGTTCCACCAGCAGGAGGAAGGACTGGGCCGGGCCGACCCGGCCTATTTCGACGAGCTGCTGCGCGGCGTGGTCCAGGAAGCGCCGGGCCTGACGCTCGCGCTGGTGCCGCACCTGGACCGTCCGCTGCAGCAGCTCGATCCGGTGGAGCACGCCATCCTGCTGCTCGGCGCCTACGAGCTGGCGTTCAAGCCGGACGTGCCCTGGAAAGTCGCGGTCAACGAATCAGTCAACCTCGCCAAGCTGTTCGGCGCGGAGGACGGCTTCAAGTTCGTCAACGGCGTGCTCGACAAGTTGGCCCGCAGCGCCCGCGCCGACGAGATCCGCGCCGGCCGCTGATGGACGAGTTCGCCCTGATCCGGCGCTACTTCGAGCCGCTGGGCAGGCCCCGGCCCGAAGTCCGGCTGGGGATCGGCGACGACGCCGCGCTGCTGGCCCTGCCGCCGGGCAGCGAGCTCTGCATCACCACCGATACCCTGGTCGCCGGTCGCCATTTCGCCGCCGATGCCGCCGCCGCCGACGTGGGCTGGAAGGCGCTGGCGGTGAACCTGTCGGATCTCGCCGCCATGGGGGCCGCGCCGCTGGCCTACACGCTGGCGCTGACCCTGCCCGAGGCCGATAAGACCTGGCTGCAGGGCCTGGCGGCGGGTCTGGACGAGCTGGCCGCGCAGCACGACCTGGCGCTGATCGGCGGCGATACCACGCGCGGGCCGCTCAGCCTCACGCTCACCGCCTTTGGCGCGGTGCCCGCGGGCCGCGCGCTGCGCCGCCAGGGCGCGCGCGAGGGGGATCTGGTGTGTGTCACCGGCACCCTGGGCGACGCCGCCCTGGCCCTGCAGCTGGGCGCTCAGGCGCCGCCGGCGCTGCGCCAGCGCCTGCACCGTCCGCAGCCGCGCCTCGCGGCAGGGCAGGCGCTGCGCGAGCTGGCCAGCGCCGGGCTGGATCTGTCGGACGGCCTGGCCGGTGACCTTGCACACCTGTGCCGCGCCAGCGGCGTGGGTGCCAGCGTGCGTGCCGACCTGCTGCCCACCTCGGCCGCCTTTGCCGCCGCCGCGCCCGCCGCTCGGCATCTGGCGCTGCAGGCGCAGGGCGGCGACGATTACGAACTGTGCCTGACCCTGCCGCCGGAGCGCGTAGAGGCCGCCACCGCCGCCTGCGGGCTGCCGCTGACCGTCATCGGCCGCATCACCCGCGAGCCGGGTGTGCGATTCTGCACCGCCGCCGGCGAGATCCTCCCGCTGGCTCCCCACGGTTACCGCCACTTCACATGAGCACGCCCGAGTCCGTTCCCGCGCCGCCCGCACGGCTGATCCTGACCACCCCCGAGCACCTGCTGGCCTTTGGCCTGGGCGCCGGCCTGTCGCCGCTGGCGCCGGGCACCGTGGGTACCTTGCTGGCGCTGCCGCTGTGGCTGCTGCTGTTCTGGCTGCCCTGGCCGCTGTACGCCGGCGTCTGCGTGCTGCTGTTCCTGGCCGGCTGCTGGCTGTGCGGCGCCAGCGCGCGCCTGCTGGGCGTGCACGATCACGGCGGCATTGTCTTCGACGAGGTGGTGGGCATGCTGGTCACCTGCCTGCCGCTGCTGCCGGCGCTGGCGCTCACCTCCGGCCCGGGCTGGCTGTGGTGGCTGGCGGCCTTCGCGCTGTTCCGGGCGTTTGACATCCTCAAGCCCTGGCCCATCCGCTGGATCGACCGGCACGTGCACGGTGGTCTGGGCATCATGCTCGACGATCTGCTGGCCGGGCTCGCCGCCGCTGGCGTGCTGTGGGGTGCGGCGCGGCTGCTGCCGCTGGCGTAATCCACATTCTTCTTGAATCGCGCAGGGCCAGCCTGCATCCTCGGCTGGCTGCGCCGACCCCTGTCCCGCCGAGGAAAACCCGATGAAAACCCTGCGTATTGGCTGCGCCTCCGCATTCTGGGGCGATACCCATACCGCCGCCGCCCAGCTGGTGGAAAAGGGCGAGCTCGATTACCTGGTATTCGACTACCTGGCCGAGATCACCATGTCGATCCTCGCCGCCAAGCGCATGAAAGATCCCAACGAGGGCTACGCCAACGACTTCGTCGAGCACGTCATGGCGCCGCTGATGCCGCAGATCAAGGCGCGCGGCATCAAGGTCATCGCCAACGCCGGCGGGGTCAATCCGCTGGCCTGCCAGCGGGCGCTGGAAGCCGCCGCCGCCAGGGCCGGGCTCAGCTTCCGCGTGGCCGTGGTGCTGGGTGACGACCTGCTGCCGCGCAAGAAGGACTTCGCCGCGCTCACCGGCATGGACAGCGGCGAACCGCTGCCGGCGACCTGCATCTCCATGAACGCCTACCTGGGCGCCACGCCCATCGCCCGTGCGCTGGATGCCGGGGCCGAGATCGTCATCACCGGTCGCTGCGTGGACTCCGCCGTGGTGCTGGGGCCGATGATCCACGCCTTCGGCTGGCAGGAAACCGACTACGACCGCCTCGCCGCCGGCGCGGTGGCCGGGCACATCCTCGAATGCGGCGCGCAGTGCACCGGCGGCAACTTCACCGACTGGGAGCAGGTGCGCGACGGCTACGCCGACATGGGCTTTCCCATCGCCATCTGCGAGGCCGACGGCGGGTTCACCGTCACCAAGCCCGCCGGTACCGGCGGCGCGGTCACCGTGCATACCGTGCTGGAGCAGATGCTCTACGAGATCGGTGACCCGCGGGCCTATCTGCTGCCCGACGTCACCGTGGACTTCACCCAGGTCCGGCTGGAACAGCGGGGCGCCGACCAGGTGCGCGTCAGCGGCGCGCGTGGGCAGGCGCCCACCGCGCATTACAAGGTCAGCGCCACGTATCCGGCCGGCATGCGCTGCGCGGCGCTGTTCATGATCGGCGGGCGCGATGCCGCCGCCAAGGGCCGCGCCTCCGCCCGCGCCATCGTCGAGAAAGTGCGGCGCCAGCTGCTGGCGGCGCAGCTGGGAGACTTCAGCGGTGTGGACATCCACTGCATCGGCGCCGAGGAAAGCTACGGCCCCCACGCGCGCCCCGGCGCCGCCGCCACGCGCGAGGTGGTGGTCAAGATCGCCGTGCAGCACCCCAACCCCAAGGCGCTCAAGTTGTTCGCGCGCGAGATCGCCCAGGCCGCCACCGGCATGGCGCCCGGCTTCACCGGCTATTTCGGTGGCGGGCGCCCGGAGCCGCACATGATCCCCAAGCTGTTCTCCACCCTGGTGCCCAAGTCGCAGGTGCCGGTGGAGGTCGTGGTGGGCGAGCAACGTCTTGCGGTGGCCGTGCCCGCTGGCGGGGGCTACGTCGCCCCGGGGCCGGAGCCGGAGCTGCGCCCGGCCGTGGCCGCCGATACCACCGTGCCGCTGATCCGTCTGGCGCTGGCGCGCAGCGGTGACAAGGGCGACCACGCCAACATCGGCGTCATCGCGCGCCGGCCGGAGTATCTGCCCTACCTGCGGGCGGCGCTCGGCAGTGAGGCGGTACGCGATTACTTTGCCCACGTGCTCGCCAAAGGGGCGCAGGGCCGGGTGGAACGCTGGGAGCTGCCGGGCACGCAGAGCCTCAATTTCATGCTCTACAACGCCCTCGGCGGCGGCGGCGCGGCCAGCCTGCGCACCGATCCGCAGGGCAAGGCCTTCGCGCAGATGCTGCTGGATTTCCCCGTGCCGGTGCCGCAGGCCTTGCTGGGAGCGGCCTGAGTTGCGCGGGCGGTGGCCGTGGGCGGGCTGGGCCTGGCTCCTGCCGGGCGCGGTGCTCGCCGTCGGCGCCGGGGCCCTGGGCGCGCGTCTGCTGCACGCCCCGGCGCCGCCGGCCGCCGGTCCGATCGAGATCGGCTTTGCCCAGGCGATGAGCCTGCACCATCACCAGGCCATCGCCATGGCCGAGTGGATGCTGGACGGCCGGCCGACCCCGCTCGCCGGGCTGGCGCGCCGGATCGCCACCACCCAGCTGATCGAGCTGGGGGAGATGCGCGGCTGGCTGCGCCTCTGGGGCGCCTCCCTGCGCCCGCCGGCGCGGCGCATGGACTGGATGCTGCTGGGCTCCACCGCGCCGGGCCCGGAGTTGCTGCGCTACCTGCTGGACTGCGAACGTTCGCCCGCCGGCATGGTGGGGATGGCCACCGAGGCGGAGCTGGACGCGCTGCGCCGGCTCGAAGGCCGCGCCCGCGACCGGCGCTTTCTTGAATTGATGCTGGCGCACCACGAAGGGGGTCTGCCGATGGCGCGCTTTGCCGCCGTCGAGGCGCGGTTGCCGGTGGTCCGCGAGCTGGCCGAGCGGGTGGTCCTGGAACAGTCGCAGGAGATCCAGCGGATGCGGCAGACACTGGCCGCTGTCGCTGCAGCCGATCCACACTGAGCCCATCCGGCCTAAACTGGCGGTATCGTTCCCCGGAGCCCGCCCATGATCCGCACAAGAACCCTGTTGCCGAGCTGCCTGCTGACACTGGCCCTGGCCGCCTGCGGCGGGGCAGGCGGCGGACCGGCCATCGATCAGACCGGCCCGCTGCCCGGCGGCGCCTCGCCCAAGGCCGATTGCGGCCCGGGCTCGCGTCCGGAAACCGGCCTGCAGGGCCGGGTCAGCCGCGCCGATCACGAGAGCGGCCGCGCCGCCGAGGGCTATACCTGCAACACCCAGCTGGTGGGGCAGTACACCGTGCCCAATCCCATCGGTACGGTCGGCGGCTTCAAGGTGGAGCGCTATACGGACTCCAGCGGCCGCGACTGCGCCTACTACGACACCACCCTGCTGTACCCCACCAATGCGCAGGATGCCGAGGCCGGCATCAACGTGCTCGACATGAGCGATCCGACCAAGCCGGTGCGCACGGCACGGCTGGTCACCCCGGCGATGCTCTCGCCGCACGAGTCGCTGGTGCTCTCGCAGCAGGCCGGGGTGCTCGCGGCGGTCTCGGGCAATCCGTCCTCGTACCCCGGCATCGTCGATGTCTATGACCTGGAGCCCGACTGCCGCCAGCCGGTGCTGCGCGCCTCGGCGCCGGTCGGGTTTCTCGGCCACGAGAGCGGCATGGCGCCGGACGGCAAGACCTTCTATTCGGCCACGCCCGGCGCCCGCACCCTGACCGCGGTGGACATCTCCCAGCCGCTGCTGCCGCGCCCGATCTGGACCGGCGACTACAGCTCGCACGGATTGTCGATCAGCAATGACGGCAACCGCGCCTATCTGTCTGCGGGCAATGGCACCGGCGTACTGATTCTCGATGTCTCCGAGATCCAGGCGCGCAAGGCCAACCCACAGGTGAAAGAGGTTTCCAGCATTACCTGGCCCAACAAGACCATCCCGCAGAACGCCATCCCCTTCACCCGCGACGGCAAGCCCTACCTGCTGGAGATTGACGAATACTCCTCCAATGGCGGCGGTGTGGCCGCGCACGGCTCGGTGGTCGGCGCCGGGCGCATCATCGACATCAGCGACGAGACCCAGCCGTTCATCGTGTCCGACCTGCGGTTGGAAGTGCACGAGCCCGAAAACCGCGCCGAGATTGCCGACGACCCCGGCGCGCAGCTGCCGGTGCAGGGCTACGCCGGCCACTACTGCAACATCCCCACGCGGGTGGATCCGGACATCGCCGCCTGCAGCATGATCATCTCCGGCCTGCGGGTGTTTGATATCCGTGACCCGCTGAACCCGCGCGAGATCGCCTACTTCAATAATCCGGTGAACCCGCGGGTGACGCCCGTTTTCGAGGCCAGCAATTGGGCGATGTCGAGCCCGTCCTTCGTGCCTGAGCGCAAGGAAATCTGGTACACCGACGGCTACGGCGGTTTCTACGTGGTGCGGGTGACAAACGGCGTGTGGTGAACGGCGTCTGGTGAGGGAGCTGGGGCCTGTCTTGCGGCCCTGGCACCCGAGGATCGTGCTTCCGACGTCCAGCTTTTTGAGCATAGACCCCGCTAGGCCGTAAAATACGCGGCTCCCGCGCCTGCGCGCCCGATTCCGCTTCTGATCCAGGTTGTGACCCAGATGAGCATTGAACGAGACGTGATGGAATACGACGTGGTCATCGTCGGTGGCGGCCCCGCCGGTCTGGCTGCCGCCTGCCGCCTGAAGCAGAAGGCCGCTGAGGCCGGCAAGGAACTGGCCGTCTGCCTGGTGGAGAAGGGCTCGGAGATCGGCGCCCACATCCTCTCCGGCGCGGTGTTCGAGCCGCGCGCGCTCAACGAGCTGTTCCCGGACTGGAAACAGCGCGGCGCCCCGCTCAACACCCCGGTGACGCGCGACGACGTCTATCTGCTCACTGGCGCGGAGAAAGGCACGCGGCTGCCCAACGCCTTTGTGCCCCGGACCATGCACAACGACGGCAACTACATCCTCTCGCTGGGCAAGCTGTGCCGCTGGCTGGGCGAGCAGGCCGAGGCGCTGGGCGTGGAGATCTACCCCGGCTTTGCCGCGCAGGAAGTGCTGATCGACGAGCAGGGCGTGGTGCGCGGCATCCAGGTCGGCGACATGGGCGTCAACCGTGAGGGCGAGCACAAGCCCGACTTCGCGCCCGGCATCGAGCTGCGCGCCAAGTACACCCTGTTTGCCGAAGGCTGCCGCGGGCACCTGGGCAAGCGCCTGATCGCCCGCTACCAGCTCGACGCGCACGCCGACCCGCAGCACTACGGCATTGGCCTGAAGGAGCTGTGGGAGATCCCGGCCGACAAGCACCAGCCCGGCCTCGTGGTGCACGGCGCCGGCTGGCCGCTCAACGATCAGAACCCCGGCGGCTGGTTCCTCTACCACCACGACAACCAGCAGGTGATGGTGGGGCTGATCGTGGATCTTTCCTACCAGAACCCCTATCTCTCGCCGTTTGATGAATTCCAGCGACTCAAGCACCACCCGGTGCTGCGCCAGTACCTGGAAGGCGGCAAGCGCCTGAGCTACGGCGCGCGCGCCATCACCAAGGGCGGCTTCAACTCGCTGCCCAAGATGGTGTTCCCGGGCGGCGCGCTGATCGGCTGCGATCTGGGCACGCTCAACTTCTCCAAGATCAAGGGCAGCCACACCGCCATGAAGTGCGGCATGATCGCCGCCGATACCTATGGCGAGGCCCTGATGGGCGGCGCTGCCGGCGGTGATGAGCTGGCCGCATTCCCGGAAGCCTTCAAGGCCAGCTGGCTGTACGACGAGCTCTACCGCAGCCGCAACTTCGGCCCGGCCATCCACAAGTTTGGCGCCTTCTTCGGCGGCGCCTTCAACTACATTGACCAGAACTGGTTCCGCGGCAGGCTGCCCCTGACCCTGCACGACACCACGCCGGACCACGCCGCGCTCAGGCCGGCGGCGGAATCGGTGAAGATCGAATACCCCCGGCCCGACGGCAAGCTCAGCTTCGACAAGCTCAGCTCGGTGTTCCTCTCCAGCACCAATCACGAGGAAGACCAGCCCGTGCACCTGGTGCTCAAGGATCCGAGCGTGCCGCTGGCAAAGAACCTGCCGCTGTATGACGAGCCCGCGCAGCGCTACTGCCCGGCTGGCGTGTACGAGATCGTGGGCGAGGGCGAGGCCCGGCGCTTCCAGATCAACGCGCAGAACTGCGTACACTGCAAGACCTGCGACATCAAGGACCCTGCCCAGAACATCAACTGGGTGGCGCCCGAAGGCTCCGGCGGCCCCAACTACGCCGGCATGTGAGCCACCCCTTTTCGTTTGAACCTCAGGTAAACCGATGAAAGCAATCGTCAGCGTCAAGCGCGCCGTGGACTACAACGTCCGTATCCAGGTCAAGCCGGATGGCTCCGGCGTGGTCACGGACGGCGTCAAGCACTCCATGAACCCCTTTGACGAAATCGCCATGGAAGAGGCGGTGCGTCTCAAGGAAAAGGGCAAGATCACCGAGATCATCGCCGTCACCATCGGCGGCGCCAAGAACGAGGAAACCCTGCGCACCGCGCTGGCCTTTGGCGCCACCAAGGCCATCCATGTGAAGGAGGAAGGCGAGGTGCAGCCGCTGACCGCCGCGCGCGCCATCGCCGCCGTGTTCAAGAAGGAAGGCGCGCAGCTGTTGCTGTGCGGCAAGCAGGCCATTGACGATGACGCCGGCCAGACCGGCCAGATGGTTGCCAGCCTGCTCGACATCGCCCAGGCCACGTTTGCCTCCAAGGTGGAGATCGAGGGCAGCAAGGCCACCGTCACCCGCGAGGTGGACGCCGGGCTGGAAACGCTGGAAGTGGACCTGCCCGCCGTGGTCAGCACCGACCTGCGCCTCAACGAGCCGCGTTACCTCAAGCTGCCGGACATCATGAAGGCCAAGCGCATCCCCATCGAGGCCACCACCCTGGCCGACCTGGGCGTGCAGCCCGCGCCGGCCATCAAGACCGTCAAGACCGCCCCGCCGCCCACGCGCTCCAAGGGCGTCATGGTCAAGACCGTGGACGAACTCGTCGCCGCCCTCAAGACCAAGGGCCTGGCCTAAGCACACTGGAGTGATTTGAAATGAGCAAGATTCTCGTTATTGCGCAGCACGCCGACGGCAAGCTGAATGCCGGTGTGGCCAAGACCGTTGCCGCCGCCGCCAAGATCGGCGGTGAGATTGACGTGGTGGTGTTTGCCGCAGACGGCAGCGCCGTCGCCGCCCAGGCCGCCAAGCTGGACGGCGTCACCCGCGTGCTGCAGGCAGACAATCCCGTCAACGATCACGAAATGGCCGCCGTGCTGGCGCCGCAGATCGTCGAGCTGGCCGGCAAGGGCTACAGCCATGTGCTGGTCTCCGGCACCACCTTCGGCAAGGACCTGCTGCCGCGCGTGGCCGCCAAGCTGGGCGTGCCGCAGATCTCCGACATCATGGCCGTGCACGGCGCCAACCGCTTTGACCGGCCCATCTACGCCGGCAACGCCATCACCACCGTGGAAGCGCCCGAGGGCCTGGTGGTGGGCACCGTGCGCCTGGCCTCGTTCAACGCCGTGGCCGCGGGTAACAGCGCGCCGGTGGAGAAGGTCAGCCTCAGCGCCAGCGCGCCCACGCACACCCGCTTCGTGAAGCTGGAAGCGCAGAAGTCCGAGCGCCCCGACCTGCAATCCGCCGCCCGTGTGGTCTCCGGTGGCCGCGCGCTGGGATCTTCCGACAACTTCAAGATCATCTTCGAGTTTGCCGACAAGATCGGCGCCGGCGTCGGCGCCTCGCGCGCCGCGGTGGATTCCGGCTACGTGCCCAACGACATGCAGGTGGGCCAGACCGGCAAGATCATCGCGCCGGAGCTGTACTTTGCCATCGGCATCTCGGGCGCCATCCAGCATCTGGCCGGCATCAAGGACGCCAAGACCATCGTCGCCATCAACAAGGACCCGGAAGCCCCGATCTTTGAAGTGGCCGACATCGGACTGGTGGCCGATCTCTTCCAGGCCGTGCCAGAACTCACCAGCAAGCTGTAAGGGATCTTGTGACATCGTCTTGAACGCAAGGGCCGGGCAACCGGCCTTTGTGCTATCTGGAGCGCAACAACATGGCTTACCAATCCGTTTTCAGGCCCGGGCTGTTCCAGGATCAGACCATCCTCGTCACCGGCGGCGGCTCCGGCATCGGCCGCTGTACCGCGCATGAGCTGGCCGCGCTCGGCGCCCAGGTGCTCATCACCGGCCGCAAGCCGGAGAAGCTGGAAAAGACCGCCGCCGAGATCCGTGAGGACGGCGGCCGCGCCAGCTTTTACACCTTCGACATCCGTGATGAAGACGCGGTGAAAGCCGCGGTGAAGCAGATGCTCGCCGAGCACGGTGCGATTCACGGCCTGGTCAACAACGCCGGCGGCCAGTATCCGATGCCGCTCGCCCAGATCAACAAGAAAGGCTGGGAGGCGGTGGTGGCCAACAACCTCACCGGCGGATTTCTGGTGGCGCGCGAGTGCTACACCCAGCACATGAAGAAACACGGCGGCACCATCGTCAACATGCTGGCCGACATGTGGGGCGGCATGCCCGGCATGGGGCATAGCGGCGCCGCGCGCGCCGGCATGCTCAATTTCACCGAGACCGCGGCGCTGGAATGGGCCGTCTCCGGTGTGCGTGTCAACGCCGTGGCGCCGGGCTATGTGGCGTCCAGCGGCATGGACCACTACGACCCGGTGTTTGCCAAGGAAGTCATCCCGCGCCTGAGCCAGATTGCCCCGCTCAAGCGTCTGGCGGAAGAGGCCGAGGTCTCCGCCGCCATCGTCTTCCTGCTCTCGCCCGCAGCGGCCTTCATCACCGGCACCTGCGTCAAGATTGACGGCGGCTCCAGCCTCAACGCCAAGGCGTTCCCGCTGCTGGATCACGACAAATCCCGGCCCTATACCGGCTTTCACCGCGCCGTGAAGCCCAAGGCCGTCAAGCCATGAGCGCCGCCCGGCAGGGCCAGGCCGCCGCGCTGGCCGCGCAGCTGCTGGACGCGCACGTTGCCTACTGGCTGGCGCGGCTGGAAGACCCCGCCGCGCTGGAAGCCTGGCTGGGCGCGGAACTCGACGCCCTGCTGGCCGATGCCGGCCAGCTCAAACTCAAGGACGTGGTCAGCCCCGCGCAGATCAAGGCCACCGCCAGAACCTATGCCATTGATCTGAGCCTGCAAGGCGGCATCCCCGAGCTCGTCACCCATATCGCCGGTGCGTTGTACCGCTCTCCGGCGCATGCGCAGACCCGCGTGGTGGACGTGCTGCCGGACACCCAGTTCCTGCACCTGCTGGACAAGGCGCTGGAGCTGGAATCCTTCCGTGCCCGGCTGATCCGCGGCGTGGTTGCCAGCCCGTTCTACATCAGCCTGGCATCAGACCTGCTCTATCGCGGCATCCGCGACTACGTGGCCCAGGCCGGCATGGCGCAGAAGATCCCCGGCGCTGGCTCCATGATGAAGCTCGGCAAATCCGTCATCAGCCGCGCCACTCCGCGGCTGGAAGCCTCCGTGGAACAGAGCCTGCGCAAGTACATTGCGCGCAGCGTGGAAGCCACCGCCGTACAGAGCGCCGAACTGCTGCTCCGGCAGCTGGATGCCGACAGCCTGCGCGGCATGGCGCTGGAAGTCTGGCAGGCCGTCAAGCACCAGCCGCTCTCCACCTTCAAGCAGGACCTGAGCGAGCTGGACGTGGAAGAACTCTTTGTTCTCGGCTACAGCAGCTGGGGCGAGCTGCGCAAAACCCGCTACTACGCCACCCTCATCGAAACCGGCATAGACGCCTTCTTCGCCCACTACGGCCGCCAGCGCCTCACGCAACTGCTGGAAGACCTCGGCATCACCCGCCAGATGATGCTCGCCGAAGCCCTGCGCTACACCCCCACCGTGGTCAAAGCCCTGCAGCGCAAGAAGCTGCTGGAACCCCTCATCCGCCGTCAGCTGGCCGGGTTCTATACCTCGGACGCCGTGCGGCAGATTCTGGGTGGCTGAGGCGGCCCGCCGTGCCCTGGGCAGGTTTCAAGCCCGCACCCCGTGATCGCCGCTTGCCGCTTTGGGCGATCTGGCGTTTAATCCAGTACGGGCTGTCGCAGAACAGCCAAACCAGAACATGAGGTTGGATAGTCTTTCTGATGTATTGATTTCCACGGATGTTGATGAGGCAAGTGCTTTAGAGCGGTAGGGGGTGAGTTGTGCGTCACTTTGATGTCTGATTGGCGTTTGGCTTAATAGAAAGGGGGTTCACAATGCTTCGCTTGTCTTTTTTCATTTCAATGGTTCTTGCGTTGTCGGCTTGCGGTGGCAAGCAGTACGTTCAATCCTCTGACCCGGCGCAGCGTCAGTTGAAAGTCTGTGAGGCGGAGGCCGTGCTGCGGTTCCCCGGCCAGCCAGGGGTAATCTCTTTTGGCGGGAATCGCAGAACATACGTTGAGGGATGTATGGCAGCGGCCGGCTATTCAGAAAAATAGAGGGTCACTGTGCTTTCTCAGGAATGCTGGTTTTGCGGCGCTCATCCCGCTATAAGTCAGCGTATTGCCCACTGATTGGACGACTATGACACAAAAGACTTCCAGTTAAAATAATCCGCCGTGTCGTCATCTTTCTGGGCTGATTCCGCAAAGAGGAGAAATGCCATGACTCAAATCGATGTGTGTGCCGAATGGCGAAAGCTCTGTGAAGAGCACGAGATCGTTCGCGTTGCCTATTTTCAATCATTCGCCCTTATTAATCAGAAATTTTCCGCAATCAATCAAATAACATCTCATGCCAATCCCATTGATAATGAACTTTCTCAGTTTGAGAGAACATGGCAGGAGTGGGAAGACGTGAAGAAAAGAATGGATGCATTTGTAAAAAAATACGCATAGCCGCGTCACCCTCTTCAAAAGTAGATAGAATGAAACGCCTATTAGTGTCGATTGCCATCATAATTACTTCTTCAATGATTTGGTCGCTGCCTGCGTTCGGTGAGGACTTCGCAAAGGAGTTCGTGCAATCGGCATATGTAAGCTGTTATAAAACTCAACGCGCAATGAATCTCAATAATGGCGTGCCTGAAAAATTCATAATTAATTATTGTGACTGTACTAGCAATCGTATTTATAAAGATCTTAGTTACGAAGATTTAAATCGGCTTCAACAAATTCCGGATAAAAGTGGCCCGCCGCCGCATGGTATTCAGAAGAAACTGAATCATGCGGGCAAGAGTTGCATGAAAGATTTAATAAGAAAAATGTCACCTAGTGAATTAAAAATGATGGATCAGCTATACGATATTGATATACAAAGGCAATAGTTTTTCCACCCTAAATTGGCTGCGTTATGGACCACACGATCGAGCACGAAAAAGAAGCTGATGGCCGCTGGCTCGCGGAAGTTCCTGAGTTGCCGGGCGTGCTGGCGTATGGGGCCAGTTCCGAGGAGGCCATGCGCAAAGCCGAAGCCCTGGCCTTGAGGGTCCTGGCGGAACATCTTGATTCAAACGAAACCGGCGCTGTCCATTCGCATGGACCATAAAGCTGGATGAGCGTGGGCCTTCCAACAGTTCCCGATTTTGAGTGGCGCCGCGGCTTGGGGGGCTTCCAAGAGCGAGAAAGATCGGATGTAAAGGCACCTCATCCATCCGCTGCCTACGCCAGCGCCGCCTGCCCCCGCGTGGGCAGCGCCAGCCGGAAGACCTTTCTCAGCGTGGTGCCAAACTGACGGTAGAGCGGGGCGCTGTTGTAGGGCAGGCCGTAGCGCTGGCACAGGGCCTGTACCTGGGGGGCGATCTCGGCGTAGCGGTTGCTGGGCAGGTCGGGGAACAGGTGGTGCTCGATCTGGAAGCTGAGGTTGCCGCTCATCACGTGCATGAGCGGGCCGCCCTGGATGTTGGCGGAGCCCAGCAGCTGGCGCAGGTACCAGCGGCCGCGCGTTTCGTTCTGCACCTGGGCCTCGGTGAACT
>JBKHXN010000064.1:0-55763 GCA_046565985.1 Gammaproteobacteria bacterium
GCCAACGACGAGGATCTGCTGCACCCCTACGGCGTGGACGGCGCCCCGGCAGCCCTGTTGCAAGGCGTAGGTCCCAACGGCGTTCCCAGCAAGGCCTACCTCTACTTCGGCCTGCGGCGTGGCGGCAAGGCGATCTATGCGCTGAATGTGACCGACCCGGAAAACCCCGCCATGCTGTGGAAAATCAGCCCCAGCACGGCGGGTTTCGAGAAGCTGGCCCTGACCTTCTCGCGGCCGCAGATCGGGCGGGTAACCCTGGCGGGCGTCCGCACCCCGGTGGTGATCTTCGCGGGGGGCTATGACCGCAACAAGGACTACTACACGGGCATCCAGCCCAAGGCCAGCGGTTCGACCATCCGGCCGATCGGCACCGACGACAGCACCGGTACCGCGATCTACGTGGTGAATGCCGAGACCGGCGCGCTGATCTGGACCGGCACCCATGCCAGCCTGGTGGACAGCATCCCGACCGACCTCACCATCGGTGATACCACCGGCGATGGCACCACCGACCGCATCGTCTTCGGCGATACCGGCGGCAACATCTGGCGCGCCGACCTGGCGGGTGATGTCACCAGCGAATGGTCCATCCACCAGGTGGGCCGCATGGGCCGCCATCATGTCAACGACAAGCTCAACGATCGGCGCTTCTTCCACGCCCCGGACGTGGTCAAGACCAAGGATTCCGATGGCGTGGCCTATGACGCCATCGTCATCGGCACGGGTGACCGCGAGGATCCACTGGACCGCTCCGGCATGGTGGAGAACTTCCTCTACGTCATCCGCGACTACAACATCTTCCCGCTCACCAAGACTGAGAAGGCCGACCCCAACCTGGCCGAGCGCCTGGCCGTGGTGACGCACGCGGACCTGGTGGATATCACCAACTGTGTGCCCAATGATCCAGACCCCGCCTGCGGCACCGGCTTTGACAACGGCTGGCGCATGAAGCTGCAGATCGGTCCGGGCGAGAAAAACCTGTCGTCGCCCTTCACCTTCAGCGGCACGGTCTTCTTCACCACCTACCTGCCGCCGGGCACCATCGAGGCCAAGACCTGCGGGCCCAGCGAGGGCTCCGGTGCGCTCTATGCGGTGAACCTGGAGGACGGTACGCCGCGCTTCAACTTCGACTCCACCACCGAGGAGACCGCGGACGGCGAGGCCACCACCACCAGCGACCGCTACCGCCTGCTCAGCGCCGGCGGTATCCCGTCCGACGTGGTGTACATCGGCGGCGGCAACCTGCTGCTGGGCGATCTTTCGATCATCCAGGGCCAGGTGGATAACATCCGCACCTACTGGCG
Organism: Gammaproteobacteria bacterium; assembly: GCA_046565985.1. Classification (GTDB taxonomy): domain Bacteria; phylum Pseudomonadota; class Gammaproteobacteria; order Nevskiales; family Nevskiaceae; genus Polycyclovorans. Next base: position 1,305 of record JBKHXN010000064.1, read on the forward strand.
CCGCAGCGAAGAATAATGAGGAGACGCGTCATGACACGCCACAGACCCCACCCGGCATTCCGGCAGCGCGGATTCACCCTGATCGAGGTGCTGATCGTGGTGGTGATCGTCGGGCTGCTGGCGAGCATCGCCTTTCCGTCCTACCGCAATTACATCGTCCGTACCCACGAGACGGTGGCCAAGACGGCGCTGGCGGAAGCGGCCTCTACCCAGCAGAATTTCTATAATGATCGCCGCCGCTACGGCACTGACCTGACCCAGATCGGCTATGCCGCCGCCAGCGTCTTCCTGGCGCCCGACGGCAGTTTTGCCACCACCCAGGCCAGCGACAGCATCTACCGGATGGAAGTGCGTACCGGGGCGACCAACACCTACTACGTGCTGGACGCCGTGCCGGTCGGCAACCAGGCCACGGCCAGCAAGTGCGGCACGCTGAGCCTGGACGCCCGGGACGCGCGCAGCGCCAGCGGCCCGAGCGGCGATCTCTGCTGGTAAAAGGCGCCCGCCCGGGCGTCCGGCTGCGGCAGCGGGGCGAATTGGCTAAAATGCCCGGCCGCGCGGAGAAGTGGCAGAGTGGTCGATTGCGGCGGTCTTGAAAACCGTTGATCCGCAAGGATCCGGGGGTTCGAATCCCTCCTTCTCCGCCACTTGCCACGCTCCGCCGTCCCCGGCCCATTTTTCCTGAAGACTGCCTGCCCGATGAACGAAAAAATACTCAACCAGACCGCACTCGCCATGGTGGCCCCCGGCAAAGGCCTGCTGGCCGCCGACGAGTCCACCGCCACCATCAAGAAACGCCTGGATTCCGTCGGCGTGGAAAACACCGAGGCCAACCGCCAGGCCTACCGCGACATGTTGTTCACCACGCCCGGATTCGAGCAGCACACCAGCGGGGTGATCCTGTTCGAGGAGACCCTGTTCCAGAAGAGCCTGTCCGGCCAGCCGTTCCCGGAGCTGCTGGCGGCCAAGGGCGTGATTCCCGGCATCAAGGTGGACAAGGGCGCCAAGCCGCTGGCCGGTGGCGGACTGGAGGAAACCATCACCGAAGGGCTGGACGGCCTGCGCGAACGCCTGGAGAAGTACGAGGCCGCCGGCGCCCGCTTCGCCAAGTGGCGGGCGGTCATCGCCATCAACGAGGAGGCGCCCTCGGACTACGCCATCCACGTCAACGCCCACGCGCTGGCCCGCTACGCCGCGCTGTGCCAGGAAGCCGGCGTGGTGCCGATCGTCGAGCCCGAGGTGCTGATGGACGGCGATCACGGCATCGAGGTCTGCGAGGAAATCACCGACGTGGTGCTGGAAGCGGTGTTTGCCGAGCTCTCCGCCCAAGGCGTGCTGCTGGAGGGCATGGTGCTCAAGCCCAACATGGTCATCGCCGGCAAGAAATGCCCGCAGCAGGACCCTGTGCAGGCCGTGGCCCAGGCCACTCTGCGCGTGCTGCGCCGGCGCGTGCCCGCGGCGGTTCCCGGCATCGCCTTCCTCTCCGGCGGGCAGAGCGACGAGCTCGCCACCGCCCACCTGGACGCCATGAACAAGATCGGCGCGCTGCCCTGGAAGCTCACCTTCTCCTACGGTCGCGCCCTGCAGGCGGCGGCGCTCAAGGCCTGGGCCGGTCAGCACGTGGAGGCCGGCAAGGCCGCGCACCTGCACCGCGCGCGGATGAACGGTCTGGCCAGCCTCGGCAAGTGGGATCCGGCGCTGGAAAAGGCCGCCTGAATTCCGCGCTCCGCGACACCCGCCCGCTCGCGGCGCTGCCACGAGCGGGTTTTTTGTGCCCGTATGCCGGAATCCGCTAGGCTGCGGCCCAACATCCACAGGCTGATCGGGAAATCTCATGTCGTCATTGCAGGGCAAAGTGGTGTGGATCACCGGAGCCAGCTCCGGCATCGGCGAGGCCCTGGCCTACCAGGCCAGCGCCCAGGGCGCCCGGCTGATCCTCAGCGCCCGCCGCGAGGCCGAGCTGCAGCGGGTACGCGCTGCCTGCGCCCATCCTGAGGCCGTGGCGATACTGCCGCTCGACCTGACGGACTTCGACGCGCTCGACGCCTCCGCCCGGGCGGAGGCCAGCTTCGGCCCGGTGGACATCCTGGTCAACAATGCCGGCATCTCCCAGCGCAGCACCGTGCTGGAGACTTCCATGGCCGTGTACCGGCGCATCTTCGAGCTGGATTTCTTCGCCTGCGTGGCGCTCACCCAGGCGCTGCTGCCCGGCATGGTGGCGCGCCGGCAGGGCCATGTGGTGGTGATCTCCTCGGTGGTGGGTTACGTGGGCACGCCGCTGCGCTCCGGCTACGCCGCCGCCAAGCACGCCCTGCACGGTTTCTACGATGCCGCCTGCGCCGAACTGTGGCGCGAGAACATCCACTTCACCCTGGTCTGCCCCGGCTTCATCAAGACCCAGGTCTCGCTCAACGCCATCACTGCCGACGGCGGCCAGCACGGCCGGATGGATGAAGGCCAGGCGCGCGGCATGGCTCCGGACGAATGTGCCCGGCAGATCTGGAAGGCGGTAGCGCGCCGGCGCGAGGAAGTGCTGATCGGCCGCCGGGAAGCGATCTTCGTGCGCCTCAAGCGTTACGCGCCCTGGCTGATGTCGTTTGCCCTCAAGCGTGCCAAGGTCACCTGATGCCCAGCCTCGACAAGCAGCTGGTGGTGGCGCTGTCCTCACGCGCGCTGTTTGATTTCGAGGAAGAAAACCGCGTCTTCGAGAACAGCGACGACCGCGCCTACATGCGCCTGCAGTACGAGCGGCTCGACATCCCCGCCAAGCCGGGCGTGGCCTTTGCCCTGGTGCGCAAACTGCTGGCCTTCAATACGCCGCAGGCGCAGCGGGTGGAGATCGTGCTGCTGTCGCGCAACGACCCGGTATCGGGGCTGCGCGCCTTTCGTTCCTGCCGGCATCACGGGCTGGCGATCGAGCGCGGCGTCTTCACGCGCGGCAAGCCACCGTTCGGCTATCTGCGCTCGCTCTCGGCACATCTGTTCCTGTCGGTCAACGAGGCGGACGTACGCGCGGCGCTGGACGCCGGCTTTCCTGCCGCGCGGGTCTATCCCGATTCACGCAAGGCCGCGGAGCAGCACCCGGACGAGGTGCGCATCGCCTTCGACGGCGACGCCGTGCTGTTCTCCGACGAAGCCGAGCGGGTGTTCCAGAGCGGTGGGCTGGACGCCTTTCAGGCCCACGAGGCGGCACATTCCGCCATGCCCCTGCCGCCGGGTCCGTTCAAGCCGCTGCTGGAAGCCCTGCACCGCCTGCAGGCCGCCGGCCAGGCGCCGATGCGGCTGCGCACCGCCCTGATCACCGCGCGCAGCGCGCCGGCGCATGAGCGCGCCATCCGCACCCTGCTGGGCTGGGGGCTGGAAGTGGACGAGGCGATGTTTCTCGGTGGCCTGGGCAAGAGCGCTTTCCTGCGCGAGTTCGAGCCGGATTTTTTCTTCGACGACCAGACCCGGCACTGCGATTCCGCCGCCAGCGTCGCGCCCACCGGACACGTGGCCAGCGGGATCACCAACCTGCTGCCCGGGACTCAGCCCCTGCCCAGTGCCGGTTCCAGGTAAGCCAGCACACGGCGCTCCGCCCAGGAGTGCAGGCGCCAGTTCTCGATGAAGCCGCAGTGGCCGCCGTGGGCCGGTGCCTCAAAGCCCAGCACGCTGCCGCGTGCGGCCAGGCCGGTGAAATCGGTGAGCGGAATCACCGAATCGTCCGCCGCGGTGATCACCGCCAGCGGGGTGGGCGAGGCCAGCAGCTGCGCGGGGCTCAGGGTATAGCGCGCCAGATAGTCGTCCAGCGTGTCGTATTCGGTGAAATCCTCGACGAAGGCACGGGTGATCTCGATGAAATTGTCGAGTTTTTTCTGCCGGGTGAAATCGAAGCGCCCCGGCCAGCCGGCCACCTTGGCGTCCATGGTCTGCCGCCACTTGGCGAGAAAGTAGCGGTGGATGATGGCGTTGCCCGCGTCGATTGCGTTCATGGTGTGGCGCGGGTTCATCACCGGCGAGATCGCCACGCACAGGCGCGGCCGGACGCCGGCCGCCGGCCCGTAGAGGCCCACGCGCAGGGTGAAGTTGCCGCCCAGGGAAAAACCCACCACGGCCAGCGGCAGTCCCGGGGCCAGGGCCTGGATGGGCCCGAAGGCGCCCAGGACTTCCTGCATGCGCGCCGAGTGGAACAGGTCCTCGTTCAGATGGTGGGTGCCGCCGTGATCGCGCAGGTTGAGACGAAAGACCGCGTAACCGGCGCCGTGCAGCGCGCAGGCCATGGAATAGAGGTAATTGGAATCGTGGCAGCCTTCCCAGCCGTGGATCAGCACCACCAGCCCCCGCGGCTGCGGGTGCGGGGTGAACCAGCCGGTCAGCGTGACCGCGCGGCCGTGCTCGTCGGCGGTGTCGAGCAGGTGATAGGTCGAACGCAGGCGCAGGTCCAGTCCGCGCCGCCGCCATAGCCAGGGCGCGGGCCGCTTGGTGGCGAGCATGGACTGCACGAAGCCGCTGCGCAGGCCCGGGGCGGGGCGGAAGGGATCGTCCGCCGGGCTCATGCGCTGAGCCGTTCGAGGATGCCCTCGTAGATGCGCGATAGCGGTTCCAGGTCGGCCACGCGGACGTGCTCGTCGAGCTTGTGGATGCTGTCGTTGACCGGACCGATCTCCACGGTCTGCGCGCCCCAGGGCGCGAGGAAGCGGGCGTCGGAGGTACCGCCGCCGGTGAACAGCTCCGGGCTGAGCCCGGTGGTGTCCCGGATCGCCTCGCGGGCGGCGCCGATCAGCGCGCCCTGCGCGGTCAGGAAAGGCTCGCCCGAGAGCTGCCAGTGCAGGCTGTAGCGCAGGCGCTGTGCGTCCAGCGCGGCGTGTACCCGCTGCTGCAGGCTGGCGGCGGTGGATTCGGTGCTGTAGCGGAAGTTGAACAGCAGCTCGCACTCGCCCGGCACCATGTTGTTGGCGCCGGTGCCGGCATGCAGGTTGGAGATCTGGAACGAGGTGGGCGGGAAGTGGGCGTTGCCCGCGTCCCAGGTCTCGGCCGCCAGCTGCGCCAGCGCGGGCAGGGCGCGGTGCAGGGGGTTCTCGGTCTTGTGCGGGTAGGCCACGTGCCCCTGCTTGCCGAACAGCTTCAGGCGGCCATTGAGCGAGCCGCGACGGCCGATGACGATGCGATCCCCCAGCTGCAGGTTGGAGCTGGCCTCGCCGACGATGGCGTAGTCGGGGCGGATCCCGCGCGCCGCCAGCTGCGCAACCACATAGCGTGTGCCGAACTGCGCCAGGCCTTCTTCGTCGCTGGTGATCAGGAAGGCCAGGCGTGCCCGCGGGCGGCGCCGTGTCAGCAGGCGCTGCACCGCGGTGACCATGGCGGCGAGGCCGGACTTCATGTCGGCGGCGCCGCGCCCGTAGAGCAGCCCGTCGCGCTCGGTGGGGGTGAAGGGATCGGACTGCCACTGCGACAGCGGGCCGGTGGGCACCACATCGGTATGCCCGGCGAGGATGATCAGCGGCCCGGACTCGCCCCAGGTGGCCCAGAGGTTGGTCACGCCTTCGGTGTTGAGGTACTCGAAGGCGAAGCCCAGCGGGGCCAGCGCCTGTTCGAACAGGGCGCAACAGCCGGCGTCGTCCGGGGTGAGCGAGCGGCGCGCGATCAGTTCGCGCGTCAGGCGCAGGGTGGGTGAATCAGGCACGGGCAGGGACCGTCAGGCAGTCGGGGTAAGGGGCCGGGCTAGAGTAGCAAGGGCGGCCGTGGAACTGAAAGCGGCCCGGCGGGTGATCGCAGGGGCTCAGAGATCGCGCAGCAGCGCGTTGATGCCGGTCTTGGCGCGGGTCTGGGCGTCCACGCGTTTGACGATGACTGCGCAGTTGAGGTGATAGCGTCCGCCGTCGCGCGGCAGCGAGCCGGCCACCACGACTGAGTAGGCCGGCACCCGGCCGTAGCTGGTCTCGCCCGTGGCGCGGTCATAGATCGGTGTGCTCTGCCCGATGAACACGCCCATGGAGATGACGCTGCCGCGCTCCACGATCACGCCCTCGACGATCTCGCTGCGGGCGCCGATGAAGCAGTCGTCTTCGATGATCGTGGGGGTCGCCTGCAGGGGCTCCAGCACCCCGCCGATGCCGACGCCGCCGGACAGGTGCACGTTGGCGCCGATCTGCGCACAGGAGCCGACCGTGGCCCAGGTATCCACCATGCTGCCCGTGCCGACATGGGCGCCGATGTTGACGTAGCTGGGCATCAGCACCGCCCCCGGGGCGATGTAGGCGCCGAAGCGCACCGCCGCCGGCGGCACCACGCGCGCGCCCTGGGCCTGGAAGCGCGCCGCGTCCCAGCCCTGGAACTTGAGCGGCACCTTGTCGTAACCGAGCAGACCGCCCATCTCGATCGGCGCATTGCCGTGCAGGCGGAAGTACAGCAGCACGGCCTTCTTGAGCCATTCCTGCACTTCCCAGCCGCCGGGGCCGGGCTGCGCCACGCGCGCCTCGCCGCTGTCGAGCGCGGCAACCGCCTGTTCGACGGCCATGCGGGTGGCGGCGTCCTGCGCGGTAAGCGTCTCGCGCTGTTCCCAGGCGGCTTCGATCTGGTCCTGAAGGTTCATGGGTTCTCGCTGCGGTTGAGGGTGCGGGTGATGACTTCACGCAGCTCGTCGAGCGTACGTTCGTCGGTCAGCGGGTGGTGCAGGCGGTCGGTGATGTAGAACACGTCCTCGGCGCGCTCGCCGATGGTGGCGATCTTGGCCGCGTCCAGCAGGATGCCACGCTTCTGGAATACCCGGCCGATGATGGACAGCAGGCCCGGCTGATCGGCGGTGACCAGCTCCAGGATGGTGCGGTTGCGCGCCGGATCCTGGCTGAAGTGCACGCGGGTGGGCGTGCTGAAGTGGCGCAGTTTCTGTGAGCGGCGGCGGTTGACCGTCACCGTGGAAATCTCCGGGTCGCTGAGCACCTGGGTGAGATTGCGGATGATCTCCTCGGAGCGGATCGGCTGGGTGATCGGTGTGTTGTCGGTCTCGACCACCACGTAGGAGTCGAGCACATAGCCGTCCCGGGTGGTGTGCAGCCGGGCGTCGAGAATGTTCAGGCCCAGCCGCGCCAGTACGCCGGTGGACAGGCCGAACAGGTGGTCGCGGTCCAGGGTATAGACGAACACGGTGGTGCCGCGCTCGGGGATGTCGCGCACCAGCACCAGCGGCAGGTCGGTGACCTGGGTGTGCAGGATCGCGGGCAGGTGCCAGGCCAGCTCCTCGGCGGAGTAGCGCAGGAAGTAATCGTTCTCGAAGCGCGCCCACACCGCGTCGCATTCGGCGCGGCTGATGCCTTTGGCAGCCAGCAGGGCAGCGGCCTGGTCGCGCAGTTCACCGACCAGTTCGGCCTCCTGCAGCGGATTGTGCAGACCGCGCTCCAGCGCGCGCGCCGTGCTGTGGTAGAGATCGTTGAGCAGGCTCTCGCGCCAGGAATTCCACAGCGCCGGGTTGGTGGCGCGGATGTCGGCACAGGTGAGCAGGAACAGATAATCCAGCCGGCTGCGGTCCCCCACCTTGCCGGCAAAGTTGGCGATGACCTGCGGGTCACTCACGTCCTGCTTCTGCGCGGTGAGCGACATCAGCAGGTGATGCCGGACCAGCCAGGCCACCAGCTGCGCCTCGGCGTGCGAGAGGCCGTGTGCCAGGCAGAATTCGAAGGCGTCCTCGCTGCCCAGCTCGGAGTGATCGCCGCCGCGCCCCTTGGCGATGTCATGGAAGAACGCGGCGAGATACAGCAGCTCCGGCTTGGCCACCCGCTCCATCACCTCGGAGGCAAACGGCAGCTCGTGGCGGAAGCGCGGCATGGCCAGGCGTCGGGCGTTGCGCACCACGTAGAGGGTGTGCTCGTCCACGGTCAGGGTATGGAACAGGTCGTACTGCATCAGCCCCACGGCCTTGCCGAAGGCGGGCAGGTAGCGGCCGAGGATGCCGTAGCGGTTCATGCGCCGCAGGTTGCGGGTGAGCCCGCGGCCCTCGCGGAACAGCTCGATGAAGATCGTGCGGGCGCGCAGGTCGTTGCGCACCTCCTCGGTCAGATACTTGCCGTCGCGCAGCAGCATGCGCAGGGTCTGGGCGCGGATGCCCTCGATCTTCGGATGCGTCTGCAGCAGGTGGAAGATTTCCAGCAGGGCGAAGGGCGTACGCTGGAAGACGTCGTCCTCACGCGCCTCGATGTAGCCACCGCGTACCTGGAAACGGCTGTTGAGCGGAACCGGATCGGTCCCGCGGCCGCTGCCGAGGATGGCCTCGTCAAACAGCTGCAGCAGCATGTCGTTGAGGCAGGACAGCGATTTGATGGTGCGGTAGTACAGCTGCATGAACTGCTCTACCGCACGGTTCTTGTCGTTGTCCTCGTAGCCGAACAGGGCGGCCACGCGCACCTGGTGATCGAACAGCAGGCGGTCCTCGCGGCGGTGGGTGATCATGTGCAGGGCAAAGCGCACGCGCCAGAGAAAATCCTGGCCGGCGAACAGCTCGTTGCACTCCTGCGTGGTGAGAAAGCCGTGTTCACGCAGTTCCGCGAGCGTCTGGCTGCCGAAGTGGCGCTTGGCCACCCAGCCGATGGTGTGGATGTCGCGCAGGCCGCCGGGGCTTTCCTTGACGTTGGGTTCCAGCTTGTAGCCGGTGTCATCGTACTTGCGGTAGCGCGCTTCCTGCTCGGCTTTCTTGGCTTCAAAGAAATCCCGCACCGGCCAGATGCGCTCCGGCGTCAGCGCCTGCTGCATCTGCTGGAACAGCTGCCCATCGCCGCACAGCAGGCGTGCTTCGAGCAGGTTGGTGATGACGGTAATGTCCTTGCCCGCCTCGGTGACGCAGTCTTCCACCGTGCGCACGCTCTGGCCGACCTCCAGGCCGATGTCCCAGCCGAAGGCGGTCAGCTGCTCCAGCGCCGGGCGGTGCTGCTCCATGGCCTCGCCCTGGTGCAGCAGCAGGATGTCGATGTCGGAGTGGGGCAGCAGCTCGGCGCGGCCATAGCCACCCACCGCCACCATCGCCAGGCCGGCCGGATTGTCCGGCAGGAATTTCTGCCAGGCGGCGCGCAGGATCTCATCCACCAGATGGGCGCGGGCGTGGACCAGGGAATCGGCCGGAACGCCGTCGTGAAACAGGCTGAACAGCCGCTCGCGGCCCCAGTTGAGCGTATCCCGGAACGCCGCCACCGAGTGGCCGCCCTGCGCCAGGCGGGTCCGCACCTTCTGTGCCGAGAAAACGCTGGCGGCCTCTTCCTCGGCGAGGTCGAACTCGGCGCCCACCTAGATCTCCCCGTTGCGCAGGGTGAGAACTTCCACGCCGTCATCGGTCACCAGCACGGTGTGCTCCCACTGGGCGGACAGCGAGTGATCCTTGGTGACCACGGTCCAGCCGTCCGGCAGCAGTTTCACGTCCCGGGCGCCGGCGTTGATCATGGGTTCGATGGTGAAGGTCATACCCGCCTGCAATTCAAGTCCCGTGCCAGCCTTGCCGTAATGCAGGACCTGCGGCTCTTCGTGGAAGATCTGGCCGATGCCGTGGCCGCAGTATTCGCGCACCACGGAAAAGCCGCGCGCCTCGGCAAACTGCTGGATCGCGGCCCCGATATCGCCCAGCCGCACGCCGGGGCGCACCCGGCGGATGCCCTCGACCATGGCGGCGTGCGCGGTCTCGCTCAGGCGGCGGGCCAGCACACTGGGTTCGCCGACGTGGAACATCTTGCTGGTATCGCCGTGCCAGCCGTCCTTGATGACGGTGACGTCAATGTTGACCAGGTCGCCCTTCTTCAGCACCTTGGGGCCGGGAATGCCGTGGCAGACCACGTGGTTGACCGAGGTGCACACCGACTTGGGGAAACCCTTGTAGTTCAGCGGGGCGGGGATGCAGCCCAGGGTATTGACGATGTAGTCATGACAGATGCGGTCGATTTCCTCGGTGCTGATGCCGGCCCGCACATGCGGTTCGATCATCATCAGCACCTCTGCGGCGGCCCGGCCAGCGGCGCGCATTTTCTGCTGTTCGTCGGGAGTCTTGAGGGTAATGCCCATCGGGCCTGCATCAGCGCCTGTGGGCGCGGTTGTCTTGGAAGGGGCGCAATGGTATAAAGCGCGCCCTTCAAAGGCAATCCGCCCTTGAAGTAATCCATCCGCGTCCAACTTGGGTATGGAGCTGGTCTCCACGCCGGGCGCGGTCAGCCAGAACCCAAGGAGTGTCACATGTCCAACATCACCATGCGCCAGCTGCTGGAGGCGGGGGCCCACTTCGGCCACCGTACCCGCTACTGGAACCCGAAAATGGAAGAATTCATTTTCGGCGACCGTAACCGTATCCACATCATCAACCTCGAGCAGACCCTGCCGCTGCTCAAGGAAGCCTGCTCGTTTGCCGGCAAGCTTGCCGCCAATGGCGGACGCATCCTGTTCGTCGGCACCAAGCGTGCGGCCCGCGAGGCCATCGAGGAAGAGGCCCAGCGCTGCGGCATGCCCTACATCTCCCAGCGCTGGCTGGGCGGTACGCTGACCAACTTCAAGACCGTCAAGGCCTCCATCAAGCGTCTGCTGGAGATGGAAAAGCAGGTCGAGGACGGTTCCCTGAGCCGCCTCACCAAGAAAGAGCAGCTGGTGTTCAACCGCGAGCTGGAAAAGCTCAGCAAGTCGCTGGGTGGCATCAAGCACCTGCCCAGCCTGCCGGACTGCCTGTTCGTGATCGACACCGGCTACGAGAAGAACGCCGTGGCCGAGGCCCGCAAGCTGGGCATCCCGGTGATCGCCGTGGTGGATACCAACAATGATCCGAGCCTGGTGGACTGCGTGATCCCCGGCAACGACGACGCGACCCGTGCGATCAAGGTGTACGCCAATTGCATCGCCGAGGCCATCATCGAGGCGCGCGGCGCCAATCCCGTGCCGTTCCGCGAGCCCCCTCCGGAAGCCAGCGGTGACGACAAGCCGGCGCGTCCGCGCCGCCCTGCGCCGCGCAAGGCCGAAGGCGAGCGCCGCGGCGCCGCCGCACGTGGCACGGCCGCCCGCAAGCCCGCAGAAAAGGCCGCCAAGGCGGCCGACGCGCCGGAAAAGACCGAAGGCTAAAGCCTTTGTGACGCACCAGGCCCGGCTCGCCGCCGGGCCTGGCTGTTCCGGCCCTTTACCGATGCCCTGGCGGCATCCCGCATCACCTACGGACCCAGAATCTATGAGCACTCCCATTACCGCTGCACTGGTCAAGGATCTGCGCGAGCGCACCGGCGCCGGCATGATCGACTGCAAGAAAGCCCTGGAAGCCACCGGTGGCGATCTCGACAAGGCCGCCGAAAAGCTGCGCATGGACGGCATGGCCAAGGCCGACAAGAAAGGCAGCCGCGTGGCCGCCGAAGGGGTGATCGCCCTGGCCGAGAGCGCCGACGCGATCGCCCTGGTGGAAGTCAACTCCGAGACCGACTTCGTCTCCAAGGGCGACGAGTTCCAGGGTCTGGCCCAGGCCGCCGCCCGCGTGGCGCTGGCCCAGCGCCCGGCCGACCTGGCTGCCCTGCTGGCCGCCCGCGACGGCAACGAGACGCTGGAAGAGAAGCGCCGCGCCCTGGTTGCCAAGCTGGGCGAGAACATGACCATCCGCCGTTTCGAGGTGGTGAGCAAGGCCGGTGGCGCCCTCGCGCACTACCTGCACGGCACCAAGATCGGCGTGGTGGTGGCGCTCGAGGCCGGCGACGCCGAGCTGGCGCGTGACATCGCCATGCACGTGGCCGCGTCCAGCCCGCGTTACCTCGACGCCGCCAGCGTGCCGGCCGAGGTGCTGGCCGCCGAACGCAAGATCGTGGAGGCGCAGACCGCCGAGCAGTCCGCTGGCAAGCCCGCCGAGATCATCGCCAAGATGATCGACGGCAAGCTGCGCAAGTTCGTCGGCGAGATCACCCTGCTCGGCCAGCCCTTCGTGAAGAACCCCGACGAGTCGGTGGAGAAGCTGCTGAAGGGCAGGAACGCCCGCGTGGCGCGCTTCGTGCGCTTTGCGGTGGGCGAGGGCATCGAGAAACAGGTGGCCGACTTCGCCGCCGAGGTGGCCGCCCAGGCTGGCCTCAAGGCCTGAAACTTGGCGTAAACTGCAGAGCATGACCCGAGGCCCCGGAAACGGGGCCTTCTTTTAAGTTTCAACAGGGTAGCCCCATGACCGCCAAGCCGATTCACCCGCGCATCCTCCTCAAGCTCTCGGGCGAGGCCCTGATGGGAAGCCAGCCTTTCGGCATCTCGCCGGAGGTGATGACTTACCTGGCCGGCGAGATCAAGAGTGTGGTCAAGGCCGGCGTGCAGGTGGCCCTGGTGGTGGGCGGTGGCAACATCTTCCGCGGCGAGGGGCTGGCCCGCGCCGGCATGGACCGCGTCACCGGCGACCACATGGGCATGCTCGCCACCGTCATCAACGCGCTGGCCCTGCAGGACACGCTGGAGCGTCACGGTGTGCCGGTGCGGGTCCAGTCGGCAATCCGCATCAATGAAGTCTGCGAGGATTTCATCCGCCGCCGCGCCGTCCGGCACCTGGAGAAGAACCGCGTGGTGGTGTTCGGCTCCGGTACCGGCAATCCGTTCTTCACCACCGATTCCGCCGCGGCGCTGCGCGCCATCGAGATCGGCGCCGACCTGCTGCTCAAGGCCACCAAGGTGGACGGCATCTACACGGCCGATCCGAAGAAGGATGCCAAGGCCACCCGCTTCGGGACGCTGAGCTACGACGAGGCACTGGACCGCCGCCTGGCGGTCATGGACCAGACCGCGATGGTGCTGGCCCGCGATCACAAGATGAAACTGTGCGTCTACGACATGAGTCGTCCCGGCGCCCTTCTGCGCATCGTCCAGGGCGATACCGGCATCGGCACGCACGTCCACGCCTGAACCCCGCAACACCGTACTCACGGAGACTTTCATGTCCGACATCAACAAGATCAAGACCGAATCCACCCAGCGCATGCAGAAGAGTGTGGAGACCCTCAAGACCCAGCTGATGAAGCTGCGCACCGGTCGTGCCAACGCCGCGCTGCTGGACCACGTGCGGGTGGATTACTACGGCTCGCCGGTGCCGATCTCGCAGGTCGCCAACGTGGTGGTGGAGGATGCGCGCACCATCAGCATCACGCCCTGGGAAAAAACCATGGTGGCGGCGGTGGAGAAGGCCATCCTCACATCCGACCTGGGGCTGACGCCCAACACCGCCGGCCAGACCATGCGCATCAACATGCCGCCGCTGACCGAGGAACGCCGCCGTGACCTGGTCAAGGTGGTCAAGGCCGAGGCCGAGACCGCCAAGGTCGCCATCCGCGCGGTACGGCGCGATGCCAACCAGGCCATCAAGGAGCTCGCCAAGGCCAAGGTGGTGAGCGCGGACGAGGAAAAGCGCGCCGAGGCCGATGTCCAGAAGCTCACCGACCAGTTTGTCGCCAAGGTGGACGAGGTGGCGCTGGCCAAGGAAAAAGAACTGATGGCGATCTAGTGCGGCGCCCGGATGTGGCCTTGAAAGCGGCGCCCGCCAAGCTGCCCCAGCACCTGGCCGTGATCATGGACGGCAACGGACGCTGGGCGCGTGCCCGCAAGCAGCCGCGCGCCATGGGTCATCGCGCCGGGGTCCGGGCTACCCGCAACCTGGTGCGTACCGCGGCCCGGCTGCAGATTCCGGTGTTGACGATCTTTGCCTTCTCGCAGGAAAACTGGGCCCGGCCGGAGGCCGAGGTGAGGCTGCTGATGCAGCTCTTCGCCCGCACCCTGGTCAAGGAAACCTATGCGCTGCACGACAAGGGTGTGCGCATGCGGTTCATCGGCGATCACACCGCCTTCGAGCCGGAGCTGCGCGCGCAGATGCACCGCGCCGAGCAGGTCACTGCCGCCAATACCCGCCTGACCCTGGTCATCGCGGTCGGCTACAGCGGGCAGTGGGACATCCTCCAGGCCGCGCAGCGGCTGTGCGCGCAGGGCCAGCCCCTGGATGCCGATGCCCTGGCCGCCGGGCTCTCCACGGCTGGCCTGCCGCCGCCGGATCTGATCATCCGCACCGGCGGCGAGCAGCGCATCAGCAACTTCCTGCTCTGGCAGGCCGCCTACAGCGAGCTGTACTTCACCGAGACCCTGTGGCCGGACTTCGACGCCGCCGCCCTCGACCAGGCCCTGCACTGGTACGCGGGACGCCAGCGCCGTTTCGGCCGGGTGCTGGACGAAGCCTGACCCCGCGCCCACAATCCCATTTTGATCACTGACCGCGTGCGGCGAGCGCACGCCCGGACCCTACATGCTGCTGCAACGCATCATCACCGCCCTGATCCTGCTCCCCCTGCTGCTGGCCGTGGTGTGGTTTGCACCCAATGCGGTGCTGTATGCGGTGCTCTGCGTGATCGGCGTGCTGGTGGCCTGGGAGTGGGCGGCGCTGTGGGGGCCCGCGTCGCGCCAGCGGCGTCTGCGCTATGCCGCCGCGAGCGGGGCGCTGCTGCTGATCGCCTGGCTGCTGCCGGCGCGCGCGGTGTGGCTGCCCTGGCTGCTGGCGCTCGCCGCGCTGTGGTGGCTGGCGGCCCTGGCCCTGCTGCCCGGATTTCCGGACAACCTGCGCCGCCGGCCGCTGCCGCCGGCATTCATGGCGCTGCTGGGCTGGCTGCTGCTGCTCTCCACCCTGTTGTCGTTTGCCGTCCTGCACGCGCTGCCGCAGGGGCCGCTGAAGCTGCTGTATGTTTTCTTTCTGGTGTTCGCCGCCGATACCGGCGCCTACCTCGCCGGACGCAGCCTGGGACGTCACAAGCTGGCGCCCAACGTCTCGCCGGGCAAGACCGTGGAGGGCGCCGCCGGCGGGCTGCTGCTGGCCGGGGTGTGGGCCGCCACCGGCGGGGTCCAGGTCTTTGGCCTGGCCGGCGCCGATGCGCTCTGGCTGGTGTTGCTGTCCGTGGTCGTGGCGGCGTTCTCCATCGTCGGTGATCTCACCGAATCCATGTTCAAGCGGGTGGCCGGCATCAAGGACAGCGGCACCCTGCTGCCGGGGCATGGCGGCCTGCTCGATCGCGCCGACAGCCTGCTGGCAGCGGCGCCGCTGATGCTGCTGGGCCTGATGCTGCTGGGCCTGTCATGAGGCAGCTGGTGGTCCTCGGCGCCACCGGCAGCGTGGGCCGCAATACGCTGGATGTGGTGGCCCGCCACCCCGGGCGCCTGGGCGTGCTGGCCCTGG
The DNA here is from genome assembly GCA_046565985.1 of Gammaproteobacteria bacterium. Taxonomy (GTDB): domain Bacteria; phylum Pseudomonadota; class Gammaproteobacteria; order Nevskiales; family Nevskiaceae; genus Polycyclovorans. The sequence goes on from JBKHXN010000064.1 coordinate 16,453, forward strand.
CGGCACAGCGCGACGTGGACGGGCTGTTCGCCCTGTGCCAGCAGTTCCGCCCCCGCTACGCGGCGCTGGCCGACGTCGCCGCCGCCATGCGGCTGCGCGAGCGCTGTGACCAGGCCCGGCTGGCCGTGGAGGTGCTCGGCGGGGCCGAGGCGGTCTGCGACCTGGCCCGCCTAGATGAGGCCGATCTGGTGATGTCGGCCATCTCCGGCAGTCCGGGCCTGCTGCCGACCTGCGCGGCGGTGGAGGCGGGCAAGACGGTGCTGATCGCCAACAAGGAGCCGCTGGTGATGGCCGGACGGCTGCTGATGCAGCGCGCCGCCCGTGCCGGCGCCACCCTGCTGCCGATCGATTCCGAGCACAACGCCATCTTCCAGTGTCTGCCCGGCGGATACCGCTGCGGGGCCGCGCCGGCCGGGGTGCGCAAGCTGATCCTCACCGCCTCCGGCGGGCCATTTCGCGAGCTGCCGCTGGAGCGGTTTGCCGCCATCACCCCGGAGCAGGCGCTGCGGCACCCCAACTGGACGATGGGCCCGAAGATCTCGGTGGATTCCGCCACGATGATGAACAAGGGCCTGGAGCTGGTGGAAGCGCAGGTACTCTACGGACTGCCGGCGGCGCAGCTGGAGGTGGTGATCCACCCGGAGAGCGCCGTCCATTCCCTGGTGGAATACGTGGACGGCTCGCTGCTCGCCCAGCTCGGCAGCGCCGACATGCGCGTGCCCATCGCCCACGCGCTGGCCTGGCCGGAGCGCTGGGAATCCGGCGCCGCCCGGTTGGACTTGGCCGCGCTGGCGCGGATGCACTTCAGCGCCCCGGACCTGCAGCGCTTTCCCTGCCTGCGTCTGGCACGCCAGGCGCTGGAGGCCGGGGGCGGCATGCCGCTGGTATTGAACGCCGCCAATGAAATCGCGGTCGAAGCCTTCCTCAACGGCCAGCTGCGGTTTACCGCCATCCCCGACATGATCGAACACAGCCTCGCAGCCCTGAGCGGCGCCACCCTGCCGGACAGCCTGGACGGCATCCTGGCCCTCGACGCCCAGGCTCGCGAGCAGGCCCGCCGCCGCCTGCCGGGGAGCGCCGCCTGATGCTCGACGTGCTCTGGTCCTTTGGCGGGTTTCTGGTCGCCATCGGCGTGCTGGTGGCTTTCCATGAGTTTGGCCACTACTGGGTGGCGCGCCGCTGCGGCGTGCGGGTGCTGCGCTTCTCCATCGGCTTCGGCCGGCCGCTGTGGACCCGCACCGCAGCCGACGGCACCGAGTGGTCGGTGGCCATGATCCCGCTCGGCGGTTACGTGCGCATGCTCGACGAGCGCGAGGGCGAGGTGCCGGCCAGCCAGCGTCATCTGGCTTTCAACACCCAGCCGCTGTCGCGTCGCGCAGCGATCGTCGCGGCCGGCCCGGCCTTCAACTTCATCCTCGCCATCCTGTTCTACTGGCTGGTGTTCGTGTTCGGCGTGCAGGGCATCAAGCCGGTGATCGCCGCGCCACCCGAGACCTCCGCCGCCGCCGCCGCCGGGCTGCGGCAGGGCGAGCAGGTGCTGCGGGTGGACGGCCGGGAGACCCCGACCTGGCAGGTGCTGCGCACCCGGCTGATCGACCGCGCGCTGGCCCGCGGCACGCTGGATCTCGAAGTGCAGGATCCGCAGGGCGCGGCACGCCGCGTGACGCTGGACCTGAGCGCCATCCGCGTGGACCCGGAGTGGCTGTTCGCCGACCTGGGGCTCAACCCTTACGAACCCCCAGTCCCGCCGGTGCTGGAGGAAGTCATCGCCGGCGAGCCGGCCGCCGCGGCCGGATTCGAGGCCGGCGACCGGCTGGTGTCGTACGACGGTGTCCCCATCGAGTCCTGGCAGCAGTGGGCCAGCTGGCTGCAGGCGCGCCCCGGCGAACTTGTCACGCTGCAGATTCAGCGCGGCGAGCAGCGGCTGGAGCGCCAGCTCATCATCGGCGAGGCCGACGGGATCGGCCGTTTCGGCGCGCGCGTGGCGGTACCGGCCGACTTGTGGCAGGATTTGCGCGCTGAAAGCCGGCTCAACCCGGTGGCGGCCCTGCCGGCTGCGATGGTGCAGACCTGGCAGATGTCCTGGCTGACGCTGAAGATGCTGTGGCGGATGGTGCAGGGCGAGGTCTCGGTCAAGCATGTCAGCGGTCCGATCCAGATCGCGCAGGTTGCGGGCTACTCGGCCCAGATCGGCCTGGTTTCGTTTTTGAGTTTCATGGCCATAGTCAGCATCAGCCTCGGCGTGTTGAACCTGCTGCCGGTGCCGGTGCTCGACGGTGGCCATTTGCTGTTTTACGGGATCGAAGCGGTCAAGGGATCGCCGCTTTCGGAGCGCGCGCAGGAGGCAGGCAGCCGGCTCGGGCTGATGCTGCTGGCCGGTCTGATGGGGCTGGCGTTCTACAACGACATCATGCGACTCATTCAATAAATATCAGAGATTAAAGACCCATCGATGGGCCGTCAGACTACCCTCCGCAAGCTTCTGTGCACCTGTGCCCTGCTGCTGGCCGTCGCCAGCCCGGCCTGGGCCTTCCAGTCCTTCGTGATCCGCGAGATCCGCGCCGAGGGTCTGGAGCGTCTCGAGCTCGGCACGGTGCTGACCTACCTGCCGATCGCCGCGGGCGATCCGCTCAATGAAAACACCGCGCGGCAGGCGATCCGCGCCCTGTACGGTACCGGCCTGTTCCAGGACGTACAGCTGGAACGCGATGGCGACGTGCTGGTGATCCGCGTGCAGGAACGTCCGGCCATCAGCACTTTCGTCATCGAGGGTAACGACAAGGTCGGCGGCGACGAGCTGAACAAGTCGCTCAAGGAGCTGGGACTGGCGGACGGCGAGCTGTTCAAGCGTGAGCTGCTGGACCAGGTGGAGCAGGAATTGCGCCGCCAGTACTACGCCAACGGCTACTACGACGTGCAGATCGACACCCAGGTCAACCAGGAACCCAACAACCGGGTCAACCTCAAGATCAAGGTGGTGGAAGGCCGCGTCACGCGCATCAAGTCTATCAATCTGCTCGGCAACAAGGCGTTTGATACCCCCACGCTGCTCGAGCAGTTCAAGCTCGAGGCGACTGGCTGGATGCCCTTCCAGTCCACCGACAAGTATTCCCGCCAGCAGCTCGGCGGCGATCTGGAAACCCTGACCTCCTACTACCAGGACCGCGGCTATCTCAAGGCCACCGTCACCTCCGTGCAGGTGGCGATGACGCCGGAGCGTGAGGAGATCTACATCACCATCAATCTGGACGAGGGTGAGGTCTATACCATCAAGGACACCCGGTTCTCGGGCGAGACGGTGATCAACCAGGCCTTCCTCAAGCAGCTGCTGAGCACCCGGGCGGGCGAGGTCTTCTCGCGGCGTCTGGCGACCGAGAGCGCCGACCGCATCGAGGTGGCGCTGTCGGACATCGGTTACGCCTTCGCCGAGGTGACGCCCGTCCCGGACGTGGACGAGGAGCGCAAGGAAATCACCCTCAACTACTTCATCGATCCGGGCAAGCGCGCCTACGTGCGGCGCATCAACTTCAACGGCCACGGTTCCACCAACGACGAGACCCTGCGCCGCGAGATGCGCCAGCTCGAAGCCTCGCCGTTCTCCAAGAGCGCGGTGGAACGCTCCCGCGTGCGTCTGGCGCGCCTGCCATTCATCGAGCAAGTGGAAGTCGAGACCGTGCCGGTGCCGGGCAGCGACGACCAGGTGGATATCGAATTCAAGATGAAGGAGCGCGCGCCGGGCTCCGTGCAGTTTGGCGTGGGCTTCTCCGGATCGCAGGGCTTCCTGATCACCGGGCAGGTCACGCACACCAACTTCCTGGGTACCGGCAACCGCGTGGACGTGGCGGTGGACAACAACACCATCTCGCAGAGCGTGAGCGCCTCGTGGACCGACCCCTATTTCACCGAGGACGGCATCAGCCAGTCCATCTCGGCGTTCTACCGGCGCTCGGAATCGGTGATCCGGTTCAGCTCCGGCTTCAATTCCAACGTGGTCGGCATGAACCTGACCTACGGGATCCCCCTGTCGGAGTACATGAGCCTGCGCATCGGCGGCGGCGTGGATCAGACGGCGATCGAGACCTTCCCCTTCGGTTCGTCCAACGAAGTGCTGTCCTTCGCCATCCGTAACGGCACCAAGTTCACCAACTACGAATTCCGCACCGGCATCACCTACGACTCGCGCAACCGCACCTTCTTTGCCGACCGTGGTGCGCTGCACCAGGTCACGCTGGATGTGACGCTGCCCGGCAGTGATCTGAAGTTCTTCAACATGAGCTACCGCGGGCGCCAGTACATTCCCATCGCCGGCCGTTTTGCGGTGGAACTGGCCGGCTCGATCGGCTACGTCGAGCCCTACGGCGACACCCGCGACGTGCCGCCGTACCAGAATTTCTTTGCCGGCGGTCCGCGCACCGTGCGCGGCTTCCGCGACGGCTCGCTGGGCCCGCGCGACACGCCGTTCGGCAACCCCTTCGGCGGCACCCTGCGCACCACCTCGCAGAACCTGCTGATCATCCCGCTGCCGATCGAGAGCGACGGCAAGTCCACCCGCCTGTCATTGTTCTACGATGTGGGCAATGTGTTTGCCAGCCGTGAGGACTTTGACGTGGCCGATCTGCGCCAGTCCGCCGGCGTGGCCTTCAGCTGGTTCACTCCCTTCCTGGGTCTGCTGGATTTAAGCTATGCCTTCCCGCTGAACGATCGCGAAGGCGATTTCACCGACCGGTTCCAGATCACGTTCGGCCCCGGCTTCTGACCCGCGGTACGTTCCACGATTTTCATCCACCCACATTCGAGTCTTGCCATGATGATGAAAAACCTGATGTCCCCCCTGGCCGGCGTGGTGCTCGCCGCCGTCGCGCTCGCCGCTCCGCTGGCCCATGCCCAGAGCGCCAAGATCGGCGCCATCCGCACCGCCGACGTGGTGCTGCAGTCGCCGCAGTACAAGGCCAGCGCCGACAAGATGAAGCAGGAGTTCGACCGCCGCCGCAGCGACCTGGAAGCCGAGGCCAAGAAGCTGGAGGACGATCTGAAGAAATTCCAGCGCGAGGCGGACCTGCTCTCGGCGGCGGACCGCGCCAAGACCGAGAAGGATCTCAACACCCGTCGTATCGACTTTGGCTACAAGCAGCGCCAGTTCAGCGAGGACATGTCCAACCGTGACCGCCAGCTGACCCAGGAAATGCGCAGCAAGATCAATGACGTGATCCTGGCCGTGGCCAAGGAAAATGGCTATGACCTGATCGTGCAGGATCCGGCCTATGCGGCCGAGGCGGTGGACATCACCGATGAAGTGCTCAAGCGCCTCAAGGCCGGCAAGTAATCCGCCCGCTGCCTCCGTGACCTCGTGCCTGGTCACGGGGTCTGGCCGTTTCCGGCGCCCGCATGCCCACTTTCACGCTCGCTGAACTGGCCCAGCGCCACGGACTGTCGGTGCACGGCGATCCGGCCACCGTCATCAGCGGCGTGTGCACCCTGGCGCCCGGCGAGCCCGGGCGCCTGAGTTTTCTGGCCAACCCGCAGTACCGCGGCCAGCTCGCCGGCACCCGCGCCAGTGCGGTGATCGTGGCCGAGCGCGACGCCGCCGCCCTGCCGGCCGCCGGGCTGATCGCCGCCGATCCCTACCTGGCCTTCGCGCGGATCGCCGCGCTGTTCGACCCCTACACCGGCTTCGCCCCCGGTATTGACGACAGCGCCCGCGTGGCCGGGGACGTGCGGGTCCCGGCCGATGCGGGCATCGCCGCGCACTGCGTCATCGAGGCCGGCGTCAAGATCGGCGCCGGTGTGTACATCGGCCCCGGCAGCGTCATCGGTGCCGGCGCCGTCATCGGCGCGCAGACCCGCATCGAAGGCCGGGTCTGGATCGGGCCCGGCGTGCGTCTGGGCCACGGCTGCCGGATCAACCCGGGCGCGGTGATCGGCGGGCGCGGCTTTGGCCTCGCCCCCACGCGCGAAGGCTGGGAGGAAGTGCCGCAACTCGGCTCGGTGCGCATCGGCGACCGCGTGGAGATCGGCGCCAACACCACCATTGACCGGGGCGCGATCGCCGATACGGTGATCGAGGACGGCGCCAAGATCGACAACCTGGTGCAGATCGCCCACAACGTGCGCATCGGCGCCCATACCGCCATCGCCGCCTGCACCGGCATCGCCGGCAGTACCGTGATCGGGGCGCGCTGTATGATCGGCGGGGCCGTGGGAGTGGCCGGCCATCTGGTCATCGCCGACGAGGTGGTGGTGCTGGCCCGGGCCACGGTGACGCATTCGCTGACGCGCAAGGGTGTGTACGGCTCCGGCATGACCGCCGCGCCGGCGCGGGAGTGGCGCAAGCAGGTGGCAGGACTGCGCCGCCTGGAATCACTCCGGCAGCGGGTCAGACAGATCGAGCGGCAGCTCAACATTCAGGCAGCAGAAGGGGAGCGCGACGAGTCCGAACATGAATAACCCACTCGATATCCGCAAGATTCTGGAACTGCTGCCGCACCGCTACCCCTTCCTGCTGGTGGACCGGGTGCTGGACCATGACGACAGCTCGCTCACCGCCATCAAGAACGTGACGTTCAACGAGCCCTTCTTCCCCGGCCACTTCCCCGGGCTGCCGACCATGCCCGGCGTGATGATCCTGGAGGCCATGGCCCAGGCCTGCGGCCTGCTGGCGGTCCTCAAGTCCGGGCTGCGGCCGGAGTCGGGGCTGATCCTGTACTTCGCCGGCATTGACGAGGCCCGCTTCAAGCGGCCCGTGATCCCCGGCGACCAGCTGCTGTTCAGCATCCATCTGCTCAAGCACAAGCGCGACCTGTGGAAATTCCAGGCCCGCGCCACGGTCGGCGCGGAGCTGGCCTGCGAGGCGCAGATGATCTGCGTGCTCAAGCATCCGGACGGCATCAGGGAGCCGGGCTGAATGGCGCGGATACATCCCACCGCCATCGTGGATGCGAAGGCGGAACTTCATGACACGGTGGAGGTTGGCCCCTACAGCTGCATCGGCCCCGCTGTGCAGATCGGCGAGGGCACGGTGGTCGGCTCCCATGTCGTGCTCAGCGGCCCCCTGCGCATGGGCAGGCGCAATCGCATCTATCCCTTCGCCAGCGTCGGCGCGCTGTCCCAGGACAAGACCGCGCAGGACAGTGACGACACCGCCACCGTCATCGGTGACGACAACCAGATCCGCGAGTACGTCAGCATCCAGCGCGGCACGCTCAAGGAATGGGAAACCAAGCGCGGCGAGACCCGGATCGGCAGCCGCAACCTGATCATGAACTACTGCCACGTCGCGCATGACTGCGTGATCGGCAACGACGTCATCATGGCCAACAACGCCAGCCTGGCCGGGCATGTGGAGATCGGCGACTTCGCCGGGCTGGGCGGCTACACGCTGGTCTACCAGTTCTGCCGCATCGGTGCGCACGCCTTCACCGCCTTCTCCAGCGGCATCTCCGGCGATGTTCCGCCCTTCGTGCTGGTGCAGGGCAACCCGGCGCAGGCACGGTCTATCAACAAGACCGGCCTGCAGCGCCGTGGCTTTGCCGCCGAGGAGATCGAGGCGATCGAAGACGCCTACAAGCTCATCTACCGGTCCGGCAAGCTGATGGCGGACATCAAGGCCGGTCTGGCCGAGCGCGCTCCGGCTTCTGCCGCGGTACGGCAGATGTACGAGTTCATCACCAGCGGCAAGCGGCCGCTGCAGCGCTGATGCATTTCGCACTGGTCGCCGGTGAGCTGTCGGGCGACCTACTGGGCGCGGCGCTGATCCGTGCGCTGCGCGCCCGCTTCCCCACTGCGCGGTTCAGCGGCGTGGCCGGGCCGCAGATGCGCGCCGAGGGCTGTGAGGCGATCGCCAGCATCGACGCGCTCTCGCTGATGGGGATCGCCGAAGTCCTGCCGGCGCTGCCGCGGCTGCTGCGGCTGCGGGCGCAGCTGGTGGCGCGCTTCACCCGCGAGCGGCCGGACTGCGTGATCGGCATCGACGCACCGGACTTCAACCTGGGGCTGGAGCGCCGCCTGCGCCAGCGTGGCCTGCGCACCGTCCACGTGGTCAGCCCCAGCGTCTGGGCCTGGCGCGCCGGGCGGGTCCACGGCATCGTCCGCAGCGTGGACCTGCTGCTGTGCCTGCTGCCTTTTGAGCCGGCCTGCTACGCCGGTCACGCCCTGCGCGCCGAATTCATCGGCCACCCGCTGGCGGACGAACTGCAGCCCGGCCCCGCGCAGCCCGCCCGCCAGGCCCTGGGCCTGCCGGCCACCGGGCCGCTGCTCGCCGTGCTGCCGGGCTCGCGCGCCGGCGAGCTGAAATATCTCGCCGCGCCCTTCGCCCAGGCCGTCGCGGCGCTGCACCGGGCCCGGCCCGGGCTGCAGGTGGTGAGCCCGCTGGCGCGGCCCGGCCTGCGCGCGCCGCTGCAGGCGGCCATGCACCGATACGCCCCGGACGTGCCCTGGACACTGGTGGAGGGTCGGGCCCGCGAGGCCATGCAGGCGGCCGATGCGGTGCTGCTGGCCTCCGGCACTGCCACCCTGGAGTGCCTGCTGCTGGGCCGGCCGATGGTGGTGGGGTATCGCACCAACGCCCTGACCGCCTGGCTGCTGCTGCGGGCCGGGATGCTCAAGACCCGCCACGTGAGCCTGCCCAACCTGCTCTGTGATGCGGCCGTGGTGCCGGAACGCCTGCAGGACCGGCTGGACCCGCAGCGGCTGGCCGATGACCTGCAGGCGCTGCTGGAACCGGGCGCGGCGCGGCGCGCCCAGCTCGACGCCTTCGACCGCGTGCGTGAGGTGCTCAAGGCCGACGCCGGTGCGCGCGCCGCCGATGCCATCGCCCGTCTGCTAGGGACGTAAAATCCGCTCATGGACGCACAGTGGACTGCCGGCGTGGACGAGGCCGGGCGCGGATGCCTGGCAGGGCCGGTGTATGCCGCTGCCGTGATTCTGGGCGCGCCGATCCCCGGCCTGCGCGATTCCAAGCAGCTGGCACCGGCGCGCCGCGAGCGGCTCTTTGACCAGATTCATGCCCGGGCGCAGGCGGTGGCGATTGCCCGCGCCGAAGTGGAGGAAATCGACCGGCTCAACATCCTGCAGGCCTCGCTGCTGGCCATGCGCCGCGCGGTCGCGGCCCTGAAGATGCTCCCCGCGCATGCCCTGGTGGACGGCAATCAGTGCCCAGGCCTGGCCTGCGCCACCACGCTGGTGGTGGGGGGTGACGCGCTGCATCCGCAGATCATGGCGGCCAGCATCCTCGCCAAGGTCGCGCGCGACCGCGAGATGCAGCGCCTGGACGCCGACTTCCCCGGCTACGGCCTGGCGGTTCACAAGGGCTACGGCACGCCCGTTCACCTGGCTGCCCTGCGCCGACTGGGCCCCAGTCCCATCCACCGGATGAGTTTTGCCCCCTGCGCGCAGAGCACGCGGTTGGTGCAGGACGGCGCCAGACCATGAGCGCTTTCATCCATCTGCGCCTGCACACCGAGTACTCGCTCACCGACGGCGTGGTGCGGGTGGAGCCGCCCAAGCGCAAGGGGGGCGGGCAGGGTGCGACCCTGACCTCGCACGCGGCCGAGCTGGGATTCCCCGCCGTGGCGGTCACCGACAATCTCAACCTGTTCGCCATGGTGAAGTTCTACAAGGCGGCGGAAGCGCAGGGCGTCAAGCCGATCCTCGGCTGTGATGTCTGGCTGGAACCGCGCGAGGCGCAGGACCCGCCCGAGCGCCTGACCCTGCTGGTGCAGAACGAGACCGGTTACCGGCACCTCACCGAGCTGCTGTCCCGCGCCTACACCCAGGGCCAGACCCGCGGCACGCCGCTGATCGCCCGCAGCTGGCTGGCCGCTGCCAGCGAGGGTCTGCTGGCGCTGACCGGCCGTGACGGCGCGGTATTCCGCGCCGCGCTGCTCGATCACCTGGACCCCGCGCTGGCGGCGCTGGAGGAGCTGTCCCGCTGGTTTCCGGGGCGGCTGTACCTGGAGATCGCACGCTGCCAGCGTCCGGGCGACGAGACCTGGGTGCAGAGCGCCAGCCTGCTGGCCCGGCACTGTGGCCTGCCGCTGGTGGCGACCAACGACGTGCGCTTCCTGACGCGGGAGGAATTTGCCAGCCACGAGGCGCGGGTCTGCATCGCCCAGGGCCGGGTACTGGCCGACGAGAAGCGCCCGCGCGACTACACCGAGGAGCAGTACCTCAAGTCCGCGCAGGAGATGGCCGAGCTGTTTGCCGACCTGCCGGAGGCGCTCGCCAATTCCGTGGAGATCGCGCGCCGCTGCACGCTGACGCTGAGCTTCGGTACCTATCACCTGCCGCATTTCCCGGTTCCGGACGGCGAGACGCCCGACGCCTATCTGGCGGCTCGTGCCCGCGAGGGGCTGGCGCAGCGCCTGGCGGAGATCCCCCCGGTACGGCCGCTGGCGGATTATCAGGCGCGCCTGGACTACGAGCTCGACGTGATCCGCCGGATGGGCTTTGCCGGCTACTTCCTGGTGGTGAGCGATTTCATCCAGTGGGCCAAGACCAACGGCTGTCCGGTGGGGCCCGGCCGCGGCTCCGGCGCCGGCAGCCTGGTGGCCTACGCCATCCGCATCACCGACCTCGACCCGCTGCCGTACAACCTGCTGTTCGAGCGCTTCCTCAACCCGGAGCGCGTATCCATGCCGGACTTCGACGTGGACTTCTGCATGGACAACCGCGACCGGGTGATCGACTACGTCACCCGCAAGTACGGCCGCAGCCACGTCGGCCAGATCATCACCTACGCCACCATGGCCGCACGCGGCGTGGTGCGCGACGTGGCGCGGGTGATGGGCCACGGCTACGGCTTCGGCGATTCCATCGCCAAGCTCATCCCCGCCACTCCCGGCGCCACGCTGGCCGATGCCATCGAGGAAGTCCCCGAGCTCAGGCGCCGCTACGAATCCGAGGAAGATACCCGCGCGGTGCTCGATCTCGGCCTGGCGCTGGAAGGCGTGACCCGCGGCGTGGGCGTGCACGCCGGCGGCGTGGTGATCGCCCCCGAAGCGCTGACCACCTATACCCCGCTCTACTGCGAAGCCGGCGGCGCCGGCCTGCGCACCCAGTTCGACATGAAGGATCTGGAAACCCTGGGTCTGGTCAAGTTCGACTTCCTCGGTCTCAAGACCCTGACCATCCTCCAGAGCGCGGTGGACATGCTCGGCGCCCGGACCGGCGAGCCGATCGACCTGCTGCGGCTGCCGCTGGACGACCGCGAGACCTACCGGCTCTATGCCAGCGGCGAGACCACCGCGGTGTTCCAGATGGAATCTCCGGGCATGCAGCGCGCCTCGCGCGATCTCAAGCCGGATACTTTCGAGGACATCATCGCCCTGGTCTCGCTCTACCGGCCGGGGCCGATGGAGCTGATCCCCGAGTACTGCGCGCGCAAGCGCGGCGACGCGGCGGTGGCCTACCTGCACCCGGAGATGGAGGAGGTCCTAAAGCCCACCTACGGCATCTTCGTCTATCAGGAACAGGTGATGCAGATGTCGCAGCGCCTGGCCGGCTACACCCTGGGCGGCGCCGACCTGCTGCGGCGCGCCATGGGCAAGAAGAAGGCCGACGAGATGGCGGTGCAGCGCGAGATCTTCCAGAAGGGTGCCGTGGCGCGCGGCATTCCGGCGGAGACCGCCAGCAGCGTCTTCGACCTGATGGAGAAGTTCGCCAACTACGGCTTCAACAAGTCGCACGCCGCGGCCTACGCGCTGGTCAGCTACCAGACGGCCTGGCTCAAGGCCCACCACCCGGCCGAATTCATGGCCGCGGTGCTGTCCTGTGAAATGGCGCATACCGAAACCATCGTCAGCATGCGTCAGGAATGCCTGCGCATGGGGCTGAAGATGATCCCGCCCGACATCAACCGCAGCCACTACCGCTTCACCGTCCCGGAGCCGGGCGCCATTCTCTATGGGCTGGGCGCGATCAAGGGCGTGGGCGAGGGCGCGCTGGAGGGCATCATCCGCGAGCGCGAGGCCCATGGGCCCTTCCATGACCTGTTCGATTTCTGCCGGCGCATCGACATCCGCAAGGCCAACAAGCGCACGCTGGAGGCGCTGATCTTTTCCGGCAGCCTCGACGGGTTGGGCCTCAACCGCGCCTCGCTGCTGAAGAATCTGCCGCGCGCGCTGGGCCTGGCGGAGCAGGCGGCGCAGGCTGCGGACAGCGGCCAGGTGGACCTGTTCGGTGGCGCGCGCAGCGCGGCGCAAAGCCTGCCCGACATGGCGCCCGAGCAGGAGCCCGACTGGAGCCTGGGCGAGACCCTGACACGCGAGCGCGAGACCCTGGGGTTCTATCTGTCCGGCCACCCCATCCAGGCCTATCAGGAGCTGATCCGCCAGGTCTGCAGCGGCACCCTGGCCAGCCTGTTCGAGCAGCACGCGGTCCCGGCGCCCAGCGGGCCCGACGGCCGCCCGCAGTGGCAGCCGCGTCCGCGCCTGATGTTTGCCGCCTGGGTCACCGATCTGCGCTTCTTCAAGGGCGACAAGGGCGTGGACGGCGGGCGCATGAGCCGCGCCAGCTACAAGATCACCCTCGACGACCAGACCGCCCAGACTTCCTGCTGGGTGGACGCCGACAAGTGGGCGCGCTACCAGACCAGCGTGCGGGTGGATCGCCTGGTATTCGTGGTCGCCGAAGTGGGGCTCTCCCCGGCGCGGGACGGCCGCGACCCCGAGCCGCGCCTCTACAATCCGGAATTCTTCACCCTGGACGAAATCCTCCGCGACTACGCGCACCGCCTGACGCTGACCTATGCCCGCGGTGCCGGTGAAGTGCCGCAGCTGCACCGCCTGCTGCAGGACGCGCGCACGCCTACCGGCGTGCCGGTGGTGGTGGACTACCTCAACGGCAAGACCCGTTGCCTGCTCGATCTGCCCGGCGACTGGCGGATCCGCGCGGATGAAGCCCTGCTCAGCCAGCTGCGTCACTGGCTGGGGGAGGACTGCGTTAAAGTGCACTACCGGAAATATGTTCCGCCGGTGGTCGAGCGGCGCTTCGAGCGCAGCCATGCCGCCGGAATGGATGACGAATAGCCATGAACCTCAACTACCTCGAATTCGAACAGCCGATCGCCGAGCTGCAGCAGAAGATCGAAGAACTGCGCTTTGCCACTTCCGGCTCCGGCGTGAATCTCACCGAGGAGATCACCCGCCTCGAGCACAAGAGCCGTGAGCTGACCGCGCAGATTTTTTCAAGGCTCACGCCCTGGCAGGTGGCGCAGCTGGCCCGCCACCCGCAGCGCCCCTACGCCCTGGACTACCTCAAGGCACTGTTCACCGAGTGGGAGGAACTGCACGGCGACCGCCATTTTGCCGATGATCCGAGCATCGTCTGCGGCGTGGCGCGCCTGGACGGGCGCGCCTGCGTGGTGATCGGCCAGCAGAAGGGGCGGGATGCCAAGGAGCGCGTGTACCGCAACTTCGGCATGCCCAAGCCGGAGGGTTACCGCAAGGCGCTGCGGATCCTCAAGCTGGCGGAAAAATTCAATCTGCCGGTGCTGACCTTCATCGACACGCCCGGCGCCTACCCCGGCATCGGCGCGGAAGAACGCAACCAGTCCGAGGCCATCGCCCGCAACCTGCTGGAGCTCTCCCACCTGCGTACCCCGGTGCTCGCCACGGTGATCGGCGAGGGCGGATCGGGCGGCGCGCTCGCCATCGGTGTGGCCGATCACGTGATGATGCTCCAGTACAGCATCTACTCGGTGATCTCGCCGGAGGGCTGCGCGTCCATCCTGTTCAAGGACGCCGGCCGCGCCCCGGAGGCGGCCGAGGCCATGCGCATCACCGCCGAGGACCTCTACGCCCACAAGCTGATCGACGAGATCGTGCCCGAACCCCTGGGCGGCGCGCACCGCGACGCGGCGGTGATGATGAATACGCTCAAGCAGAAGCTCTCCACCAACCTCGAGCGGCTGCGCCACACGCCCATGACCAAGCTGCTCGCCGCGCGTTACCAGCGCCTGATGTCCTACGGCGCATTCGAGACGCAGTAGCGGACCATGCCCGCCAGTCTCCGCCTGCCGGATCCGCCGCCTGCGCGGCGCTACTGGCTGGCGTTCAGCGGCGGGCTGGATTCCACCGTGCTGCTGCACCTGCTCGCGGCCCGTGGCCTGCCGCTGACCGCCGTCCATGTGCATCACGGCCTGCAGGCGCAGGCGGATGCCTGGGCCGTGCACTGCCAGGCCGTCTGTGACGCGCTGGGAGTGCCGCTGGAGCAGCTCCGTGTCCAGGTACGGCCGGCCGGCGAAGGCCCCGAGGCCGCCGCCCGCGCCGCACGCTACCGCGCGCTGGCGGCCTGCCTGGGGCCGGGGGAGATCCTCGCCACCGCCCATCATCGGGATGACCAGGCCGAGACGGTGCTGCTGCGGCTGCTGCGCGGCAGCGGGGTGCGCGGGCTGGCTGCCATGAAGCCGCTCAGCAACTTTGCCGCCGGCCAGCTGTGGCGGCCGCTGCTGGGCGAGCGCCGCGCGGCGCTGGCCGCCTGGGCGGCGGAGCGGGGGATCCACGGCCTGCACGACCCGCACAACGAAGACCCGCGCTATGCGCGCAGCTGGCTGCGTCAGCAGATCATGCCCCTGCTGCGCCAGCGTTACCCGCAGGCCGACGAGGCGCTGGCGCGCGCCGCCGGGCAGGCGCGCGAGGCGCAGGCTGCGCTGACCGAGCTGGCGGAACTGGACGGTGCCCAGGCGCAGGCGCGCGAGGGCTACGGGCCAGCGCTGCGGATCTCCCGCCTGCAGGCGCTCAGCCCGGCGCGGCGCCACAACCTGCTGCGCCACTGGCTGGAGCAGGCTGGCCATGCGCCGCCCGATGCGGCTTTCTGGCCGCGGCTGGACGCCGAAGTACTGGGTGCGCGCCCGGATGGCGAACCCTGCCTGCGTCTGGGCGAGTACGAATTCCGCCGTTACCGCGACGCGCTGTACCTGATGGCGGTGCTGCCGCCGCCCCCGGCCGTGTCCTGTGCCTGGGAGGACGGACCCGGCCTGGAACTGCCGCCCGGCTGTGGCCGCCTGGACGCGCGCCGCGCACCGCCGTTTGCCGTGGCGGTACGCTTTGCCCGTGGCGGCGAACGCATCCGCCTGCGTGGCCGTCACCGTACCCTGAAGCAGCTCGCGCAGCAGGCCGGCATTCCGCCCTGGGTGCGCCTGCGGATGCCGTTGCTTTACCGGGGCGAGCAGCTCATTTGCGTGGCCGACCGCTGGGCCGATGACGAGCTCGCCGGTATCGTCTGCGACTGGGGCCTGCGCTGGCAGGCGCCCTGGCAGCCCCCACCACCACAACCCGAACCTGAATGAGGATGCCCGCGATGAAAGGCCTGATGATGAACCAGCCGCTGCTGATCTCTTCCCTGCTGGTGCACGCGGACCGCTATCACGGCGATACCGAGATCGTCTCCCGGCGCGTGGAAGCCGCGGCCGACGCCCCGCTCGCCGAGCGCCTGCACCGCTACACCTACCACGACGCGCATACCCGGGCCCGGCAGCTGGCCCAGGCGCTGGTCCGGCAGGGCGTCAAGCCGACGGACCGCATCGCCACCCTGGCCTGGAACGGCTACCGTCACTTCGAGCTCTACTACGCCATCTCCGGCATGGGCGCGGTGATGCACACCATCAACCCGCGCCTGTTTCCCGAGCAGATCACGTGGATCATCAACCACGCCGAAGACCGTGTGCTGTTCTTTGATCTGAGCTTCGCGCCGCTGGTGGAGAAGCTCGCCGCCGCCTGCCCGAAGGTCCAGGCCTGGGTGGCGATGATCGACCGCGCCCACCTGCCGGCGATCAAGCTGCCCAACCTGCTGTGCTACGAAGACCTGCTCGCGGCCGAGGACAGCCGCTATGAGTGGCCGCAGTTCGACGAGCAGTCCGCCGCCTGCCTCTGTTACACCTCGGGTACCACCGGCAATCCCAAGGGCGTGCTGTACTCGCACCGCTCCACGCTCCTGCACGCCTACGCCTGCTGCCTGCCCGACGTGATGAACCTCTCTGCGCGGGACGTGGTGTTGCCCGTGGTGCCCATGTTCCACGTCAACGCCTGGGGCACGCCGTATTCCTGCGCACTGATGGGCTCCAAGCTGGTTTTCCCCGGCGCGGGTCTGGACGGCGCCAGCCTCACCGAACTGTTCGAGGCCGAGCGCGTCACCTTCACCGCCGGTGTGCCCACGGTCTGGCTGGGCCTGCTGCAGTACCTGCAGAAGAGCGGCAAGCGGCTTGCCACCGTGCAGCGCATGGTGGTCGGCGGATCGGCCTGCCCGCCGGCGCTGATGCAGGCGTTCAAGCGCGATTACGGTATCCAGATCCACCACGCCTGGGGGATGACCGAGATGTCGCCACTGGGCACCTACACCACGCTCAAGAACAAGCACCTGGCGCTGGACGAAGCCGAGCGCTTCAAGGTGGAGATCAAGGCCGGCCGGCCGCTGTTCGGCGTGGATATCAAGATCGTGGACGGCGAAGGCAAGGAACTGCCGCGTGACGGCAAGGCCTTCGGTGACCTGCTGGTGCGCGGTCCCTGGGTGGTGGAGCGCTACTACGGCGTGGAGCAGAGCCCGCTGCGCGACGGCTGGTTCCCCACCGGCGACGTGGCCACCATCGACCCCGACGGCTTCATCCAGATCACCGACCGCTCCAAGGACGTGATCAAATCCGGCGGCGAATGGATCAGTTCCATCGAGCTGGAAAACGTGGCCATGGCACATCCGGCGGTGGCCGAGGCCGCTGTCATCGGCACGCATCATCCCAAGTGGGACGAGCGCCCGCTGCTGATCATCGTGCGCAAGCCCGGGCAGCAGGTTTCTGCCGAAGAAATACTGGCCTTCTTCGAGGGCAGGGTCGCCAAGTGGTGGACGCCCGACGCGGTCGTCTTCGTGGACGAGATTCCCCATACCGCCACCGGCAAGATCCTCAAGACCCGGCTGCGCGAGGACTTCAAGGACTACCGGCTGCCCGCGGCCTGAGCCGCGGTGGCGCTCAGTAGCGGAACGGCCAGGCCAGGAAGTAACGCTTGACGCGCAGCCACAGGCCGTACAGGCCCAGCGGCTCGAACACCAGGCAGACGATCACCAGGATCGCGAACAGCAGGGTGGACTGCTGGGAGGAACTCAGGGTGTTCAGCAGGGGCGTGTGGCGGCCGACGATTTCCAGCAGCGGAGTGAGGAACACGAAGGCCAGCGCCCCCGCCACTGCCCCGAAGACCGTGCCGATGCCGCCGATGACGATCATGGCGATGTACTGCACCGAGAGCAGCAGGTTGAACGGCGGCTCCACCGTGAGGTACTGCTGTTGGATGGCGAACATGCCGCCGGCGATACCGGCGAGAAAGCTCGACAGGCCGAAGGCGATGATCTTGGTGCGCGCCGGATTGACCCCCATGACGCGCGCGGCGACGTCGTGGTCGCGCACCGCCATCATGGCGCGGCCGGTATTGGAGCGCGCGAGGTTGCGCGCCAGCAGCACCACCAGCACCGTGATCAGCGTGAAGCAGACGTAGAGCTTGCGCTCGAAATTCAGCGCCAGTCCGCCGATCTGCTGGGTGGAGGTGAGCCAGTCATCGCCAAACCCCAGGTGTGCGGGCACGGCTATGCCGACCACGCCGCCGGTGACTGAGGGAAAGCTCAGCAGCACATGGTTGGTGAGGAAGATCAGGCCCACGGTGACGATGGCCAGATACAGCCCCTCCAGCCGCAGCGCGAAAGGACCGATGGCCAGGCCCACCAGCGCCGATGCCAGCCCGGCAGCCGGCAGCAGCAGCCAGATCGGCGCCGCCAGGGCATTGCCGAGGATCGCGGTGGTATAGGCGCCCACCGCCAGAAACGCCGCGTGTCCCAGCGAGATCTGGCCGGTGAAGCCGGTCAGCACCATGAGCGCGGTTGCGCCGACGATGGCGATCAGCGCGAGGTTGGCCACCGTCACCCAGTTGCTGTTTGACAGCAGCGGGTAAGCCACCAGCGTGAGGGCGAGCAGCAGCAGGCCGATCCGCTCCCAGCGCCCGGCCAGCAGGGAGAAATCGTCGGCGTAATGGCGGGCAAGAGGTCGGTTGGGCATGGCTTACACCCGCTTGATGCGTGCCGTGCCGAACAGGCCTTCGGGCCTGAGCACGAGGAAGAGGATCATCACCACGAACGGGAATACCGCGTGGAAATTGGAACCGAAATTGCCGAGCAGGGGATTGACGTAGCCCTGGGTGAGCACCTGCAGCACTCCCAGCAGCAGGCCGGCCACCACCGCGCCGAGCATGGATTCCAGGCCGCCGACCAGCACTGCCGGGAACGCCGCCAGCGCGATGAACGCCAGGTTGATCTCGACGTTGCGCGGGAACATCGAGAGGCAGATGCCCGCCAGTGCGGCAAATGCACCGGCGATCGCCCAGGTGAGCCCCATGATGCGGCCCACCGGCAGGCCCAGGGCCAGCGCGGCTTCGCTATCGAGCGCACTGGCGCGCATGGCGATGCCGATCCGCGAATAGCGCAGCAGCACGAAGAACAGCCCCAGCGCCACCGCGCCGAGCAGCACCGCGGCGATGGCGTTGTAGAGCACGATGATGCCGCCGATCTGCACCGCCGCGTCGGTGGGCTAGGGAGTGGGCATGCCCTGCGCCTCGGGGCCGAAGACCAGCAACAGCAGCACGCGCAGGATCAGGCCGATGAAGATGGTCACGATCACCGTGACGAAGACCGGCCGGCCGATCAGCGGGCGCAGCACCACCCGCTCGATGCCCGCCGCCAGCAGGCCGGTCAGCAGCAGGGTGACGGCCAGCGCCAGTCCCCAGGGCAGCCCGGCCGCCACCGCCGAGACCATGAAGAACGCGCCTGCGGTGAGCAGATCGCCGTGGGCAAAGTTGAAGACCTGCGAGGCGCGGTAGATCACCACGAAGCCGAGCGCGATCAGGGCGTAGATGGTGCCGAGCGCCAGGCCCGAGGCGGTGAGTTGCAGGAAGGTGCTCATGCGCTGGCCCGGTACATGTCGTCGATCAGCGCGGCGAACTTTTCATATACGGCGTGGCGCTTGAGTTTCTGGGTGGCGGTGACTTCACCGTCGTCCTGGTGCAGCTCCTTGGGCAGCAGGCGGAACGCCCGCACCTGCTCCACCCGCGCCAGCATGGCCTGGTTGATGCGGTCCACCTCGGCGCCGATCAGGCGGACGACCTCGGGCTTGCGCGTCAGGTCCTCGAAGGAGGTGAAGTTGATCTGCCGGCGCGTGGCCCAGTCGCCGACCATGTCGGGCTCGATCTGGATCAGCGCGGTGACGTAGGCCCGGCCGTCGGCGACGGAGGCCGCTTCCTTGATGTATGGGCTGGTCTTGAGCGCGTTCTCGATCTTGGCCGGCGAGAGGTTCTTGCCGCCTGCGGTGATGAGGATCTCTTTCTTGCGACCGATGATGTAGAGATGGCCGCGCTCGTCCACGCGCCCCAGATCGCCGGTATGGAGCCAGCCTTCCGCATCCCGGGCTTCCCGGGTGGCTTCGGGGTTGTCCAGGTAGCCGCTGAAGATGTGCGGGCCGCGCAGCAGCACCTCGCCGTCCTCGGCGATGCGGCATTCGGTCCCCGGAACGCTGCGTCCCACGCTGCCCAGCGCAAAGTCGCCGGGCAGGTTGATGTGCGACAGGCCGCTGGATTCCGAGAGGCCGTAGCCCTCCATGATCGCCACGCCGATGGCGTGATACCAGGCCAGCAGTTCCGGCGCCACCGGGGCCGCGCCGGAGACGGCGAGCCGCACCCGGCCCAGGCCCAGGCGCTCGCGCAGGGCGCGGAAGACCAGGCGGTCTGCCAGCCAGAACCCCGGCGCGCTCCCGGTGCCGGCCACGCGGGCCTGCCCCTGGCGCAGCGCCCAACGGTAGAGGCCGCGCTTGAGCGGAGTGGAATTGCGCATGGCCACTTCCACGCCCGCGTGCATCTTCTCCCAGATGCGTGGAACGCCGAGGAACACGCTGGGCGCCACCTCGGCGAGATCCTGGCGCACCGTGTCCAGCGATTCACCAAAGTGCACCACCGCCCCGGAAGTGAGCGGAATGAACTGACTGAATATTTTCTCCGCGACATGGCACAGCGGCAGGTAGGACAGCAGGCTGTCGTCCTCGCTGGCCTCGAACAGGCTGCGGTTGATGTGCGAGAGCCCCAGCATGTTGCGGTGCGTGAGCAGCACGCCCTTGGGCCTGGCGGTGGTGCCCGAGGTGTAGATGATGCAGGCGGGCTGTTCCGCCTCCAGCGCCTGCAACTGGGCGCGCACGCTGGCGGCGCTGCGCGCCTGCGCGCGGGCCAGCCCCCCGGCCAGGAACGGTTCCCAGATCACCAGGCGCGGATCGCGGTAATCGCGCATGCCGGCCGGATCCATCACCACGATGTGGCGCAGATGCGGCAGCGGCTCGGGGGATTCGAGCACCTTGTCGGCCTGCTCCTGATCCTCCACGAAGACCACGGCGGCGCGGCAGTGGTTGAGCACGTACGCCACGTCGGCGGCCGGGTTGGTGGTGTAGATGCCGGCGCTGAGCAGCCCCAGCGCCTGCGCGCCCAGGTCGGCAAACAGCCACTCCGGCCGGTTGTCCGAGAGTATGGCGATCCGGTCGCCGGCCCGCAGTCCCTGGGCCTGCAGGGCCTCGGAGACGGCCAGCAGCCGGGTCAGATAGTCCTGCCAGCTGTAGCTGCGCCAGATGCCGCGCCATTTCTCGCGCAGGGCCGGGCGCTCGGGCCAGTGCTCGGCAAACACGGCGACGCGTCCCGGCAGTGTGTGGCCGATCTGCTGGCACAGCGCGGAATCAACAGGGTGGCTCATGCGGCGGCTTTTCCCAGATAGGCGGCCTGGACGCGCGGGTCGGCGCGCACCTCGGCGGGCGTGCCCTCGGCGATCTTCTGGCCAAAGTCGAGCACGGCGATCCGGTCGGCGAGATCCATCACCAGCCCCAGCTCGTGTTCGATCAGCAGCTGGGTGACCCCCAGCTCGCCGCGGATGTCGAGGATGAAGCTGGCCAGTTCCTCGGTCTCTTCCTGATTGAGCCCGGCGGCGGGCTCGTCCAGCAGCAGCAGGCGCGGCCGCATGCACAGGGCGCGGCCCAGTTCGATGCGCTTGCGGATGCCGTAGGGCAGCACGCCCACCGGGATGTGCCGGTGGCGTTCCAGCTCGAGAAACTCCATGACCTGCTCGGCCTGCTCGCGTGCGGCGATCTCCTGCGCACGGGCCTGGCGAGTCCACAGCAGATCCTGCCACCACTGCGAGCAAAAGCCGTGGTGGGCGCCCACCAGCAGGTTCTGCAGGGTGGTGAGATTTTCAAACAGCGCCAGGTTCTGGAACATGCGCGCCACGCCGAGGCTGGCGATCCGGTCCGGAGTCAGCCCGGCAATGGGGGTTCCGTCGAAGCGCACGCCGCCCTCGGTGGGGCGGTAGACGCCGGAGATGCAATTGAAGAGCGAAGTCTTGCCGGCCCCGTTGGGGCCGATCACCGCATAGATGCAGCCTGCCGGGACGTCGAGGCTCACCCCCGCCAGCGCGGTGAGGCCGGAGAAACGCAGCGTGACCGCGTCGAGCCGCAGCAGGGGCGTGGCGGGGGTCGTCATCAGCTCAGCCACCGCTTGCGCCGCGCGTAGCGTTTGACGTGGCGGAAATTCTTGCGGCTGCCTTCACCCATGCCGAGATAGAACTCGCGCACGTCCGGGTCGTCGCGCAGTGCGGCAGCGGGGCCGTCGAGCACGACGCGGCCGTTCTCCAGTATGTAGGCGTGGTCGGCCAGGGACAGGGCCAGGGCGGCGTTCTGCTCCACCAGCAGCACCGAGACTCCCTGGTCGCGGATCTCCCGCACCAGCTGCCCCACTTCTTCCACCAGCCGCGGCGAGAGACCCAGCGAGGGCTCGTCCAGCAGCAGTACCCGGGGCCGGGTGAGCAGAGCGCGGGCGATGGCGAGCATCTGCTGCTCACCGCCGGAGAGCAGTCCGGCGGTCTGGTGGCGGCGCTCGGCCAGGCGCGGAAACCGGGCGTAGAAGGCGTCCAGATCGGCCTGCGGATCGTCGCGGCGGGTATAGGTGCCGGCCAGCAGGTTTTCCGCCACCGTCAGTTCGGTGAAGATGCGGCGGCCCTCCATCACCTGCGCCAGGCCGTGGCGCACGATGCGCTCCGGCGAGTGACCGGTGACCACGGTCCCCGCCAGCCGGACTTCGCCCTTGGTGATCTCGCCGTGGTGGATCGGCAGCAGGCCTGTGACCGCGCGCAGCAGGCTGGTCTTGCCCGCGCCGTTGGGGCCGAGCAGGGCGACGATGTGCCGCTCCGGCACCTGGATGCTGACATTGGCCAGGACCTTGGCCACGCCGTGATACACCACCTCGAGCCCCGCGATGCCAAGCATGCTGGCCGCCTACTGCTGCAGGGTCTGGGGTACGGCGTAGTCGGCGATCACCTGCCATCTGCGGGCCTCGAAATCCGGTTTCAGCACGCGGGTCATGCTGCTGGTCCGGTACGGCTCCTGGCGGAAATCCACGGGTTCTATCAGCGCACCCTCGGCGGTGTAGTCGTGCAGGGTCTGCAGGGCCTGCAGGTAGCCGGCGCGGGTCGGGGCGCCGGCTTCCAGGGCGCGGCGGAAGACCTCCACCGCGATCATGCCCTGGACATAGGACGCAAAGATGTAGCCGTCGGGCGAGACCTTGCCCTTGCCGTATTTCTCGTAAGCGGCGAGAAAGCGGCGCATCACCGGAATATCCTCGCCCCAGATCCGCTGGGCGCTGACGTTCCAGTAGCGCGCAAAGACGCTGGAGGGCACTACGCCGGGGTCGAAGAAGCGGTCGATCCACGAGGCGGAATTGCCGATGAACATGGGGGCATAGCCCAGCTGTGCGGCGGTCCCCAGCAGCGGCGCGGTGGCGCTGGGCACGGTGGTGAGCATCACGTGGGTCGCGCCCGCGCGCCGCAGCGCGGTGACCGTTGCGGTGAAGTCCGCCTGTCCGGGGGTGTAGGTTTCCTTGGCCACGACCTCCACGCCGTGGTGCCGGGCGGCGGCCAGCCAGCCCTCCACGCCGTCCTGGCCGTAGTCGTCGTGCTGGTAGACGATCGCCGCCCGGACCTGGTCGGCGCCGCCGGCGTCGGCCACGGCGAAGTCCATCGCGCGCAGGGATTCCATGCGGTAGCTGGCCGAGAGGATGGGCGTGAGCCGCGTCTCCTGCAGCTTGGAGGCGGCCGAGGCCGGGTAGGCGACCATCTCGTTGCGGCGCAGCATCGGGATCAGCGGCAGGGTGTTGGGAGTGCCGAAGCTGGTGGCCAGGAACAGGACCTGCTCGCGGATCTCGTTGTAGGTCTGCACCGAGCGCTGCGGGTTGTAGCCGTGATCGCGCTCGATCAGCTCCACTTTCCAGCCCTCCGGCAGCAGCCCCGAGCCGCCGGCGTTGATCTCGGCGGCGAGGATGCGCTTGCCGAAGGCGTAGGGCCGGCCGATCACCGCCACCGGGCCGGACTCATCGTTGAGCGCGCCGATGCGCAGCACCTTGTTCTGCAGGTCCACGCCCGGCGAGGCGGCGGTGCGGCCTGCCGGGGCTTCTCCCTGGCCGCAGGCGGCCAGGCCCAGGACGACGATGAGGTTCAGGCACAGGGCCAGGGGTGTGGCAGACCGCATGAGTTTCTCCTGTTCGCAAGGGGTGGCGGATCACGTGGCCCGCCGCCGTTTGACCCGAGTCTATCCATGCCCGGGTGTCGAGGCCAGCCGCGGGTCGTGCACCTTTGTCGTGCCGTGCGCGGCGCGTGCTAAAATTCCATAAACCTGCACTCAGTCATTGCCATGCCCAACGCGCCGCAGCAGACGCGATTCATTTTTGTTACCGGGGGCGTGGTGTCCTCGCTGGGCAAGGGGATCGCGGCAGCCAGCCTGGGCGCCATCCTCGAGGCGCGCGGGCTGAAGGTCCACATGATCAAGCTGGACCCGTACATCAACGTGGACGCGGGTACCATGAGCCCGTTCCAGCACGGCGAGGTCTTCGTCACCGAGGACGGCGCCGAAACCGACCTGGACCTCGGCCACTACGAGCGGTTCCTGCGCGGCAAGACCAGCCGCTATTCCAACCTCACCACCGGCCAGATCTACCGCAACGTGCTCGACAAGGAGCGGCGCGGGGATTACCTGGGCAAGACCGTGCAGGTGATTCCGCACATCACTGACGAGATCCAGCAGGGCATCCTGCGCGGCTCGGCGGGTTGCGACATCTGCCTGGTGGAGATCGGCGGTACCGTGGGCGACATTGAATCGCTGCCCTTCCTGGAAGCGATCCGCCAGATGGGCGTGGAGATAGGCCGCCAGAATTCGCTGTACATGCACCTGACGCTGGTGCCGTTCGTCAAGGCTTCCGGCGAGCTCAAGACCAAGCCCACCCAGCATTCGGTCAAGGAGCTGCGCTCCATCGGCATCCAGCCCGACGTGCTGGTCTGCCGCAGCGAGCGCCCCCTGCCGGACGACGAGCGCCGCAAGATCGCGCTGTTCACCAATGTGCCGCAGCGCGCGGTGATCTCGGCGGTGGATCTCGACGACATCTACAAGATTCCCGCCTGGCTGCACCAGCAGGGCCTGGACGATCTGGTCGTCGAGCACTTCGGCATCGAGGCGCGCCGTGCCGATCTCTCGGCCTGGCAGCGCGTGGTGGACGCCCGCGGCGAGCAGGACGCCGAGGTACAGGTGGCCATGGTCGGCAAGTACGTGGACCTGGCCGACGCCTACAAGAGCCTCAACGAAGCCCTGGCCCACGCCGGCCTGCATACCCGCACGCGCGTCAAGATCCGCTACATCGAATCGGAGACCATCGAGACCCAGGGCGTGCGCATCCTCCAGGGCATGGACGCGATCCTGGTCCCCGGCGGCTTCGGCGAGCGCGGGATTGAGGGCAAGATCGACGCCGCCCGCTATGCGCGCGAGAACCGGATCCCTTACCTGGGCATCTGCCTGGGCATGCAGCTGGCGGTGATCGAATACGCCCGCAATGTCTGCGGCCTGGAAGGCGCCCACTCCACCGAATTCAACCCCAAGACGCCGCACCCGGTGATCGGCCTGATCACCGAGTGGCGCGATGCCAGCGGCAGCGTGCACCAGCGCAGCGTACAGACCGCCAAGGGCGGCACCATGCGGCTGGGCGTGCAGTCCTGCAAGCTCAAGGCCGGCTCCAGGGCGCGCGCGCTGTACAACGCCGAGATCATCAGCGAGCGCCATCGCCACCGCTACGAGTTCAACAACCAGTACCGGGACGTGCTGTCGGCGAACGGCCTGGAGCTGGTGGCCGAGTCGGTGGAGAACGAGCTGGTGGAGATGGTCGAGCTACCCGATCACCCGTTCTTCATCGGTTGCCAGTTCCATCCGGAGTTCACCTCCACCCCGCGTGACGGACACCCGCTGTTCGAGGGGTTCATCCGCGCCGCGCGCGAGCACCACCAGGCCCACCAGACCCCGGCCTCCAATTCACAAGTGAGAGCGGCATGAACCTCTGCGGCACCCCGATCGGGCTGGACCGCCCGCTGTTTCTGATCGCCGGACCCGACACTCTCGAGTCCGAAGAACTGGCCCTGGAAGTGGCCGGCCACATCGCGCCGCTGGCGCGCAAGCTTGGCATTCTCTACATCTTCAAGGGCAGCTTCGACAAGGCCAACCGCAGCTCGCATACCAGCTACCGCGGGCCCGGGCTGGAAGCGGGGCTGAAGATCATGGAAAAGGTCAAGCAGCAGATCGGCGTGCCGGTGTTGACCGACGTGCACGAAGACACGCCGCTGGCCGAGGTGGCGAGCGTGATCGACGTGATCCAGACGCCGGCCTTTCTCTGCCGCCAGACCAATTTCATGCAGAACGTGGCGCGTACCGGACGGCCGATCAACGTCAAGAAGGGCCAGTTCATGAGCCCCTGGGAAATGGGCAACGTGATCGAGAAGATGAAGGCCGTTGCCCCGCATCAATTCATGCTGTGCGAGCGCGGATTCAGCTTCGGGTACAACAACCTCGTCGCTGACATGCGCGGGCTGGCGATCATGCGCAAGTACGCACCCGTGGTGTTCGACGGCACCCACACCGTGCAGCTGCCTGGCGGGCAGGGCAACGCCAGCGGTGGCATGCGCGAGATGATCCCGGTGCTGGCGCGCGCGGCCGTCGCCGCCGGCATCGCCGGCCTGTTCATGGAAACCCACCCCAAGCCCGACCAGGCCTTGTGTGATGGCCCCAACTCCCTGCCGCTGCAGCATATCGGCAGCCTGCTGCAGACCCTGGTGGAACTGGATCGTGTCACCAAGTCCAGCGGCCTCCTCGAAACCCAGCTGTCCTCCTGAAACCCGTCCACGGAAACCCGGAAGCTCATGTCGATCATCGTCAATGTCACCGCGCTGGAAATCATCGACTCGCGCGGCAACCCCACCGTAGAGGCAGAAGTCACCCTCGAATCCGGAGCGCAGGGCCGGGCCGCTGCGCCCAGCGGTGCCTCTACCGGCACGCGTGAGGCCGTAGAGCTGCGGGATGGCGCGCCCCGCAAGGGCGGCAAGGCCCGCTATCTGGGCAAGGGCGTCAGCCGCGCTGTGGCCCATGTGGAAACCGAGATCGCCGATACGGTGATCGGGCTGGATGCGCAGGAGCAGGCAGTGGTGGACGCCGCCATGATCGCGCTCGATGGCACTGAGAACAAAGCACGCCTGGGCGCCAACGCCATCCTCGCGGTGTCGCTCGCTGCGGCCAAGGCGGCGGCGCAGGAAAATGACCTGCCGCTGTTCCGTCACCTGGGCGGCATTTCCAGCGTCACGCTGCCGGTGCCGATGATGAACGTCATCAACGGTGGCGCCCACGCCGACAACAACGTGGACATCCAGGAGTTCATGATCCTGCCGGTGGGTGCGCCCAGTTTCTCCGAGGCCCTGCGTTATGGCGCCGAGATCTTCCACACCCTCAAGGGTGTGCTCAAGGCGCGCAAGCTCAATACCGCGGTGGGTGACGAGGGTGGCTTTGCGCCAGACCTGCCTTCCAACGTCGCTGCGCTGGACTGCCTGATGCAGGCCATCGAGAAAGCCGGCTTCAAGCCCGGCAAGGACGTCTACCTCGGGCTCGACGTGGCGTCCAGCGAGTTCTACAGCAAGGGCAAGTATCACCTGCACGGCGAAGGCAAGTCCTATACGCCGGAGCAGTTCGGTGATTTTCTGGCAGGCATCTGCGCCGGCTATCCGGTGATCTCCATCGAGGACGGCTGCGCCGAAGGCGACTGGAAAGGCTGGAAGCACCTCTCCGAGAAGCTCGGCCGCAAGATCCAGCTGGTGGGCGATGATCTGTTCGTCACCAATACCCGCATCCTGTCCGAGGGCATTGCCAAGGGCATTGCCAACTCCATCCTCATCAAGCCCAACCAGATCGGCACCCTCACCGAAACCCTGCAGGCCATCCAGATGGCCACCGATGCGGGTTACAGCAGCGTGGTCAGCCACCGCTCCGGCGAGACCGAGGACGCCACCATCGCCGACATCGCGGTGGGCACCAGCGCCACCCAGATCAAGACCGGCTCGCTGTGCCGTTCCGACCGCATGGCCAAGTACAACCAGCTGCTGCGCATCGAGAAGGCGCTCGGCGCCCAGGCCCGGTACCCCGGCAAACGGGCGTTCCCGGTCGCGATCTGATCCCATGAACAGCCGCGCCGTCCTGATCGTCCTCGGCCTGATGCTGGCGGGCCTGCAGTGGCGGCTCTGGGTGGCGGACGGCGGTGTCTCTCACGCCCACCAGCTCAAGCGCGAGCTGGCGCAGATGCGCGCCGAGAACGAGCGCCTGCGCCTGCGCAACCAGGCCCTGGACGCGGAAGTCATAGACCTCAACTCCGGCGTGCAGGCGATCGAATCGCGCGCGCGCACCACGCTCGGCATGGTCAGGCGTGACGAGACGTTCTACCTGGTCGTTTCCCGCTGATGCGTGACCAGCCGCGCTACTGGGCGGTGATCCCTGCTGCCGGCGGCGGTTCGCGGATGGGCCAGGGCCGCCCCAAGCAGTATCTGCCGCTGCGCGGCCGGGCCCTGCTGGAATGGAGCATCGCCCCGTTCCTGGAAACCGAGTGGATCGACGGCGTGGTGCTGGTCCTGCCCCGGTCGGACGCCGAATTTGCCCAGCTGCCGCTGGCCGGACATCCGAAGATCATCACCGTGACCGGTGGCGCGGCGCGCGCCGAATCGGTGCTCACCGGACTCGAAGCCGTGGCCGAGCGCAGCGCCGGGTTCCGGGAGGTGTACGTGCTGGTGCACGACGCCGCGCGGCCCTGCGTGCACTGGAGCCTGCTGGAAACCCTGCGCGAGGAAGCCTCGGATGCCCACGGTGGCCTGATCGCCATGCCGGCGGCCGATACCCTGAAGAAGGCCAAGCACAGCAAGGTCGCCGCCACCGTGGACCGCGCGCTGATCTGGCGCGCGCAGACACCGCAGATGTTCCGGGCCGATCTGCTCGCCCAGGCGCTGCGGGAATGCGCGGAGCACAACCTGCAGGTCACTGACGAATCCAGCGCCATGGAACGGGCCGGCTACAAGCCGCGCCTGATCCGCGGACGCGAGTCCAACATCAAGGTGACCTACCCCGAGGACCTGGCGCTGGCCGAATTCTGGCTGGCCCGCCAGGTGTCCGCATGAGCCTGCGCATCGGACACGGGTTTGACGCCCACCGCATCGAGGCGGGCGAGGGCATGAGCCTGGGCGGGGTACTGATCGCCTGCCCCTGGAGGATCGTCGCCCACTCCGACGGCGATGTGCTGATCCACGCCCTGTGCGATGCCCTGCTGGGCGCGCTGGGGCAGGGCGACATCGGCAAATGGTTCCCCGACAGTGACGCGCGGTTTAGCGGCATCAGCAGCCGTCTGCTGCTGCAGCAGGTGTGGGCGCGCGCGCACGGCCAGGGCTTCGAGCTGATCAACGCCGATCTCACCCTGGTCGCCGAAGTGCCGCGGGTGGCGGCCCATATCCCGGCCATGCGCAGCGTGCTGGCGGCGGAGCTGGGCGCAACGCCGGAGCAGGTCAACGTCAAGGCCACCACCAACGAGCAGATGGGGCATATCGGCCGGCGCGAGGGGATCGCCGCGCACGCCGTGGTCCTGCTGCGCCGGCGGGATGCCGGCATCCCGCTCGGCTGAGCCGCATTGCCTGTGCGCCGGCCCGGTCCTACACTGCCATGATGCTTCCGCCGCTGCTGACGTCCACGCTTGCGCCCCTGAACCCGCCGCGCCGGCCGGGCCGCGCCGGGCGCGGCGGACGGGACACCCGCGAGGAGATCCTCAACGCTGCCGAGGACCTGTTCCAGCGCCGTGGCTACAACGCCTTCAGCTACCAGCACATCGCGGTACAGCTCGGGATCCGCAACGCGGCGATCCACTACCATTTCCCCAGCAAGGAAGACCTCGGCACGGTGCTGGTGCGCCGCTACCGCCAGCGCTTCCGCGACTGGGCCGAGCAGCAGGCCGGCAAGCCCAGCGCCTGGGAGCGCCTGAGCGCCTACTTCCAGACCTATGTGGATTACCTGGAAGACGAGTGCCGCATCTGCCCCGGCGGGGTGCTCGGCACCGAATTCGAGGCCATCCCCGAAGGCATGCAGCAGGAGTCACGGCTGCTGATGCGGGAAATCTTCGAGTGGCTGGTGGAAACCCTCAGTCTCGGCCGCGAGCAGGGCAGCCTGCATTTCATCGGTGATCCGCGCCACAAGGCCGTCTGTATCGGCTCGGCCCTGCAGGGCAGCCTGCAGATCGCGCGGATGGCCGGGCGCGAGCGCTTCCACCAGATCCTCGGCCAGATGGCCCTGGAGCTGACGGCGGCCAGCGGCGACTCTCTCCCTTAAAAGATATATAAAACAAATAGATGTATATAGGTTTGTGATCTATATGCATCTGACTTACTGAATAGTAAGTATGATGAACCGTCTCAAGGCCAAGCCCAGGAGGCCGCCATGTTCATCCGTACGCTGCATCGAGATATGGGCGCCGAGTTCGAGGCGCTGCACGTGCTCTGGCTGGACCCCGCGCTGCCCGCGTCGAAGCGCTCCATCGCCCTGCGCCAGCGGCTGCAGCGCTGGGTGCGCCAGCATGCGCCTTTCCACTTCGAGGTGGATCTGCGCGGCCTGCTGGCGCTGTAGCCCCGCGCCGCACCCCCGCGCGGTGCGCGCCGTCGCCCGGCATCCGCCTGGCGGCGCGGCAGCGGGCGACTAGGGCCGGGCGCGCAGCAGCACGTACACCGCGCCGGTGCCGCCGTCGGCCGCGCGGGCGCTGCAGAACGCCAGTACTTCGCGGCGCCGGCGCAGCCAGCCGTCCAGCGAGGCCTTGAGCACCGGCCCGCTGTTGGGCGAGCCATTGCCCTTGCCGTGGATGATGCGCACGCAGCGCCGGTCGCGGTCCAGGCTGTGCGCCAGGAAGGCGCTCACGGCGGCCTGCGCGCCGCTGCGGTTGAGGCCGTGCAGGTCCAGCTCGCCTTCGATCCGGTAATGCCCGCGCCGCAGGCGGCGCAGGACGCCGTCCTGCACCCCTTGCGCGCGGTAGCTGAGCGTGTCGCCGCTCTCCATCTCCCGCAGGTCCGGCTCGGCCAGCAGCTCGCCCAGCACGGCCTGCTCGTCGGCCTCGCGCTGCCGGGCCTGCGCCGGTGGCGGGCGCCGGACCTGGCTGATGTGCTCGGCGCCGCGGCGCGGCCGCACCTGCCCGAGCGCGTCGCGGAACTCGCTGGATTCGTCGTCGTGTGCGGTCATGGGCGGAATTTTTGGAGTGCGGCCAGTACACTACGCAGGCTCCCGGCCGAATTCCACAATGCGCATCCTGCTTTCCAACGACGACGGCTACAACGCCCCCGGCCTGCTGCGCCTGCACGAGCATCTGCAACGCTGCCATGAGGTGACCGTGGTCGCCCCCGACCGCAACCGCAGCGGCGCCAGCCATTCCCTGACCATCTTCCATCCGCTGCGCCCGCAGCGGCAGTCCGAGCACGTCACCAGCGTGGACGGCACGCCCACCGACTGCGTACACCTGGCGCTGACGGCGCTGCTGGAGACGCAGCCCGACATGGTGGTCTCCGGCATCAACCACGGCGCCAATCTGGGCGATGACACGCTCTACTCCGGAACCGTGGCGGCGGCCATGGAGGGGCGTCATCTGGGCTATCCGGCGATTGCGATCTCCAATGTCTCGATCAACCCGCAGCATCTGGATACCGCGGCCCGTGTCGCCCTGCAGTTGATCGAACGCCTGGCCGCCGATCCGCTACCGGGCGACACCATCCTCAACGTCAACGTTCCCGACGTGCCCTGGGAGGCGCTGCGCGGCTTTGAGGTCACGCGCCTGGGCCACCGTCACCGCGCCGAGGGCATGATCCCGTCCCAGGACCCGCGCGGCCGAACCATCTACTGGATCGGCAGCGCCGGTGGCGAGGCCGACTGCGGCCCCGGGACCGACTTCCACGCGGTGGGGGAGCTGCGGGTATCCATCACGCCGATCGTTGTGGACCTGACCCGCCACAGCCTGCTGGAACGGCTGCGCAACTGGGCGCAGGCGCTGTGAGCCCGCTGCGCATCACGCTGGGCGGCGGCTCCCGGCTCAAGCCGCCGGGCCAGAAACTGGCCGACGAGCTGCGCGCCCAGGGCATCCGCAGCGAGGCGGTGCTGGCCGCGGTGGCCAGGATCCCGCGCCATCTGTTCGTGGACGAGGCGCTGCGCCTGCGCGCCTACGAGAAGGATTCGGCGCTGCCGATCGGCTTTGCGCAGACCATCTCCCAGGTCGGCATCGTGGCGCTGATGACCGAAGTCCTGCTCGAGGGCCTGAGCTGCCGGCGCGTGCTCGAGATCGGCACCGGCAGCGGCTACCAGACCGCGGTACTGGCCGAGCTGGTGAGCGTGGTGTTCACCGTGGAGCGTATCCGCCCGCTCAGCGAGGCGGCGCGCAAGCGCCTCGCGGCCCTGGGCTACAAGAACATCCATTACGGCTATGCCGACGGCATGAACGGCTGGCTGCCCTATGCCCCCTACGACGCCATTCTGGTCACCGCCGGCGCCGCCGAGGTGCCGCCGGCGCTGCCCGAACAGCTCGCCCCGGGCGGGCGGCTGGTGATCCCGGTCGGCCCGCAGGGCCGGCAGTCGCTGCGGGTCATCGAGCGCACGGCCGACGGCCGTCTGAACAGCCGGGATATCGCCGCGGTGAGCTTCGTGCCGCTGCTGGCGGGGCGGGTCTGATGCGCCTCTTCTCCCGGCTCTATGTCTGGGCGCTGCAGGCCTCGCGTCATCGGCACGCCGACTGGTACCTGGGCGGGGTGAGCGTGGCCGAGTCCTCGTTCTTCCCCATCCCGCCCGACGTGATGCTGGCACCGATGACCCTGGCCCGGCCGGCCGACTGGCTCTGGCTCGCCGGCCTGACCACGGTGTGCTCGGTGCTCGGTGGCCTGCTCGGCTATGCGATCGGCCTGTTCCTGCTCGATGCGGCGCTGCCGCTGATCGAGCGCGCCGGTTATCTGCCCGCCTATGAGACCGCGGTGGACTGGTTTGCCCGTTACGGCTTCTGGGCCATCTTTCTCGCCGGGTTCACGCCGATCCCCTACAAGGTCTTCACCATCTCCGCCGGTGCCGCGCAGATGGCGCTGATCCCGTTCGTGGCCGGCTCGCTGGTCGGACGCGGCCTGCGTTACTTCCTGATTGCCGGGCTGGTGCGCGTGCTGGGTGTGCGCTTCGAGCAGCAGCTGTTCCGCCACATAGACCTGCTGGGCTGGATCAGCGTGCTGCTGGTCGTCCTGCTGCTGGTCTGGGCGCACTGATGCCGGCGCTGCGGTCCGCGATCTGCGCGCTGCTGGCCCTGGTGCTGACCGCCTGCGCGGGCTTCTACCGCTGGGAGCCGGCGGACGCCTCGCGCCGCAGCGCCGGCGCGGCGTCGGGCAGCCTGGTGGGGCCCGACCAGTACCGGGTCAGCCGCGGCGATACGCTGTACTCCATCGCCTTCCGCCACAACGCCGATTTCCGCGAACTGGCGCAGTGGAACGGCATCGGACCGGATTACCTGATCTTCCCCGGCCAGCTGCTGCGTCTGAGCCCGCCCGCCGGCGCTCAGACCCGGCCGGTGGCGCCGCCTCCCGGCGGCCGTCCGCAGCCGCTGCCTGCGCCGGCGAGCCGCGAGCCCGCCCCAGCAGCGCCGCCCTCCGGCGCGCCCCTGAACTGGGTGTGGCCGGTCCAGGGCAGCGTCACGCGTGGCTATGCCCTGGCCCAGGGCAGCAAGGGCCTGGACTTCACCGCGCCGGTCGGCCAGCCGGTGGTGGCCGCGGCGCCCGGCAAGGTGGTGTACAGCGGCAACGCCCTGCGCGGCTACGGCGAGCTGATCATCATCAAGCACGACGAGGTGTATCTCTCGGCCTACGGCTACAACCGCCAGCGGCTGGTGCAGGAGGGGGATTTCGTCACCGCCGGGCAGCCGATCGCCGAGGTCGGCCTGGGGCCGGAGAACAAGCCGCTGCTGCACTTCGAGATCCGCGAGCGCGGCAAGCCGGTCAATCCGGCCGGTTTTCTGCCGGCCCGCAAGTGAGCGCCGCCGCGGATGACTTTGTTGCAGCGCAATAGGCCTTGATGCAAAACTCCGCGCTGTTTTTACGCCCGCTGACGGCTCCACCCGCATTCCCGCCCTGAAGGGCCCCCATGAAAGTCAATTTTCCCCGCATCCAGCGCCTGCCGCCCTACGTCTTCAACATCGTCGGTGATCTGAAGAAGGCAGCCCGCGCCCGCGGCGAGGACATCATCGACTTCGGCATGGGCAATCCCGACCAGCCCACGCCCAAGCACATCGTGGACAAGCTGGTGGAGGCCAGCGTGCGCGGCACCGATTCCGATTACATCAAGCCGGAAGTCCACGACGAGGACGGCACGCATACGCACCGCTACTCGGTGTCCAAGGGCATCCCGCGGCTGCGCCGCGCCATGGCCAACTGGTACCGCAAGCGCTACGACGTGACGCTGGACCCGGAGACCGAGGTCATCGCCACCATCGGCTCCAAGGAAGGTCTGGCGCACCTGGCCATGGCCACACTGGGGCAGGGTGACGTGGTGCTGGTGCCCAACCCCGCGTATCCGATCCACCCCTACGGCGTGGTGCTGGCCGGCGCCGACGTGCGCCATGTGCGGCTCACGCCGGAGGTGGATTTCTTCGAGGAGCTGCAGCGCGCCATCAAGGAAAGCTGGCCGGCGCCGAAGATGCTGATCCTCAACTTCCCCGGCAACCCGACCACCCAGTGCGTGGACCTGGCTTTCTTCGAGAAGGCCGTGGCCATCTGCCGCGAGCACGAAATGTGGCTGGTGCACGATCTGGCCTATGCCGACATCGTGTTCGACGGCTACACCGCGCCGAGCGTGCTGCAGGTACCGGGTGCCAAGGACGTGGCGGTGGAATTCTTCACCCTGTCCAAGAGCTACAACATGCCCGGCTGGCGGGTCGGCTTCATGGTCGGCAACCCCACGCTGGTGGGCGCGCTGGCCCGCATCAAGAGCTATCTGGATTACGGCATGTTCACGCCCATCCAGGTGGCCGCCATCGCCGCGCTGGAGGGCCCGCAGGATTGCGTGGCCGAGATCCGCGACATGTACCGTGAGCGCCGTGACGTGCTGGTGGACGGGCTCAACAAGGCCGGCTGGAAGGTGGACAAACCCAAGGCGACGATGTTCGTCTGGGCCGAGATCCCGGAGCCGTTCCGGGCGCTGGGCTCCATCGAATTCTCCAAGCGCCTGCTGGCACAGGCTCACGTGGCGGTCTCGCCCGGCGTGGGCTTCGGCGAGTACGGAGACGGGCACGTGCGCTTTGCCCTGATCGAGAACGAGCACCGCACCCGCCAGGCGCTGCGCGGGATCAAGAAAATGCTCAAGGACGCCGGCTGATGGAAGCGTTCCGGATCGGACTGGTGGGCCTGGGCAATGTGGGCCAGGGCGTGGTGCGGCTGCTGCAGCAGAACGGTGAGGAGATCGCCCGCCGCCTCGGCCGGCCGCTGCGGATCACCCACGCCGTCGCCCGCGACCTGCAGCGCGGCCGCGACTGCGACCTCAGCGGCATCGCGCTCGGCACCGACGCGTTGGCGCTGGCGCGCGAGGCCGACGTGGACGTGGTGGTGGAGCTCATCGGCGGGCAGACCCTGGCCGCGGAGCTGATCCTCGCTGCCCTGCAGCGCGGCAAGCCGGTGGTCACCGCCAACAAGGCCCTGCTGGCCGAGGACGGCAACCGCATCTTCGCCGCCGCCCGCAAGGCCGATGTCCCGGTGGCCTTCGAGGCGGCCGTGGCCGGTGGCATTCCCATCATCAAGGCCATCCGCGAGGGGCTGGCGGGCAACCGCATCGAGAGCCTCGCCGGGATCATCAACGGCACCAGCAACTACATCCTCACGCAGATGGCGGAAAAGGGCGAGACCTTCGCCGATGCGCTGGCACAGGCGCAGAAACTCGGCTACGCCGAGGCTGATCCCAGCTTCGACATCGAAGGCGTGGACGCCGCGCACAAGCTGACCATCCTCGCCAGCATTGCCTTCGGCATGCCGCTCAACTTTGCCGCCATCGCCACCGAGGGCATCACCGCGGTCACGCCGCAGGACATCCGCATCGCCCACGCGCTCGGTTACCGCATCAAGCACCTGGGTATCGCCAAGCGTGGCCCGCAGGGCGTGGAGCTGCGCGTACATCCGACCCTGATCCCGGAAGACCGGCTGCTGGCCAAGGTGGACGGGGTACTCAATTCCGTGCTGCTGCAGGGCAACGCGGTGGGGCAGGTGGGCTTCTACGGCCGTGGCGCCGGCGGTGACGCCACGGCCTCCGCCGTGATCGCCGATCTGATTGACGTGGCGCGCGCCGCCGGCACCAGTGCCGTGCAGCACGTGCCCTCGCTGGGTTTCCAGCCGCAGACGATCCAGGCCCTCGACGTGATCCCGGCAGGGGAGGTGGAGAGCGCCTTCTACCTGCGTCTGCGGGTGCTCGACGAGCCGGGCGTGCTCAAGGCCATCACCTCGATCTTTGCCGAGCTGGACATCAGCATCGAGGCGATCCTGCAGCGCGAGCCGCGCGAGGACGACGACGCCACGGTGGCGGTCATCACCTCGGTGGTGCCGGAACGCCACTTCAATGATGCAGTGGCGCGCATCGAGGCCCAGCCTTTCGTGCGCGAGAGCGCATCCCGTTTCAAGGTGGAACATTTCTGAAACCGCATACCGTCCCGCACGGCGGGCCGGGCAGGAAGCCATGAGCCATAACCGCTACACCGGATTGATCGACAAGTACCGCGCCCGCCTGCCGTTCGGGCCCGAGGTGCGCGCGGTCGCGCTGGGCGAGGGCAACACGCCGCTGATCCGGCTTGAGCACATCCCGCGCGAGGTCGGCTTCGAGGGTGAGCTGTACGTCAAGTTCGAGGGCCTCAATCCCACCGGCTCGTTCAAGGACCGTGGCATGACCGCCGCCGTGACCCAGGCCGTGCACGAGGGCTCGCGCGCCATCATCTGCGCGTCCACCGGCAACACCTCGGCCGCCGCCGCGGCTTATGCCGCGCGGGCCGGCATCACGGCCTTCGTGCTGATCCCCGATGGCAAGATCGCGCTCGGCAAGCTCGCCCAGGCGGTGGTGCACGGTGCGGTGGTGGTGCAGATCCAGGGCAACTTCGACGACGGCATGCGCCTGGTCAAGGAGGTGGCGCAGACCACGCCGGTGACCATCGTCAACTCCATCAATCCCTACCGCCTGCAGGGGCAGAAGACCGCGGCCTTCGAGATCGTCGAGGCCCTGGGCCGCGCGCCCGACTACCACTGCCTGCCCGTGGGCAACGCCGGCAACATCACCGCGCACTGGATCGGCTATACCGAGCTGTGCGGGCAGGGGACACCGGCCTGCGCATTCTGCGACGGCCAGTGCCGTGCACCCGGCCCGGCGCAGATCCGCCAGCGCCCGCGCATGGTCGGCTACCAGGCCAGCGGGTCGGCGCCCTTCCTGCGCGGTGGGCCCGTCGCGCAGCCCGAGACCGTGGCCACCGCCATCCGCATCGG
This sequence comes from Gammaproteobacteria bacterium, assembly GCA_046565985.1. Lineage (GTDB taxonomy): Bacteria > Pseudomonadota > Gammaproteobacteria > Nevskiales > Nevskiaceae > Polycyclovorans. The sequence goes on from JBKHXN010000064.1 coordinate 53,392, forward strand.
TGATCCGCAGAGCTGGGACCGCGCCTGGATGGTGCAGAAGGAGTCGGCTGGCTGGTTCGACGAATGCAGCGATGCCGAGATCCTCGCCACCCAGAAGCGCCTGGCGATGAGCGAAGGCGTGTTCTGCGAGCCGGCCTCCGCCGCCTCGCTGGCCGGCGCCCTGCGCGACATCCGGTCCGGCCGTATCGCGGCGGGCAGTACCGTGGTCTGCACCCTCACCGGCAACGGCCTGAAGGACCCGGACATCATCATGAAGGACGGGCTCAAGGGGCTGATCCGCATCCCGGCCGAGCGCAGCGCCGTGGAACGCGCCCTGCTCGAGCGGCTGGGCTGATGCAGCACCCGTGAGCGCCATCCGCTTCCACCCGCGCCCGCCGGGCGACGTGGAGGCCCTGCCGGCCACGCTTCCGCCGCTGCTGCGCCGGCTCTACGCCAGTCGCGGCGTGCGTGCCGAAGAACTCTCGCTGGAGCTGGCGCGCCTGCTGCCGCCGCAGATGAAAGGGCTGGACGCCGCGGCCACGCTGCTGCACCAGGCCATCGACGCCGGCCGCCACATCGTCATCGCCGGGGACTACGACGCCGACGGCGCCACCGCCACCGCGCTAGCGGTACTGGGCCTGCGACGGCTGGGTGCCACCCGGGTCAGCTACGTGGTGCCCGACCGCTTCCGCATGGGCTATGGCCTGTCGCCGGCGCTGGCCGAGCTGGCCGCCGCCCAGGGCGCAGAGCTGCTGGTGACCGTGGACAACGGCATCGCCAGCCTCGCCGGCGTGGCGCGCGCGCAGGCGCTGGGCATGCAGGTGCTGATCACCGACCACCATCTCCCGGGCCCGGAGCTGCCGGCCGCCGAGGTGATCGTCAACCCCAACCAGCCCGGCTGTCCGTTCGGTTCCCGCCACCTGGCCGGCGTGGGCGTGATGTTCTACGTGCTGATGGCGCTGCGCGCGCGGCTGCGCGAGGCCGGGCGCTATGCGCAGGACGCCGAGCCGGCGCTCGCCGAGTGGCTGGACCTGGTGGCGCTGGGAACGGTGGCCGACGTGGTGCGGCTGGACGCCAACAACCGCATCCTGGTGGCGCAGGGGCTGCGCCGCATCCAGGCGGCACGCTGCCGCCCGGGCATCCTCGCGCTGCTCGATGTGGCCGGCCGCAGCCCGGAGCGCATCAGCAGTCTGGATCTGGGCTTCGTGCTCGGTCCGCGCATCAACGCCGCAGGGCGTCTGGACGACATCCGTATCGGCATCGAATGCCTGCTCGCCGACAGCCTCGAGCAGGCGCGCCCCCTGGCCCAGGCGCTGGACGCCTACAACCGCGAGCGGCGCAGCATCGAGTCCGGCATGCGCGCCGAGGCCGAAGCCCTGAGTGCCGACCTGAGTGCCGATGGCGCCGCCCTGTGCCTGTTCGACCCCGGCTGGCACGAGGGCGTGGTGGGGCTGGTGGCCTCTCGCATCAAGGACCAGTGCCACCGGCCGGTGATCGCCTTTGCGCGCGCCCAGGAGCCGGGCCAGCTCAAGGGCTCGGGCCGCACCATCCCCGGCCTGCACCTGCGCGACGCCCTGGCGGCGGTGGACGCCCGGCACCCGGGCCTGATCACCCGCTTCGGCGGCCACGCCATGGCCGCCGGCCTGAGCCTGCCGGAGACCGCGCTGCCCGCCTTCAGCGCCGCCTTCGAGGCCATCTGCCAGGCGTGGCTCAGCCCGGCGGACCGCGAGCAGCGCCTCGAACACGACGGTACGCTCGCGGCTGATGAGTTGAGCCTGGACGCCGCGCGCGAGCTGGAAACGGCCGGCCCCTGGGGCCAGGGATTCCCGGAGCCGCTGTTCTGGGGCCGCTTCGTGGTCCTGGACTGCCGCCTGCTCGGTGCCGAGCAGCAGCACGCGCGCTACCGGCTGCGCGGGGAGGTGGGGGCGGCGCTCAGCGCCATCCATTTCAATGCGGGCAGCGCGGCCCGCGCCGGCGAAACCATCGAGGCGGTCTATCGCTGCGGCATCAACCGCTACCAGGGCCGCGAGACGCTGGAGCTGCAGATCGTGCAGCTCGCCGAGCGTGCACAATAAGTCACCCACTCACACCGGCTGGCCGATGCCATGACCCCACAGCGCCTGACCCTCACCCGCCCCGACGACTGGCACCTGCACCTGCGTGACGGCGCGATGCTGGCGCGCGTGCTGCCGGATACCGCGCGCCGTTTCGGCCGTGCCATCGTCATGCCCAACCTGGTGCCGCCGGTCACCACGGTGGAGCGCGCGGCGGCCTACCGCGAGCGGATCCTCAAGGCGCTGCCGGCGGGAATGGATTTCGAACCGCTGATGGTGCTGTACCTGACCGACCACACCACGCCGCGGGAGATCGCGGCCGCCCGCGCCAGCGGCTTC
>JBKHXN010000065.1:0-6954 GCA_046565985.1 Gammaproteobacteria bacterium
TAGGCGCGCAGGCTCACCGGCTGGTCGTCGTAGTGCACGCGCACGCCGGGGGCATTGCCCAGAAACACGGTGTAGGGAATGGGCGCGTCGAAGACGCTGGAACGCCCGGCCTCGATCAGGCCCTGCAGCAGCATGTTGCCGTTGGCGTCCTGCACCTCGGCCCAGGAGGTCTCGGTGAATTCCATGGTCAGGCGCCCCTGCGGCGGGGGCGGCGGGGGCGGTTCGGCTGCGACTTCCGGCGCCGGCAACCCAGCGGCGGGGTCTGTCTGTCCGGGGGCTGCCGGCAGCGGTTCGGCAAGGCCCGGCCCGGGGGCGGCAGGCTCGCTGGCGGCGGGCACAGCCTGCTGGGCCGTTTCCACCGGCGGCGGTACGACCAGCCCCGGTTGACCGCGCATCAGCCAGATGCCGACCGAGAGCAGCACCGCGGCCAGGCCCAGCAGCACCGCCGCCGTCCAGGGCGGGCGCGTGCTGGAACTGAGCTCGGTGCCGGAGGCCAGGCGCAGCTTGCTGGGCGCGGCCGGCGCGCGCGGCGTGACCCGTGCGTGGTAGGCGTCGAGCAGCTCCTGTTCCGGCAGGTCCAGCACCTTGGCGCACTTGCGGTAGTAGCCGCGCACGTAAACCGGCTCCAGCAGGGCGTCAAAATCATCGCGCTCCAGCGCGTCGAGTGTGTTGCGTGCAAGCTTGGTCTGGCTGGACAGATCCTCCAGCGACAGGCGGGCGCGGGTGCGGGCGCGGCGGATGATCCCGCCGGGGCTGGGCGGACCCTGCGTCTCGGCAACGGGCACGGACGGATCGGAGCTATCGGCGTGGAGTTCTGTGCTCATTGCTGGATGGGTGTGGCAGCTTGTTCGGATTCAGGAAATTCGGTTTTCAGACGGCGCAGGAACTGGAGTGAAGCCTGGGAATCGCCCAGCACGTGCTCAACCCGGGCTCTCAGCCACAGGGTTTCCGGCGTGGCCGGACCCTTGAGCTGGTAGCGCTGGAGGAACGCGCGGGTACGAAGGTAATCCAGCTTGGCATAGGAAAGCCATGCCATGTGCTTGAGCGCCTCGGAAAATTCCGGCTGTACTTCGAGCGCGGCACGGAAATAGCGCTCGGCCTTCTCCGGCTGGGTGCTGCGCAGGCAGACACCGGCGTTGGTCCAGGCCGCCTCGGGCGTGCTGTAGGACGGATCCTGGGCGGCTTCCACCAGCATGCGCTCGGCCTCCGCCACCTGCTGCGGCGTGGGGTTGTGCCGGCACAGGAACACGGCAAAGTTGTTCTTCACCACGGCGTTGCCCGGGTCCAGCCGCAGCGCGCGGCGGTAGGAGCGCTCGGCGTCGCGCAGATCACCGCGCTGGCTGTAGAGATAGGCCAGCGAGACATGCGCGAAGGCATAGTCCGGGTCCTGCTTGATGGCGCGCTTGAGCTTTTCCTCGGCCAGGTCGGCCTGGCCGCGGCGCAGGTAATCGGAACCCAGCTGGGTGTTGATGCGCGCGGCCTGCTTGTCGTCGGTGCTGCGCGCGCCACTGCCGGCACAGCCGGCCAGCAGCAGAACCGCAGACAGGCCCAGAGCCAGGCGCTTCATGTCGTCAGGCTCCGCACCGCTATGTCGCCCAGGCGCTGCTTCTGGCGCGACTGCACCTTGCCAACCAGCTGGCCGCAGGCGGCGTCGATGTCGTCACCGCGCGTCTTGCGCGTGGTGGTGACGATGCGGCGGCTGCGCAGGATCTCGCTGAAAGCGCGGATGGTCTCCGGGCGCGAGCGGCGGTAGCGCGTTTCCGGAAACGGGTTGAACGGGATCAGGTTGACCTTGGCCTGCATGCCGGACAGCAGCCTGGCGAGCTGGCGCGCGTGTTCGGGCTGGTCGTTGATGTCTTCGAGCATGACGTATTCATACACGATATGCGTCTTGCGGTCCTTGCCGGCGGTATAGCGGCGGCAGGCTTCCATGAGCTCGGCGATGGGGTACTTGCGGTTGATCGGCACCAGGGTGTTGCGCAGCTCGTCGCTGGGGGCGTGCAGGGAAACCGCGAGTGCGGTGTCCACGTCGTCGCGCAGACGGTCGATGAACGGCACCAGTCCGGAGGTGGAGACCGTGACGCGCCGCTTGGACAGGCCGAACCCGAAGTCGTCGAGCAGCACGCGGATGGCGGCGAGTACCGGCGTGTAGTTGGCCAGCGGCTCTCCCATGCCCATGAACACCACGTTGGAGATCACCCGCTCGTTCTGGAAATCCCCGCCCAGCGCGCGGGCCGCGAACCAGACCTGGGCGATGATCTCGGCACTGCTGAGATTGCGGTTGAACCCCTGCTGGGCGGTGGAACAGAAGCTGCAGTCCATGGCGCAGCCCACCTGCGAGGAGATGCACAGGGTGCCGCGGAAGCGGCCTGGCGGCTCCCCGTCGTCAAGCTCCGCGACGGCGTCGCGCGTGTCCGCTTCAGGGATATAGACCGTCTCGATGGCGTTGCCGCCGTCCAGGCGCAGCACCCATTTGCGGGTGCCGTCCTGGGACTGCTGCTCGGTCACCAGCTCCGGCGTGCGGATCACGAAGCGCTCGCGCAGGGTCTGGCGCAGACCCTTGGAGAGGTTGCTCATCTGCTCGAAGTCATCCACGCCACGGCGGTAGATCCACTGCATCACCTGGTCGGCGCGGAACGGCTTTTCGCCCATGTCGGCAAACGCCGCCCGCAGCGACGGGCGATCCAGGCCGAACAGATTGATGGGCGCGGGGCTCATGGGAGGAATCAGCGGGTCCGCGGGCAGAGCTCGGTGACGCGGAAGAAGTAGCTGATTTCGATGCGCGCGTTGTCGAGGCTGTCGGAGCCGTGGACGGCGTTCTCGTCAATGCTCTCGGCAAAGTCGGCACGGATGGTGCCGGGCGCGGCTTTCTTGGGGTCGGTGGCGCCCATGATGTCGCGGTGACGCGCCACGGCGTTCTCCCCTTCGAGCACGGACACCATGACCGGCCCGCTGGTCATGAACTTCACCAGGTCGGCGAAGAACGGGCGAGCGCTGTGCACGGCGTAGAAGCCCTCGGCCTCTTTCTGGGTGAGGTGCTTCATGCGTGCTGCAACGACCTTCAGCCCGGCCTTCTCGAAGCGGCTGTAGATATCGCCGATGTGGTTCTTGGAAACCGCGTCGGGCTTGATAATGGAAAGGGTACGTTCAACAGCCACGGGAATGCTCCTGAAGAAAGACGGGAAAGGGCCAGGCCCAGAAAAAATCAGGAGATTGTAGCGTTGCGGCCGGTACAGCGGCAATCAAACCGTGAAACTTTCCCCGCAGCCGCACTCCGCCTTCACGTTGGGGTTGAGAAACTTGAAGCTCTCGTTCAGGCCCTGCTTCTGGAAGTCCACGGTGAGGCCGTCGAGCATCGGCAGATGCTCGGCGCTGACCACCAGCCGGACCTGCCCGTATTCGAAGACGCGGTCATGGGGGCCGATCTCGTCGGCATAGCCGAGGGTGTAGGCATAGCCCGAACAGCCGGAGGCCTTGACGCCCAGGCGCAGGCCCAGACCCTTGCCGCGCTGGGCAATCTGGCTCTGGATACGCTGTGCGGCGGCGGGGGTCAGTTGTATGCTCATGGGATCATCAGGCTGCGCAGGACGTCTTCGCCCATGAGGGCACAATGGGCCTTGTCTTCCGGGATTTCAAGGGCCTGGCGGATCTCTGGCGCGCCGATGGCGGCCAGTTCCGCGGCGCTGGCGCCGCTCAGGCGCTCGCAGAGCCATTCGCCCACCGCCAGCGTCACCGGACAGCCCCGGGCCAGAAACCGGCAGTCGGCCACCCTGCCCTGCTCCCAGCGCAACTGCAGATTCAGGCGTGCGGACGTGGCGGGGCTGCCCGCCTCGACGCTGTGAACCCCCGGCCCGGTCAGGCGCCCGGCGTGGCGGGGCGCGGCAAAGCGGGCCCAGACCGGCGGCGGGTAGCCGTACACGTTGTGAGCGCTGCCGAGCTTCATGGCGCCCAGCTGCGCAGGCTGGTGAGCGCCTCGGTCACGCGGCGGGCGGCGGTGCCGACCTCGGCCGGGGTGTTGCCGCGACCGAAGGAAAACCGCAGGGAGGCATCGGCCAGGGCGTCGTCCCGGCCCAGCGCGCGCAGGACGAAGGAAGGCTCGCGGGTGGCCGAGGCGCAGGCCGAGCCGCTGCTCACCGCCAGATCGGGCAGCATGGCACGCAGGCTTTCGCCGTCCACGCCTTCGAAGCTGAGGTTGAGGATGTGCGGCGCGCTCTGTGCGGGATCGCCGTTGCGGTGCACGCCCGGAAGGCCGGCCAGGGCCTGCCAGAGCTGGTCGCGCAGCGCCGCGGTGTGGGCGGCGTCGGCGTCGCGCCGCTGCTGTGCCAGGGCGCAGGCGGCGCCAAAACCGGCGAGCTGGTGGGTGGCGAGCGTGCCGGCACGCATGCCCTGCTCGTGTCCGCCGCCGTGGATCAGCGGCGCCAGTCGCGCGCGCGGGCGGCGCCGCGCGAACAGCAGCCCCACGCCCTTGGGCCCGTAGAGCTTGTGGGCGGAGAGCGAGAGCAGGTCCGCCGGCAGCTGCGCCAGATCAATCGTGCAGGTGCCGGCGGCCTGCACCGCGTCCACGTGCAGCAGCACGCCGCGCTCGCGCAGCAGCGGCGCCAGCGCGGCGATCGGGTTGCATGCGCCGATCTCGTTGTTGACCCACATCAGCGAGACCAGCACGGTCTCCGGGCGCAGGGCGTCGAGCACCTGCTGCACCTCGATGCGGCCCTGCCGGTCGGGCTGCAGGTAGCTGACCTGCGCCCCCTGGGTTTCCAGCCAGCGGCAGGTGTCGAGCACGGCCCGGTGCTCGATCCGCGAGCTGACCAGGTGCGCGCCGCGCAGGCCGCGGAATTCCAGCGCACCCTTGAGCGCGAGGTTGTTCGACTCGGTGGCGCCGGAGGTCCAGATGATCTCGTCGGGGCGGGCGCCGATCAGCGCGGCGGCCTGCTCGCGCGCGGTCTCCACGGCGCGGCGCGCGGCCAGGCCCGGGCCGTGTGCCGAGGCCGGATTGGCGTAGCCCTCGCGCAGCCAGGGCAGCATGGCCTCCAGCGCCTCCGGGGCCAGCGGCGTGGTAGCGGCGTGGTCCAGGTAGATCATGCGCGAACGATCGTACCCAGCGCAGCGAGGAAGGCGTCCACCTCGGCCGCCGTGTTGTCCTTGCCCAGGCTGACGCGCACCGCGCCGAAGGCCCGCTCGCGCGGCACGCCCATGGCCAGCAGCACGTGACTGGGCTCGCCACGGCCCGAGGCGCAGGCAGAGCCGCTGGAGACGGCAAAGCCACGGCGGTCGAGCTGCATCAGCAGCGCCTCGCCTTCCCAGCCGGCGAGCGCAAACTGCACGGTATTGGGCAGACGCGGCGCGGCACTGGCAAAGATCTCCACCCCGGGCAGGGCCGTCAGCCCGGCCTCCAGACGATCGCGCAGGGAGCGGGTGTGAGCACTGCGCTGGACCCGCTCGGCAGCAGCCAGCTCGCAGGCCAGGCCAAAGCCGACGATGGCGGCGACGTTCTCGGTGCCACCGCGCAGGCCGCGCTCCTGCGGGCCGCCGTGCACCTGCGGCAGCAGCGGCACGTGGGCCCTGCGCACCAGCGCGGCGATGCCCTTGGGGCCGTAGAGCTTGTGGCTGCTGAAGCTGAGCAGGTCGGCGCCCAGCCCAGCCATGTCCAGCTCCAGCTTGCCGGCGGCCTGCACCGCGTCGCTGTGCAGCCAGCCGCCGGCGGCGTGGACGGCCGCCGCCAGCGGGGCCAGGTCCTGGATCACCCCGGTCTCGTTGTTGGCGCGCATCAGCGAGACCAGGCAGGGCGGGCCGGCCGCCAGCCGGGCCTGGAGGGCATCGGCACGGACTTGGCCCCGGGCGTCCACCGGGATGGCCTCCACGGGCACACCCGCGGCCCGCAGCGCCTCGGCGGCTTCCATCACGGCGGGGTGCTCGCTGGCGCCGTAGAGCACGCGCAGGCCCGGCACGGCGCCGGCCATGCCCTTGATGGCCAGGTTGTTGGCCTCGCTGCCGCCGGAGGTCCAGACCACCTCGGCCGGCTCGGCGCCGACGAAGGCCGCGACCTGGGCGCGGGCGGCCTCCACCGCATCGCGCGCGGCACGCCCGGCGCGGTGCAGCGAGGACGGATTGGCGTAGGGCCCGCGCAGATAGGGCAGCATGGCCTCCAGCACGCGGGGATCGAGCGGCGTGGTGGCGTTATGGTCGAGGTACGCGGGCATCAGCGCCCCTCGGTGTGCTCGCGGCAGAACTCCGGCAGTTCGAGTTTCTCCACGTCGGCCTGGGGCAGCTGCGCGCCGAGGCGGGTCAGCGCCTGGCAGACCCGCTGCAGCTGGGCGTCGGTCTTCTGGATGTGCTCCAGCATGGCCGAGATGGCGTTGGCCACCGGATCGGGCATTTCCTTGGACAGGCCGTAGGCGTCAAAGCCCAGATGGCGGGCGATGGCGCTGACCGCGGCCGAGGGTTCGGCGGCCTCCTGCACGATCCGCGCGGGGATGCCCACCACGGTGGCGCCGGGCGGCACCTCGCGCACCACCACGGAATTGGAGCCGACCCGCGCGCCGGCGCCCACGGTGAAGGGGCCGAGCACCTTGGCGCCGGCCCCGACCACCACGCCGTCGCCCAGGGTGGGATGACGCTTGCCCTTGTCCCAGGAGACGCCGCCCAGGGTCACGCCGTGGTAGAGGGTGACATCGTTGCCGATCTCGGCGGTCTCGCCGATCACCACGCCCATGCCGTGGTCAATGAACAGGCGGCGGCCGATCCGCGCGCCGGGGTGGATCTCGATGCCGGTGAGCCAGCGGGCCAGGTTGGAATTGAAGCGCGCCAGCCACTTCAGCCCGTGACGCCACAGCCAGTGGCTGATGCGGTGGCCCCAGACCGCGTGCAGGCCGGGATAGCAGGTCAGGACTTCCCAGGTATTGCGCGCCGCGGGGTCGCGGTCGAAAACGCTGCGGATGTCTTCCCGGAGGTGGCGGA
>JBKHXN010000066.1:0-10148 GCA_046565985.1 Gammaproteobacteria bacterium
AGGCAGCCAAGCAGAGGCTGGACGAATCGATGCAACAGGATGCACAGTTGAGGCAAGCCGCCTGACCCGGAGCGGACTTACACAAATCCGGGAGAAGCGGGCCCAAGGGAACTGGGTGGCAAGACAACCACGGTCTCGGCCGGCGTATCGGTACGCATGCAGGACCGCAGCTCGGAGCTGATCGGCATTGCCAACCGCAACAACAACAGCGACGGCGTGGGCAGCGCCCGCTCGGTGAACGACGACGACGGCAACCTGGCCTACGACAAGGGCGATGTCTTTGCCGCACCGCTCAAGGCCACGCACGATCTTTCGCTGCGCTACGGCAACGCGGGGCTGTTCAGCCGTGCCTCGTACTTCTACGACTTTGAGAACAAGGACGCCGATAACCTCGGCGAGCAGGGCCAGAAGCGGCTGGGCGGCGAGTTCAAGATGCTGGACCTGTTTGCCTACGGCAGCTTCAATGTGTTGGGCCAGCGCGTCAGCACGCGCCTGGGCTCGCAGGTGGTCAGCTGGGGCGAGAGCACCTTCATCCCCAACTCCATCAACTCCATCAACCCGGTGGATGTTTCGCGCCTGCGCGGCCCGGGCTCGGAGCTCAAGGAAGCGCTGCTGCCGGTGCCGATGCTGTGGGTGTCGCTGCCGCTCGCCGATTCGCTGAGCATGGAGGCGGTGTGGCTGTTCGACTGGAAGAAAACCGAGATCGACCCCAACGGCGCGTTCTTCTCCACCACCGACGTGCTCTCCGACGACGGGCAGAAGGTCTTTGCCGGCTTTGGACGCCGCTTTGACGACAATTCACCGCCCACGGGACTTGGCACCAATCCGGGCGAGGCGCAGCTGTGGGGTGAGCGCATCGCCAACCGCGAGCCGAAACAGGACCACCAGCAGTACGGCGTCTCGTTCCGCTACTTCTCCGAGGCGGCCAACAGCACGGAGTTTGGCCTGTACTACCTGCGCTACCACAGCCGCACGCCGATCGCGTCCGGCGTGCGCGCCGGTGCGCCGGGGCCAGCCAATCCGCTGGGCCTGTTCAGCTACAGCAACCCGGCGGGCGGCTCGGCGTTCTACTTCGCCGACTACCCGGAGGACATCAACCTCTACGGCCTGAGCTTCAACACCTCCCTTCCTTTCGGCGTCGCGCTGCAGGGCGAGTACTCCTACCGCCCCAACCAGCCGATCCAGATCGAGGACGTGGAAGTGCTGCTGGCGGCGCTGGGCCTGCCCAACAAGTCGGGCGTGCCGGCCACCACCGCGGCGGGCGAGATCATTGACGGCTTCAAGCGGGTGAAGATGCACCAGAGCCAGTTCACCGCCACCAAGGCATTTGGCCCCAACCTGGGCGCCGACCAGTTCGTGATGCTGCTGGATACCGGCGCCACCTGGCTGGACCTGCCCCGGGACATCCTCTTCAACGGCCCCGGCACCTACCTGCCCGCGGTCCAGGCCTCGGCCAACGCCGTGGCCTCTGGCAGCGTGCAGCCGGGCGGCTACGCCAACCGCTTCTCCTGGGGCTACCGCCTGGTGAGCGCGCTGACGTATGAGAACGCCATCGGCTCGGCGAGCCTGAGCCCGCGCATCGTCTGGTCGCACGACGTCAACGGCGTGGGCCCGACCTTCAACCAGGATGCGCAGGCCATCACCGGCGGCCTGGGCTTCAACTACCTGCAGCGCTGGCAGGCAGATCTGTCGTACACCGCCTTCACCGGCGGACGGACCTACTCCGGGACGGACCCCAACGCGGTACCGGCCGGGCAGTCGCCGGATTTTGCCTCCAGTGCCAATCCGCTGAAGGACCGCGACTTCCTCTCGTTCAACGTTTCCTACGCGTTCTGATCCAGTCAGACGGAGAAGATTCATGAAATCCAAGATCATCGGCGCCCTGATCGGCGCACTTGCGACACTGCCGGGGCTGACACTCGCGGCGGTATCGGCCGAAGAAGCCGCGCGCCTGGGCACCACCCTGACGCCCATCGGCGCAGAAAAGGCCGGCAACGCGGACGGCAGCATCCCGGCCTGGACCGGCGGGCAGACCACGGTGGTGGCCGGCTTCGTGCCGGGCGGGCATTACCCGGACCCGTACGCGGACGACCGGCCGCTGTTCACCATCACCGCGGCCAACGCGCAGCAGTACCGCGACAAGCTCAGCCCTGGCCAGCTGGCACTGCTGCAGCGCTATCCCAACTGGAAGATGAAGGTCTATCCCACGCGGCGCAGCGCGGCCTACCCGCAGGGGATCTACGAGGAAACCCGCGGCAACGCCACCCGGGTGAAGCTGGTGGACGGCGGCAACGGCTTCACCGGCACCACCGGTGGGGTCCCGTTCCCGATCCCGCAGAACGGGCTGGAGACGATCTGGAACCACCTCACCGTATACAAGGGCGACACCTACGCCACCTCCTGGGCACAGGCGCCGGTCACCGCCGGCGGCAGCTATAACCTGGTGAAGTTCGACTACGAGTACGACTTCGTCTACGGCAACCAGAAGAAGAAGCCGTCTGAACGCGAGGACAACCTGCTGTTCTACTTCCTGCAGTCGGTCAAGGAACCGCCGCGCCTGGCGGGCAGCATCCTGCTGGTGTACGACTACGCCGATCAGGTTCGCCAGCCGCGCAAGGCCTGGACCTACAACCCGGGCCAGCGCCGCGTGCGCCTGGCGCCGAGCGTGGCCTACGACAACCCGGGCACCGCCGCAGACGGCCTGCGGACCAACGACGACTTCTTCATGTACAACGGCGCCACCGACCGCTACAACTGGCGGCTGGTCGGCAAGCGCGAGCTGTACATCCCGTACAACGCGTACAAGATCAACGGCCCCAGCCTGAAAGTCAGCGACGTGCTGCAGGCCGGCCACGTCAATGCCGAACATGCGCGCTACGAGCTGCACCGCGTCTGGGAGGTGGAGGCCACGCTCAAGCAGGGCACCTCGCACCTGTACAAGAAGCGCGTGTTCTTTCTCGACGAGGACAGCTGGGTGATCCACGTGCAGGACAAGTACGACAACCGCGACCAGCTGTGGCGCGTGGACGAGCTGCATTCGTCCACCTACTACGACATCCCGTTCCTCGCCCCGGGCCTGGAGGTCAAGCATGACCTGCAGTCGGGCCGCTACATCGCGCTCTCCATCCGCAACGAGGAGAGCAAGGTGTACCAGCCGATCGTGCGCACGCCGGCCGACTTCACCCCCAACTCGCTGCGCGACAAGGGCACCCGCTAAGTCTCCCCTGCAGGACTTCGGGCGCGGTCAACCGACCGCGCCCTTTTTTATGCCCCGCGCTGCTTCAGCAGCCGCAGCCCGCCGGTCAGCAGGCTCTGGTAGCGGGCGGGCATGAGCCGTTGCAGGCTGTCGGCGGCGCGGGCGTCGAGGCCCACCAGCACCCGCCGGGCGTTTTTCTGCACGCCGCGCAGAATCTGCCGCGCGGCCTGTTCGGCGCTGGTGTTCAGCAGCTTTTCGAACTGCTTCATGCCGTCGGCTGCGTTGCCGCCGGTGAGCTCGGCGATGCTGTCCGACGTGCGCGCCGAGCTGGCGATGTTGGTGCGTACCCCGCCCGGATGGACGCAGGTGGCGCTCACGCCGTTGCGCGCCAGGTCCAGCTCCTGGCGCAGCGATTCGGTGAACCCGCGCACCGCGAACTTGCTGGCGTTGTAGGCGCTCATGCCGGGCTGGGCGAACAGGCCGAAGATGCTGGAGATGTTGACGATATGGCCCTCACCCGCTGCTTGCAGATGCGGGAGAAAGGCCTTGGTGCCGTACAGCACGCCCCAGAAGTTGATGCCCATGAGCCACTCGTAATCCTCGATGCCGGTGGCCGCCACGGTGCCCGCCAGCGCCACCCCCGCATTGTTGATGACGAGGTTGACGCGACCATGCTCCTGCACCACCTGGGCGGCCCAGGCCTCGACCTGTTCGCGGCTGGCGACGTCCACCCGGGCCTGGGTGACCGTGACGCCGTGACGCGCGGCCTGCTCGGCCGTCTCCGCCAGCCCCTGCTGATTGGAATGGCTGCACAGCGCGAGATGGCACTTGCGCGCGGCCAGTTCCAGCGCCAGCGCACGCCCGATGCCGGAGCTGGCGCCGGTGATGGCGGCAACGCGGTTGTTGAAGGACTTCATGCTGCTCTCCTGTCTGCCCGGGCATGCCGGGCGTTTCGGCAGCAGGGTAGCGCAAGTGGCGGGAGCGGCGGCCTTTCCAGTAGGCTGCCGCGCATGAGTGCAACGGCAAACCCGCGGGTCTGGCAGCAGGCCGGGCATCACATCCTGTTTGACCCGGCGCTGCTGCCGGAACCGCTGCCCGCGCAGTTTGACCCGGCCTGGTGGCAGGCGCAGGACGCCGTGGATGGCCAGGCCCTGGGCCGGGGCACGACCTGGTTTCTGCGCGTGCCGCCGCGGGGCTGGGTGCTGCGCCACTACCGGCGAGGCGGGCTGGTGGGCCGCGTGCTGGAGGACGGCTACGCCTGGCTGGGGCTGGCGGCCACGCGGGCCTGGCGGGAGTGGAAGCTGCTGCAGGATCTGCGTGCGCTGGGCCTGCCGGTGCCGCGCCCGGTGGCGGCGCACGTGCATCGCCGCGGTCTGTTCTACACCGCCGACCTGATCACCGAGCGCATCGCCGATGCCCGCCCGCTCTCCGCCCTGCTGGCGGAGAGCGCACTGGAGCCCGCTGCATGGGCCGCGCTGGGACAGACGCTGGCGCGCTTCGACCGCGCCGGCGTGGGGCATGCCGATCTCAACGCGCACAACATCCTGCGCGGCCCGGACGGGCGCTTCTTCCTGATCGATTTTGATCGCGGCCGCCGGACGGTGAGCCCGGCAAGACAGGCACGGGCGCGGGCACGGCTGCTGCGTTCGCTGCACAAGTGCGCCCGTCTGGCGCCGGGACGGTTTCACTTCACGCCCGCCGACTGGCAGGCGCTGGACGCCGGCTACCGCGACAGCTGAAGCGCGGCCTGGCGCCGGTCCAGCGCGTTGCGGCGCAGCCCGTCCGCGGCATAAATGCCCAGCGCCAGCCAGATGCAGCCAAAACCCAGCAGCTGGGCGCCGGAGAAGGGTTCGCGGAAGATCCACACGCCGATCAACAACTGCAGGCTGGGCCCGATGTACTGCAGGATGCCCACCAGCGACAGCGGAATGCGCCGCGCGCCGTAGGCGAACCAGATCAGCGGCAGGGCGGTGACCACGCCGCCGAAGATCAGCAGGGCGTCGGCCTGCATCCCCACGTGGCCGAAGCTGCCGCTGCCCTGCTGCTCCGACCACAGCAGGAACCCCAGGGCGGGCAGGAACAGCAGGCCGCTTTCCACGCCCAGGCCAGGGATGGATTCCACCGCCGCGAGCTTGCGCAGCAGCCCGTACAGACCGAAGGAAAAGGCCAGCGTCAGGGCGATCCACGGCAGACGCCCGCCCTGCCAGGTGAGCCAGGCCACGCCGAGGGCGGCGCTGCCCACCGCCAGCCACTGCCAGACGTTGAGCCGCTCGCGCAGCACCAGCACGCCCAGCAGCACGCTCACCAGCGGGTTGATGAAATACCCCAGCGAGGATTCCACCACGTGGCCGTTGTTCACCGCCCAGATGTACAGGCCCCAGTTGACACTGATCAGCAGGCTGCTCAGCGCCAGCATGCCCAGCAGACGCGGATTGCCCGCCAGCGGCCGCAGCCAGCCCAGGCCGCGGCGGATCAGCAGATAGCCCAGCACGAACACCGCGCACCAGACGATGCGATGGGCCATGATCTGCAGCGCCGGCACCTGCGCCAGCTGGTTCCAGTACAGCGGGAACAGGCCCCAGACAAAGAACGCGGCCGACGTGGCCCACAAGCCGCGGCGCGCCTGCTGGCTGGCGTCGGTATCGGTCATGGGTAGCGGCTCGGCGGGACGGGGTAGCGGCGGGCTGCGCAGCATACTCCAGCTGGGGGCGATACTGAGTGAGTGAAGGCAGTCTCAGAGCGATGGATTCCCGCTTGCGCGGGAATGACGAACCTAGATATTTCCTCCTGCCTTCCTGCCTTCCTGCCTTCCTGCCTTCCTGCCGTCATCCCCGTGTAAACGGGGATCCATGCCGGAAGGAAACTGCGGGTCGTGCTGAGGAAGTGAAGGCAGGACCAGAGAGATGGATTCCCGCGTGCGCGGGAATGACGAAATCTCTATTCCCACCCATGCCCGTCATCCCCGTGTAAACGGGGATCCATGCTGGGAGAAAACCACCTGTAGTGCCGAGTCAGAGCAGGCAGGACCGGCACGATGACGGTTGTGAGCAAGGCGCCCGCGCGGGCTCCCTATTCGATCTGCAGCAGCAGGCCGACGAACAGCCCGCTCAGGCGCGCGTCGTACTGGCTGTCGCCGCTCCGCAGGTCATAGCGTTTCTGTTGCCAGCCGGCGACCAGACCCAGGCCGGCCAGCAGGGGCGCCGCCACTTCCACGCGCACTTCATCGGCACGGTTGCCCTCGGCGCTGATCCAGCCGCCCTCCAGCCCCAGGCGCAGGCGGGGCAGGGCCTGCCAGCGCAGGCCGGCGTGGAGCTGCGGGTACAGCTCGTCGAGCTGTTCGGTGCTGGCCTGGCTGTCCTGGTCGTTGCGCACCGTCACCGGCCCGCGCAGCTGCTTGACGCTGATTCCGGCCACGGCCTCCAGGGAGCGGATGCGGTAGGGATAGCGCAGGGTCAGCTCGCGGTCTTCCAGATCGGCGTCCACGAAGGCGGTGCCGCTCTCCTCGCCGATCGGCACCGGGCCCACGCTCACGCTGCCGCTCACCGTGCGCTGGCCGGCGGCGTCGATGCGCGTGCGGCGCAGCACCAGATCCGGCAGCCAGCCGGGGCCGTACTCGCCGGGGCGCAGCTCCGCAGCCAGGAAACTGCGCCTGCGGCCCTGCACGTCGAGGTCGTCGTCGAGATCCTGCGTCTGGCCGGCGCGGGTCACCTCGCCGGCCACCCGGTAGTTCCAGCCGCCGGCGCTCAGGCTGAGGGTCTGTGCCGCTGCAGAGGTGGCGCACAGCAGGCCGAGCACGACGGCCAGATAGCGGGTCATAGTGTGATCCTGTTCATGAAGCAGCGGCCGCGCAGGCCGCATGGGGCTTACACTCTGCGGGCTTCGACCCGAAGCCGTCAAACCCCAATCGTGTGGAGCCTGTCATGATGAAAAAGACCCTGATCGCAGCGGCGCTGGCGTTGAGTTCCGCTCCTGCCCTGGCGGCGGATCTGTCCTACAACTACGTGCAGCTCAGTTTCCTGACGCTCGAAGACCGCGGTGTGGATGCCGACGGCTTCGGCCTGAAATTTTCCGGGCTGATTGCGCCGACCGTGTACCTGGTCGGCGGTTACAGCATCGTCGAGACCGATTCCTTCGGCCCTCCGGGCAACCGCTCCAGCGTGGAAATCGACACGCTCAGCCTCGGCGTGGGCCTGCGCCACCCGGTGGACCCCAAGACCGAGGTCCACGGTGATGTCTCCGCCATCCGCGCCGAGGCCGACGGCAAGGGCGGGCAGGCCGGGTTCTCCGACAACGACAACGGCGTCGGCCTGACCGTGGGCATCCGCCATCGCTACTCGCGCGAGCTGGAAGCCTCCGCCGCCATGGAGTACGCCAGCACCGGCTACGCCGACGGCACCTCGCTGGTGCTGGGCGGGCTGTACCACGCCAACCGCCAGCTGTCCTTCGGCCTCAACCTGGGCCTGGGCGGGCCGGACATCATCAGCCTGGGCGCGCGGTTCAACTTCTGAGGAACCACCCCACAAAAAACCCCGCGCTCGGCGGGGTTTTTTGTGTCTGCGATGCTCTCAGGTCTCGTCGAGGAAGCTGCGCAGGTAGTTGGCGCGGCTGGGGTGGCGCAGCTTGCGCAGGGCCTTGGCCTCGATCTGGCGGATGCGCTCGCGGGTGACGTCGAACTGCTTGCCGACTTCTTCCAGCGTGTGGTCGGTGTTGAGATCGATGCCGAAGCGCATGCGCAGCACCTTGGCCTCGCGCGGGGTCAGGCTGGCCAGGATCTGGTGCGTGGCCTCGGCCAGGCTCTGCGAGGTGGCCGAGTCCAGCGGCGAGACCGCGCCCTGGTCTTCGATGAAATCGCCGAGGTGCGAATCCTCGTCGTCGCCCACCGGGGTTTCCATGGAGATGGGCTCCTTGGCGATCTTGAGCACCTTGCGGATCTTGTCCTCGGGCATCTCCATCTTCACCGCCAGCTCTTCGGGCGTCGGCTCGCGGCCCATTTCCTGGAGCATGGTGCGGCTGATGCGGTTGAGCTTGTTGATGGTCTCGATCATGTGCACCGGGATGCGGATGGTGCGGGCCTGATCGGCGATCGAGCGCGTGATGGCCTGGCGGATCCACCAGGTCGCGTACGTGGAGAACTTGTAGCCGCGGCGGTATTCGAACTTGTCCACCGCCTTCATCAGGCCGATGTTGCCTTCCTGGATCAGGTCGAGGAACTGCAGGCCGCGGTTGGTGTACTTCTTGGCAATGGAGATCACCAGGCGCAGGTTGGCCTCCACCATTTCCTTCTTGGCGCGGCGGGCCTTGGCCTCGCCCACGTTCATGCGGCGGTTGATGTCCTTGATCTCGTCGAGCGTGAGCAGGTTGTCACCTTCCATCTTGCGCAGGGTTTCCTGCAGGGCAAAGATCTCGTCCTGGCGGCTGTTGAGTTCTGCGGAATATTTACGCTTGGCGCGGATGGCCTTGACGATCCAGTCCGGGCTGGTGGCGCCGCCCTCACGGTAGGCACGCAGGAATTCCTCGCGCGACATGCCGCCGTCCGCCACGCAGATGCGCATGATCGCGCGCTCGGTGTTGCGGATGTGCATGATCTTGGTGCGCAGGTTGACGGTGATCTCGTCCACGATCTTGGGCGAGAGCTTGAAGGTCATGATGAGGTTGGCCACCGCCTCGCGCTTTTCCTGGGTTTTCTTGTCGGCGCTGCCTTTCTTCAGCAGCGAATCCCAGGCCTTGTCGTAGAGCTTCTGCAGCTCGGCGAAGTTTTCCGCGCACAGTACCGGATCCGGGCCGGTGTCCACGGCCTCTTCCTCTTCGTCGGCGTCGTCGTCCTTGTCGTCGGCCTTGGCGCTGGGCGCCACGACCACCGGCGGCGGGGGCGGTTCTTCCGGTGCGTTGGGGTCGAAGAAGCCGGTCACCACGTCGGCGAGGCGGCGCTTGCCGACCTTGGTGTCCTCAAAGGCCTCCAGCAGGATGGCGACCGTTTCCGGGTACTGGGCCATGGCGTACATGGCCTCGTTGAGACCTTCTTCGATGCGCTTGGCGATGCGGATCTCGCCTTCGCGGTCCAGCAGTTCCACGCTGCCCATCTCGCGCATGTACATGCGCACCGGATCGGTGGTGCGGCCAAACTGGTCATCGGCGGTGGCGATGGCTGCCGCAGCTTCTTCCGCGGCTTCCTCTTCCTCTTCGGCGGTGGCGACCACCGCGGGCTCGGAGAACAACTGCTGCTCGTCGTCCGGGGCTTCCTCGTGAACCGGGATGCCCATGGCCTGAATCATGCTGATGATGTCTTCGATCTGCTCGGAGTCCACCACCTCCGGCAGGTTGTCGGAGACTTCGGAATAGGTCAGGTAACCCTTTTCCTTGCCCAGCGCGATCAGCAGCTTGATCTGGGACTGTTTCTGGGCCTGCATTTCAACGGAGGGTTTGTCAGCTTTATCCACGTCGGCACTCTAAAAAGGAGGTGGTCGCGGGGGGCGAGTCCACGGCGGCGAACCGTGCATTATACAGAAGCGGCCGAGCTACACGCTATTTATGCGCTAACTCGCGCGTAACTGCGGCGATCTCCCGAGTTTCGGCCTCGGTCAGCGGCCGCAGCCGGGCTTCTGCCAGGAGCTGCTCCACGCGCGCCCGCAGGCCCTTCTGGGCGAGGTGGGCGAGGCTGTCGCGGAATTCGTGCTCCAGCTCGGCTTCGTCCAGGGTCAGCCGCTCTTCCATGAGCCGCGTCAGCGCGGCGGTGCGTGGGGAATCCCCCCAGCTGTTGAGCAGCTGTGCGGCTCGGTGCCCGGGGTGGGCCTGGAAATAATCCAGCGCCTCCACCAGCAGGTGCACGCCCGGGGCATCGCTCTGGGCCAGCAGGGTGAGATTGCCGGCCTGTTCGGCCAGCGCCGGCTGTTCCAGCAGGATCTGCAGGGCCCGCTTCACCGGCCGGGCGCTGGCCGGCTCGGCGCGGGCCGGC
>JBKHXN010000067.1:0-21606 GCA_046565985.1 Gammaproteobacteria bacterium
TGCAACAGGGCTGCCGGGGCGCCGTCCACGCCGTAGGGGTGCAGCAGATCCTCGTCGTTGGCCAGGTTGTCGCGCAGACGCTTCTGGATCGCCATGGCCTCATCCGGCATGAAGGCCCAGACCTCGGCGCCGTCCTGGACGACCGTGCTGCCCGGCTCGGTATTGCGGATCATGCGCAGGAAGCCGTCGTTGCTGCCAAATGCCAGATAGATGGCCTGGTTGGTTTCGGTGAATGAGCCGAGGCTGCCATAGTTGATCGGCAGCGGGCGGGAATGCATGGGATCGCCCATGATCCAGTCGCGCACGCCGGTGGGATTGGACAGCACGTCATAGCCGCGGATGTAGCGCACCAGCTGCTTGGCTTCGGTCAGATCGGCCGCACCCAGGCGGCTCTGCAGCTTGGTGGCGACCGCATCCGTGGCATCGAGTGCGGCAAAGGTGCCGCCATCGGCGAAGAACAGACGCCGCTTGCCGTCGGCGTTGAGCGCGCCCGGATCGCCCGCCAGATACCCGGGGATCTGCTGCCCCGCCGCACCGCGGCGGGTGTGCCGGCCGTCCTTGCCGGCGAACAGACCCTGCTCGATGTCCTCTTCCAACAGGTCGCTGCCGGTCGGGTCGGTCCAGTAGGTCAGCGCGTCGAAGCGGATACGCCCGTCACCGGCGACCGCCAGCTCGTCGTTGGCGTCCACCAGGCTGATGTCGCTGCTGCCGTCGGCGGCCACGGTTTCCTTGAGCAGCAGTTTCTTGACGTTGCCGGACCACAGCGGCGTGGTTTCGGCCTGGAACAAGGCGACATAGACGTTGTCCACGATCTCCGCGCGATTGAACACGTTCACCGGCACCGAGGCCGACACGAAAGTGGTGCTGACGCTCAGGATCTCGCGCAGGATGTTGCGCAGGGTGTCGATCAACTCCGCCGGATCCTCCGCGAAGGACAGCGGACGGCCCGTACCACCGGCTTCGGCGTAGCCGCGGGTGGTGTTGTTGATGAAGCGCGGGTCGATGACGAAGTAGGAGGTGACGTTCTGCAGGCCGTCGATGGCCGGCACGGTACCAAAGCGCCCGTCGGCCAGGTCCGTCTGGTTGAGGGCGGCGATCATGTTGCGGAAGGTGTTGGACGTACCCGGGTCAAAGCCCAGACCGCCGGCCGAGGGCTGCGCCGCAATGGCGGCATTGGAGTTGGAGTCCTGGTTGGCTACCTGGAACATCAGGTTGACGGTGAAGATCTTGGTGCACTGCTCCGTTGAGCTGAGCGGGCTGATGTAGGTCTTGCCGTCGGTGGTCTCGATGCGCTTGTCCCAGGACGCGCCCGGAAATTCCACGTCAAGGTTGATCTTCGAATCGCCGGCGTAATCGATGAAGCCGTTGTGGCCGTTATAGACCCCTTGGCCGGTGATGTAGCGGAACA
Source organism: Gammaproteobacteria bacterium (assembly GCA_046565985.1). Classification (GTDB taxonomy): domain Bacteria; phylum Pseudomonadota; class Gammaproteobacteria; order Nevskiales; family Nevskiaceae; genus Polycyclovorans. Next base: position 1,409 of record JBKHXN010000067.1, read on the forward strand.
GCTCGAAGAACAGCTCCGCACCCTGGAAGGAGTGGCTGAGGTTGCCCTGCGGCAGCGGCACCGCGCGCAGGATCTTGGCAAATTCCTCGACCGCGCCGTTGGCGTCACCTTCCTGGATGGAACGGAAGCCGCGGGCAATGTAGGAACCGTTGCTGCAGCCGCTCTTGACGTTGGACGGACCCTCGCAGCCGTTCTTGTAGTTGTGGTTGAGCATCAGGCCCACTTTCACGCCCGAGACTTCCAGAAACACCACCTTCAGCGACAGCCGCAGCACGTCGAAGAAGGTCCAGGTGCGGTTCTTGGGCAGGTCCGGATCATTGATGCCCAGCGGCAGCAAGGGCACGAAGAAGTCGGTGTAATCCTTGACTGAGGACGCCAGGTTGGGCCGGTAGTCCAGGCTGAACATCACCATGGGCTCGTCCACCGGGTCGGTGCGGGGGTTGAGGTAGATGTCGGTGTCGTCGGCCCGCGCCATGCCGGCCAGCAATACCGCCAGCGCGCACAGACCACTCATCATCAGGCTTTTCATGGCGGATTCTCCTCTAGTCATTCTTGCCGTAGAACAGGATCAGCCCTTCGGCGATGTTGGCGCGCGCCAGTCCTTCGGCCGAGCGGTCATACGAGGACTCGACTTCAAACGACGCGGCGCTGAGGTTGCGGATGCTGACCGCCCGCTGCTCGGAGAGCCGCGGCGGCGTGCCGGCATCGTTCAGCAGCTTGACCCGCGCCCAGGCCTGGTTATTGGCCAGCAGCTCACCGAACATGCTCTCCGGCACGCGCAGGTCGTTCTTGTTGCAGTCCGTGAGATTGCTGGTGCACACCGTGTAGCCCTCTGTGCCGAAGACCACCAGATTGGCGCGGTTGGCGATCACCGCCTCGACCATGGACTGCGAGGTCTGCACCGCCTCCATGCGCAGTTCCTCGTTCAGGGCGATGCGCAGATCCAGCGCGGTGAAGCGCACCGAGCTGAGCGCGATGACCGTGGTCACCACCAGCAGGATCAGGGCGATCACCAGGGCCACACCGCGCTGGCGGTGCCGCGCCTGTACCGGAGCTGTGTGGGGCAGGCTGTTCATCGGAGGGCTCTCTGCGAAGTGGGGTTGCGCAGCACGACGCTCATGCTGGCGGTACGGCGGTAGAAAGAATCCATGGCCGGGGCCACGGTCTTGTCGCCCAGCACGTAGGTTTTTTCGCTGGTATGGCTGTTCTCGCCGCGCTGGGCGCGGGCCAGCAGATGCACGCGCAGCACATTCAGGGTGTCCATCTGCGCGGCCGTCGGAGCGCTGGTGAACAGATTGGCGCTGCTGTCCCTGTCGGTGTCCACACCGAATTCCACGTGCAGGTCTTCGATGCCGGTGGACGCGCATTCCGATACCGGCCGGAGCTGGCCCGCACTGGGCGTCAGGCGCTTGCGGCACAGAGAGGGAATGCCGTCGCCCGCACTGACCGACCAGTTGCGTATGTAATACACGCTGGGGCGGTACTGCCAGTACTGACAGCTGGCCAGGGCAGGATCGGAACAGACGCCGGTACCGGATGCGGGCGGAGCCGCGTCGGCACTGGCGACATAGAGCATGCCCTCACCGCCGGTGGTCTGCAGGTAACCCTGCCCGGCCTTGACCGCGGACAGCGCGACCGGCAAGCCCGCGACTCGGTTGGTCGCGATGGCGCCGGTGCCGGGCTGTGCGTCGCTGATGCAGTCGAAGACGGCGGCGATGGCCGTGGCGTCGGCCGCGTTGATGGCCTGGACCGGCCGACCTGGATCGAGGAAGACCGGGCTGCTGCCGTCGCAGTCCACCACCGCATCCTTGAAGCTTGCAAAGGAGGGCGGGGCCTTGAGCGCGTCGGGATCAATGATGGTGCCCCAGAAGCCGGCCATCTCCAGATCGCGCGCGATCTCGCCCACCGCCACGCGCAGCTCGTCACTCATGACGCTGACCCGTTCGTCCTGGCGGTAGCTGCGCGAGCTGGCCAGGAACATGCTGCCCACCGCGGCGATCACCAGCAACCCCAGCAGCATGGCGATCATCAACTCGATGAGGGTCAACCCGGATTGCGATCTGGATTTCATGGGAGGTCCTATCGGGCCACGATGTAAGTGCTGACGGTGAGCATGCGGCGGAACTCCTCGTTGTTGCCGTAGAGGTTCAGGCCGTCGCCGCACTGGGGATCGGCAGAGGCGGCGTCGGGCAGCGCGATCGAGCCCCGCCAGGCGATGCTCAGGTTGTAGATGCCCGTGCCGCCACCTACCGGCCCGGTCAGGCAGGCATTGGCGTTGACCAGGCCGCCGGTACGCTCGGTGATAGTGCCGTCCACGTAAAGCTCAGAGGCGCCATCGATCTGCTGTTCCCAGACCCAGAGATCGTAACGGGCCAGCTGCAGAGGATTGCAGGAGATGCTGCGGCAATCCTCCGCGGGGGCGCTGCCCAGCCGCTGGCGCCCCAGGCCCTGCTGCGCGGTGAACAGGTAGGTCTCCAGCGCATCGGCGGTGGAATTGGCGCGCATCGCCTCGAACAGGTTCTGCGCCAGGTGGGCTGCCGCAGTGCGCTGCGAGGCGTCCAGCACATTGCGCTTGGAGACCAGCTGCATGCCGGTGAGCGCCAGCAGCCCGAAGGCGATGATGACCACCGCCATCAGCACCTCGATCAGCGTCACCCCAGCCATCAGGCGGGGCGTGGACTGCATCCCTGGCCTGTGCATGTTCATGTCGTGCAGCTCAGCGTGGTTTCATTGGGCTCGGCCACCCGGCTGCGGCCCGAGGCACTCACCACCACGGCGCGGGCGTGGCTGCCTCCGCGCAGGTCGCAAACCGTGAAGGTGGCCCCCAGGCTGCCTTCCAGGGCGGTGCTGAAAGGCCGGAACACCACTTCCGCGCGGCTGGTCTGCACCGTCTGCCCGGCGGCGGGGATGCGCCCCTTGTAGAGCATTTGTTTGACTTCACCGCTGGGCGTGCTGCGCCGCAGTTCCACGATCCAGCCCTTGGACCAGTCCGACGCCACGGTGGAGCAGCCGCTGCCGGTGCTGCTGGCGCAGACGGCGACCTTGTGGCCGAGCTTGATCGCCTCGCTGCGCGCCAGTTGCAGGCTGAACAGCAGGTCGTTGGACAGGGCGGCGCGGCGGCTGTTGAGCAGGAACTCGCGCATCGAGGGCGCCGCCACGGTGATGAGCACGACCAGGATGGCGATGGTGACCATCAGCTCGATCAGCGTGAAGCCGCGGGCCACGTCGCGCAGCCGGAGGGCCAGCGGCTTCCCGGAACCAGCGACTGCGTTGTCCATGTGAGTATCCATCTGCATGCTCAGGCCCCTGCCCGATGGCATTACCGTGTCCTGCATCAGAGCAAACCACTTGCGGGGATGCCACGCCCGACGGATCAGCGGCGGCTCCTGAATGACAAGTGGCCGGGGCGCGTGACCCGGTTCACGCTGGGCCGGTGTCCGGCCCCTGCCGTGCGGCAGGGCCGCTCGCGTTGTGGGAACCCGGTCGCGCACCTATAATTCGCGCCCTTGCACGACCGCGCCGCGATAGCTCAGTCGGTAGAGCGACTGATTCGTAATCAGTAGGTCGGAGGTTCGATTCCTCTTCGCGGCACCAGCAGCGGTCCTGTCCCTCAGGCCCCCAGTGGTGTCTTCAGCATCTCTGCCAGCAGCGCCTCGGCGCAGGCCGGCGCCAGGCCGATCCCGTTGCGGTAATGCCCGGTATTGAGCCACAGGCCCGGCAGCCCCCCCGCGCCCAGCTGCGGGATCCCCCCGGGCGAGCCGGGCCGCAGGCCAGCCCACTGGGCGATCACCGGGTACGCGGCCTGCGCCGGGCAGAGCCGGTCGGCGGCCTGTTGCAGGGCCTGCCTGGCCGCGGCGGTGGGGGTCTTGTCAAAGCCCCCGGGCTCCAGCGTGCTGCCGATCAGCAGGTGTCCGTCGAGGCGGGGAATCAGGTACACCGCGTCCGACAGCCAGATCTCGCCGAGCAGCCCCGGCGGCAGCCGCTTGAGCAGCATCTGGCCCTTGACCGGACGCACCGGAGAACCAAGCCCGGCGTCGTGCAGCAGCTCGCCGGCCCAGGCACCGGCACAGACCACCACGGCCTCGGCCTCCAGCATCTGCCCCACTGCGGTGACGGCGCCGGCCACCCGCCCGCCCCGGAGCAGCAGGCGCGCGGGGCAAGCAGTGCGAATCTCCGCCCCCTGCGCCCGCAGGTCCTGCGCCAGGGCGCGGCCCAGGCGGGGATTGCGCACCTGGCCCAGCCAGGGCAGCCGCAGCCAGTCCTGCCCCTCCTCGCGGAATGTCTCACAAGGCAGGCCCTGCTCGCGGTGCCAGGCCTGTGCGGCGGCCAGCTCGGGCGCCTCCCCCCGCCAGCGGGCACCACAGAGCTGGTACTCGATGTCCACCCCGGTGCGCGCCCGCAGCTCGGCCGCCAGCGGCGGGTAGAGTTCACGGGAACGGGCGATCAGCCGCCATATCGCCGGCGGCGCGCGCCAGGGCTGCAGCGGGCTGACGATGCCGCCGCCCGCCCAGGTGCTTTCCCGTCCGGGATGCGGCTCGCGCTCCAGCACACAGACCTGCGCGCCGGCGGCCTGCAGCGCGCGTGCGGTGGTGAGGCCGACCACGCCGGCGCCGATCACGATCACGCGCGGCCGGCCGGCAAACCGGGAGCGCGGATCAGACGGCGGGGCCGGCTGCCGCATCCGCGTCCCGGCTGTCCCCGGCATGGGGGGTCAGCGGGCCGGGTGGACCGCCTTGCGCAAGGCCGGCGGCAGGGTGAAGACGATGTGCTCGGCACGCCCCGGCAGTTCGCTGACCAGGGTGCCGCCCAGTTCGCGCAGGCGCTCCACCACCTGCTGCACGAGGATCTCCGGGGCGCTGGCCCCGGCGGTCACGCCCACGCGCGCAGCGCCCTGCACCCAGGCGGGCTCAATGTCCTGCGCGCCGTCTATCAGATAGGCCGGGATGCCGCGCCAGTCGGCCAGCTCGCGCAGACGGTTGGAGTTGGAGGAATTGCGCGAGCCCACCACCAGCAGCACATCGCACTGGGCGGCGAGCTGCTTCACCGCATCCTGGCGGTTGGTGGTGGCGTAGCAGATGTCATCCTTGCGCGGCCCGTGGATGGCCGGAAACCGCTTGCGCAGGGCGTCGATGACCTTGGCGGTGTCGTCCATCGACAGGGTGGTCTGGGTGACGTAGGCAATGTGTCCGGGATCGCGGACTTCCAGCCTGGCCACGTCCTCCGGTGTCTCCACCAGGCAGATGCGCCCACCGTGGCTGGCGTCGAACTGGCCCATGGTGCCCTCCACTTCCGGGTGGCCCTGGTGGCCGATCAGCACCACCTCGCGCGCCTCGCGGGCATAGCGCTTGACCTCGATGTGCACCTTGGTCACCAGCGGACAGGTGGCGTCGAACACGGTCAGGCCGTGGGCCTCGGCCTCTTCCCGGACTTTCTGCGAAACCCCGTGCGCGGAGAAGATGCAGGTGGCCCCGCGCGGGATCTCGCTGATCTCCTCGACGAACACCGCGCCCTTGGCGCGCAGGTTGTCCACCACGAAGCGGTTGTGCACCACCTCGTGGCGCACATATATCGGAGCGCCCAGCTGTTCCAGTGCGCGCTCCACGATCTCGATCGCGCGATCCACTCCGGCGCAGAATCCGCGCGGATTGGCGAGCAGGATCTGCATCAGCCCCGGGCCTCGCGCCGGCGCTGGCGCGCCTGCTGCACCATGTCGAGGATCAGCAGGCCGGCGCCGATGGAGATGGCGATGTCGGCCACGTTGAAGGCCGCGAAGTGCCAGCTGCCCCAGTAGAAATCCAGGAAATCCACGACATGGCCGCGGGTCACGCGGTCGATGACATTGCCCAGCGCGCCGCCGAGGATCAGCGACAGCGCCACCGCCACCAGGCGCTCGGTGTCGCGGTGGGCGCGCATCCACACGATGATGGCGATGCTCACGCCCACCCCCAGCAGCACGAAGAAGGCCGGCGGCGCGCTGGACAGCATGGAGAACGCCGCACCGGTGTTCTTCAGGTGCACGAGGTTGAAGTGCGGCATCACCGGCATCACGTCAAACCAGCCCAGATGCTTGACCACCAGCTGCTTGCTGACCTGATCCAGCAGCATCACCAGCGCCGAGAGCCAGAGCCAGTAGACGTTCTTGTATTCGAATGCCATGTCAGCGGCCCCCCGCCGCCCGGTGCCAGAACACCGCCGCCCAGCCCCAGATGCTGGTGGCCAGCAGCACCACCGCCGGCGTCAGCGTCCCCAGGCCCAGACCAAAGTAGCCGTGCGGCGTGCGCTCGGGGAATAGCCAAAGCAGATTGAACAGGCAGGGGGCCAGGCCGATGAGGAAACCACGCAGCCAGGGCCGGCCCGGCACCAGCGGCAGCAACAGCAGCAGGCCCCACAGCCCGCCCCACACCAGCCGCTGGTAGGCCCAGGGCAGCGAGAAGGAGGGCGACAGCCCCACCCCGACCAGACGGAACAGGTCGAGCTGGGCCGCAAGCAGCAGCGCGGCACTGCTGACCACCGCGCCCACGGCGCCGGCACTGAAAGCGAGAGACATATTGCGCAGCATCAGATCATCCTCCGGGTTTCACCTGCATGTTCAAGATTCTGCACACAGCGCCCGCACAGTGTGGGGTGCGCCGGGTGCGTGCCGACATCGGCGCGATAATGCCAGCAGCGCCCGCATTTGCCGTGCGCTGAGGCACAGGCGGCAACCGCCAGTATTTCACCGTTTTCCAGGGTGAACGGGCTGGCCTCGGGCGGGCGGGTCTCGCACAGCCGCACTTCCGAGGTCATGAACCAGAAGCGCAGCTCCTCGCCGGCTGCGGCCAGCGCCTGCTGCAGCGCACCGTTGGCGTGCAACTGCACTTCGGCGGCGAGGCCGGAACCAATCCGGCCTTCGGCGCGCAGGGTTTCCAGTACTTTCTGCACGGCGCCGCGCGCGGCGATCAGCCGCGGCCAGTCGAGCTGCTCGCCGCGTACCTGCGGGAACGCATACCAGGTCTGGGCAAAGACGCTCTGGCTGCGCTCGCCGGGCAGCAGGCGCCAGATCTCGTCGGCGGTGAACGACAGCACCGGCGCGATCCAGCGCACCAGGCCTTCGGCAATGTGCAGCAGCGCGGTCTGCGCCGAGCGTCGCGCCAGACTGGTGCGCGGCAGGGTGTAGAGACGGTCCTTGAGGATGTCCAGGTACAGCGCGCCCAGATCGTTCACGCAGTAATTGTGCAGGGCGTGGTACACGCGGTGGAATTCGCGCGCGCGGTAGGCCGCCTGCAGTTCCTGCTGCAGACGCGCCGCCTGCTGGATGGCCCAGGCGTCCACCGCCAGCAGGTCGGCGGGTGCCACGGTCTGGCTGGCGGGATCGAACCCGTGCAGCGCGCCGAGCAGATAGCGCGCGGTATTGCGGATGCGGCGGTAGGCATCGGCAATACGCTTGAGCAGATTGTCGGAAATGGCGATCTCGCCGGAATAGTCGCTGCTCGCCACCCACAGGCGCAGCACGTCGGCGCCGAGCGTGCTGGTGACTTTCTGCGGCGCGACCACGTTGCCCAGGCTCTTGGACATCTTGCGGCCCTGCTCGTCCACGGTGAAGCCGTGGGTCAGCACCGCGCGGTAGGGCGCGCGGCCGTGCATGGCCACCGAGGTCAGCAGGCTGGACTGGAACCAGCCGCGGTGCTGGTCGGAGCCTTCCAGGTACAGATCGCCCTGCGGGGCCGCCTCGCCCGCGGCGATCTGGCCGGTGGCGACGAAACTGGCCTGGTGGACCACGCCGGAATCAAACCAGACGTCCAGCGTGTCGGTACATTTTTCGTACGCCGCCTCGTCCACGCCCCAGTCGGCCGGGCTGGAACCGAACCAGGCCTCCAGACCCTCGCGTTCCACTTTTTCGGCGATGCGGGCGAGCAGCTGCGGCGTCTGCGGGTGCAGGGTCTGCTGCTCGCGGTGCACGAACACCGCCATCGGCACCCCCCAGTAGCGCTGGCGCGAGATGCACCAGTCCGGGCGCCCGGCGATCATGCTGGCGATGCGCTCCTCGCCCCAGGCGGGGATCCACTGTGTCTGCTTCACCGCACCGGCGGCGGCATCACGCAGGCCGCGCTCGCTCATGGAGATGAACCACTGCGGTGTGGCGCGCTGGATCAGCGGGGTCTTGTGCCGCCAGCAGTGCGGGTAACTGTGCTGGATCTTCTGCTGGTGCAGCAGGTGACCGCTGGCGTGCAGCGCGGCGAGGATGGGCTCGTCCACCTTGCGCACGTGCTGGCCGGCGACCAGCGGCGTGCCCGGCAGGAATACGCCGTTGCCGCCCACCGGGTTGTACACCTCCAGCCCGTAGTGATGGCCCACCGTGAAGTCTTCGGCGCCGTGCGCCGGAGCGGTGTGGACCAGGCCGGTACCGGCTTCGAGTGTGACGTGGTCGCCGCAGATCACCGGCACCACCTGTCCGGCAAACGGGTGGCGGGCGCGCAGGCCCTCCAGCGCCCGGCCGGGCGCGTGGCCCAGTATTTCAGCGGCCTGTCCCAGGCGCGCGCAGACCGCTTCGGCCAGCCCGGCGGCGAGCACCAGCAGGCGCCCGCCGGCGCGCACCAGCACATAGTCCAGCTCCGGGTGCACGCAGAGGGCGCGGTTGGCGGGCAGCGTCCACGGCGTGGTGGTCCAGATCACCAGCGCCGCGCCTGCGGCCTGCTTCACGCCAAAACGGCGCGCCAGTTCGGCCGGGTCCTCGGCGTCAAAGGCCACGTCCACCGCGTACGAGGACTTGTCCTGGTATTCCACTTCCGCCTCGGCCAGCGAGGATCCGCAGTCCAGGCACCAGTGCACGGGCTTGAAGCCGCGCGTGACGTGGCCATTGGCGGCGATGCGTGCCAGCGCGCGCAGCTGCTCGGCTTCGAAGGCCGGCTGCATGGTCAGGTAGGGCCGCTCCCAGTCGGCGAGTATGCCCAGGCGCTTGAAATCCTCGCGCTGGCGCGCCACCTGCTCCTGCGCGTAGGCGCGGCAGTGGGCGCGGAACTCGGCGGGGCTGAGCGTCTCGCCGACCTTGCCGAATTTCTTTTCCACCTGCAGCTCGATGGGCAGGCCGTGGCAGTCCCAGCCGGGGACGAAGGCAGCGCGCCGGCCGTCCAGACGCGCGCTCTTGACCACCATGTCCTTGAGGACCTTGTTGACCGCATGGCCGATATGGATGTCGCCGTTGGCATAGGGCGGCCCATCCACCAGATGGAAGGCCTCGGCCTGCTCCGCCGCGGCCATGATCGAGGCGTAGGTCTGCTCGGCCTCCCAGCGGGCGAGCATCTCCGGTTCGCGCCGGGCGAGGTTGGCCTGCATCGGGAACTCGGTCTCCGGCAGGTTGAGCGTGGCTTTGTAGTCGGTCGTCACGGCGGTCAGGGTCGGGCGGCGGTGCGGGCCGCAAGTGTAATGAAATGCATCAGCAGTCACGCAGGCAGGCGCGCGCGACCAGTTTGTCCCGCTGCATCTGGGCGGCGAGCGCGTCGAGTGAGTCGAAGCGCTGTTCCGGGCGCAGGAACCGGTGAAAGCGCACGCGCAGGCATCGTCCGTAGAGCTCGCCCGGCGGCTCGAAGAAATGGGTTTCCAGCAGGCAGGGGGTGTGCCCCAGGGTGGGACGCACCCCCAGATTGGCCACGCCCGGCAGGCGCCGGCCGTCCAGCTCGCCCTCTACCGCGTACACCCCCAGGCGCAGCGCCGGCGGGTGGCGCAGCGGCAGATTGGCGGTGGGCATGGCCAGGGTACGCCCCAGCTGCAATCCCCGCCGCACACGGCCGCTGAGGCGGTACGGGTGGCCCAGCAGCCGCGCGGCCTGGTCCAGGTCGGCCGCCGCCAGGGCGGCGCGCAGACGGGTGGAACTGCAGCGCTGCGCGCCTTCCTCCACGGTCGGCAGCGCCGCCAGCTCGAAGCCCGCGGTCGGCCCGGTGCGGCGCAGAAACTCCACGTCGCCGGCGCGGGCCTGGCCAAAACGGAAGTCATCCCCCACCACCAGCAGCCGTACGCCCAGGCGCTGGCCGAGCAGGTCGTGCACGAAGGCCGCTGGCGTGAGCGCGGCAAAGCGGGCGTCGAAGCGCTGCAGCAGCACCCGGTCCACGCCGTGGCGGGCCAGGTCGTCCAGCTTGTCGTGCAGGGTGGCGACCCGCGGCGGCGCCTGCGCCGGGGTGAAGAATTCGCGTGGCGTGGGGTCGAAGGTCAGTACCGCCAGCGGCAGGCCCAGGCGGTCTGCGTGGCCGCGCGCCAGCGCCAGCAGGGCCTGGTGCCCCCGGTGCACGCCGTCGAAGTTGCCGATGCTCAGCACGCAGCCGCGATCCCCGGAGCGCAGGTTGTGCTGGCCGCGGATCAGGCGCATCAAGGCGCCCGCCGGAAATGCCGTGGCCGCAGACCCAGCAGCCACAGCGCCAGGAAATAGGCCAGCGCCGCGGCGCCGATCAGCTCCAGCAGGCGCAGGCCGCGCACTGCGAGCCCGGCGTCCAGCCACCCCGCCAGCGGCCCCTGCAAGCCCAGCACCACCGCCGCCATCACCGCATTGGCCGCCAGCAGGCGCAGGCCGAATCGGGCCCAGTCCGCCTGCGGCTGATAGATGCCGTCACGCCGCAGGCGGCGCAGCAGCAGCACGGCGTTGATCCAGGCCGAGGTGGAGGTGGCCAGCGCCAGCAGCGCGTGTGGCGCGCTCCAGCCCTGCCAGGTGGCCAGCCCGATGCCGGTGAGGCTCAGCGCCATGCCGCTGCCGAGCGCGATCATGGCAAAGCGCACCGGCGTGCGCGTGTCCTGGCGGGCATAGAACCCCGGAACCAGCACCTTGACCAGCGAAAAGCCCATGAAGCCGAAGGCATAGGCCATCAGCGCATAGGCGGTCATGTGCACGTCGTGGGCGGTGAAGGCGCGGTACTGGAACAGCGTGGTCACCAGCGGCCCGGCGAGCAGGAACAGGCCCAGCGCCGCCGGCACGCCGATCAGCAGGATCACCTTGAGCCCCCAGTCCAGGGTGGCGGAGAACGCGGCACGATCCTGCGTGGCGTGCTGTGCGGACAGCGCCGGCAGGATCACCGTGCCGATGGCGATGCTGAAGATGCCGAGCGGAAATTCCATCAGGCGGTCGGCGTAGTACAGCCAGCTGACGCTGCCGGTGGTGAGGAAGCTGGCGAGCACGGTGTCCAGCAGCAGGCTGATCTGCGCCACCGAGGAGCCAATCAGCACCGGGATCATCAGGTGCACGATGCGCTTGACCTGCGGATCGCCCCAGGCCCAGCGCGGGCGCGGCAGCAGGTCCAGGCGCGCCAGCAGCGGCAGCTGGAAGGCCAGCTGCAGGATGCCGGCGAGGAATACCGCGTAGGCCAGCACCCGCACCGAGTCCGCGTCCACGAAGGCGGCGGCGATCAGGCACAGGTTGAGGATCACCGGCGTCACGGCCGGGATGGCGAAGCGTCCATAGGCGTTGAGCACCCCGCCCGCCATGGCGGTGAGCGAGATGAACATCAGATAGGGGAAGGTCCAGCGCAGCAGTTCGGTACCCAGCTGCTGCTTGGCCGGGTCAGTGCCGAACCCGGGGGCAAACAGCCACAGCAGCAGCGGCGCCGCCAGGCAGCCCAGCACCGTGATCAGCGCCAGCACCCCGCCCAGGGTACCGGCCACGTGGGCCAGCAGGGCGCGCACCTCGGCGTGCGGGCGGGTGGCGCGGGTCTCGGTGAAGACCGGCACAAAGGCCTGGGAAAACGCGCCCTCGGCGAACATGCGCCGGCCAAAATTGGGGATCTTCAGCGCCACCAGGAAGGCGTCCATGCCCGCGCTGGCGCCAAAAGCGGCCGCGAACAGCACATCGCGCGCAAAACCGAGCACGCGCGAGATCAGCGTCATACCGCCGACAACGCCGGAAGACTTCAGCAGGGAACGGGACATAAGCGCGCAATCATAGCGGTTTGAACCCTGCCTGTTGACAAAAAATCACCACGTCTCGACAATTCGCGCCCCTCGAATTCGATCGCATCATCAGGAGTTACCCTTGGCCAACATCGCCAGCGCCAAAAAGCGCGCCCGCCAGAGCGAGAAGAACCGCGCCCGCAACGTGGCGCAGCGTTCCATGATCCGCACCACCATCAAGAAAGTCGTCAAGGCGCTGGAAGCCAAGGACCAGGCCGCGGCCACCGCGGCCTACGCCGAAATGGTGCCGGTGCTGGACCGCTACGCCGACAAGGGCCAGATCCACAAGAACAAGGCCGCCCGCCACAAGAGCCGCCTGCTGGCGCACATCAAGGCGCTGGGCTGACCCGGAGCTGCACAGACAAACCGGCTACGGCCGGTTTTTTTGTGCCCCTCAGCCGGCGGCGGTGAGCACCAGGTTGTCGCGGTGCACCAGCTCGGGTTCGCCCGGATAGCCCAGGCGCTGCAGCAGCTCCTCGCGACGCGCGCCGAGGATCCTGGCGGTGTCGGCGGCGTCGTAGTTGACCAGACCGCGCGCCACCTCGCGGCCGTCAGGGGCCCGGCAGATCACCAGATCACCGCGCGCAAACTGGCCTTCCACCCGCTGCACGCCCACCGGCAGCAGGCTCTTGCCCTGCTCGCGCAGGACCCGCGCGGCGCCTTCGTCCAGGTGCAGCGTGCCGCGCGCCTGCATCTGCCCGGCGATCCAGCGCTTGCGCGCCGCCATCACCGACTGTGCGGGCTTGAGGTAGGTGCCCACATTCTCGCCGCGCGCGATGCGCAGCAGCACCTCCGGCTGGCGGCCGTGGGCGATGACCGTGGCGGCGCCGGAGCGGGCGGCGATGTGCGCGGCCGAGAGCTTGGTGCGCATGCCGCCGCGGCCCAGCTCGCCCTTGCTGTCGCCGGCCATGGCCGCGAGGCGCGGATCGGACAGTTCGGCCTCGTCGATCAGCCGGGCCTCCGGGTGCAGGCGCGGATCGGCCTCGAACAGCCCGTCCTGGTCGGTGAGGATCACCAGCAGATCCGCTTCGATGAGGTTGCCGGTGAGCGCGCCCAGCGTGTCGTTGTCGCCCAGCCGGATCTCGTCGGTGGCCACCGTATCGTTCTCGTTGACCACCGGCACCACGCCCAGCTCCAGCAGGGTCTTGAAGGTGCCGCGCGCATTGAGGTAACGGCCGCGGTGGGCCACGTCCTCGTGCGTGAGCAGGATCTGCGCGGCCTTGAGGCCATGCTGCTGGAGGGCATCTTCCCAGGCGCGGACCAGTCCCATCTGGCCGACCGCGGCGGTCGCCTGCAGGGCATGCAGGGCGGCAGGGCGGCGGGGCAGGCCTAGCCGCGCCATGCCCTCGGCCACTGCGCCGGAGGACACCAGCACCACCTGGCGCTCCTGCGCGCGCAGGGCGGCGATCTGGGTGCTCCAGTCGCGGATGGCGGCGTGGTCCAGGCCCTGGCCCCGGGCCGTCATCAGTGAACTGCCGATCTTGATGACCCAGCGGCGGCTGGCATCAAGCTTGCCGCGGGCGCTCATGGCGCCGGTTCCGTGTCCGGCGGCGAGGCCGCGGCCTGCGCGGCACGGGCGGCCTCCGCTGCCTGTTCGGCCTGCGCCTCGATCCACTGCATGGCCGCCGCGCACAGGGCGTCGCAGCCCTTGCCGGTGACCGCGGAAATGGCAAACCACGGGCCCTTCCAGCGCAGGCGCCGCAAGGCCTTGCGGATCAGCGCATCGGACTCCTCCGGCGCCATCACGTCCACCTTGTTGAAGACCAGCCACTGCTCGCGGGCCGCCAGGTCATCGCTGAAGGCGCGCAGCTCGGCGTTGATGGTCTTGATGTGGTCCACGATGTCGGCGTCGTCCGGCGGCAGGATATCCACCAGGTGCAGCATCAGCCGCGTGCGCGACAGGTGCTTGAGGAAGCGGATGCCCAGCCCCGCGCCCTGCGCCGCGCCCTCGATCAGGCCCGGGATGTCCACCATCACGAAGGACTTGAGCGGCCCCACCGAGACCACGCCCGGCTGCGGGTAGAGCGTGGTGAAGGCGTAATCGGCGATCTTGGGGCGTGCCGCCGAGACCTGCGCGAGCAACGTGGACTTGCCGGCATTGGGCAGGCCCAGCAGGCCCACGTCGGCCATGAGCGAGAGCTCCAGGCGCACGTCGCGCTGCTCGCCGGGCGAGCCCTTGGTGAACTGGCGCGGCGCGCGGTTGGTGGAGCTCTTGAAGCGGGTGTTGCCCAGCCCGTGGAAGCCGCCCTGGGCGATCTTGATGCGCTGCCCGGGGCGGATCAGCTCGCCAATCACCTCCTCGGTGCCCTCGTCGAAGATGCGCGTGCCCAGGGGCATGGCGATCTCCATGTCCTCGCCGTTGCCACCGCGGCAGTTGGCGCCGGAGCCGTTCTCGCCGCGCGCCGCGCGGAAGCTGCGGGTGAAGCGGAAATCGGCCAGCGTATTGAGGTTGGGATCGGCCACCGCCCAGATGCTGCCGCCGTCGCCACCATCGCCACCGTCGGGACCGCCGAAGGGGATGTACTTTTCGCGCCGGAAACCCACGCAGCCGCTGCCGCCGTCACCGGCCTCGACGCGGATCCTTGCTTCATCTACGAATTTCATGGGCGGGTTCTCCGGGGACAAAAAAGCCCCGTTACCGGGGCTTTTTCGCATGCCGTCGGCGTTCAGGCCGTGACGATGTCCACGTAAGTCTTGCCACCCTTGGGGCCGCGCGTCTTGAAGGCCACCTTGCCGTCCACCAGCGCGAAGATGGTGTGGTCCTTGCCCAGGCCGGCGTTGACGCCCGCGTGGTACTTGGTGCCACGCTGGCGGATGATGATGTTGCCGGCCACGACCGGCTCACCGCCAAACTTCTTCAGGCCCAGTCGCTTGGATTCTGATTCGCGCCCGTTGCGCGTACTGCCGGCTGCTTTTTTGTGTGCCATGGTGCGTGACTCCTAACTCTTGATGCGTGCGGTGCGGAACGGGCTCAGGCGCCGGTGATGCCGGTGATCTTCACTTGCGTGAAGTTCTGCCGGTGGCCCTGTTCCTTGTGATAGTGCTTGCGGCGGCGGTGCTTGATGATGCGGATCTTGTCGCCACGGCCGTTGGCCAGGACTTCCGCCTGCACGGTGCCGCCCTTGACCAGGGGGCTGCCCACGGTCAGCGCCTCGCCATTGGCGATCAGCAGCACTTCGTCAAAGGAGATCTTGCTGCCCACTTCGGCATCAAGGCTCTCGACCCGCAGCTGTTCGCCGGGGGAGACCTTGTACTGTTTGCCACCGGTTTTGATGACCGCGTACATCGTGAACTCCAGGGAATCTGATTCGGTTGTGTGCTGCCACGGGGCAACAAAGAGCGCGGGATTGTAGAGATCCGCCCCGCTCAAGTCAATCAATCCACAGGGCTATTCCGGGCCCGGCCAGGCCCTGCGGAAAGCCCCGCCCGCGTGCTTGCGGTTGACGCTCGGGACCCGCGCACCTAGCATCGCCAGCGTTTCCTGCCCGCCTCCCCCATGGACCTCAAAGCCCTGCTCGCGCCCGTTGGCCCCGACATGCTGCGCGTGGATGCCGTCATCCGCGCGCGCCTGAGCTCCGACGTGGTCCTGATCAACCAGATCAGCCAGTACATCATCAGCGCCGGCGGCAAGCGCCTGCGGCCCGCACTGGTACTGCTCGGCGCCCGCGCCCTGGGCTGCCGCAGCGACGAACCGGAGCAGCTGGCGGCGGTGATCGAGTTCATCCACACCGCCACCCTGCTGCATGACGACGTGGTGGACGAGTCCGGCCTGCGTCGCGGACGCCGCACCGCCAACGCCGTGTGGGGCAATGCGGGCGCCATCCTCTCCGGTGACTTCCTTTACTCCCGCAGCTTCCAGATGATGGTGGACGTGGGCCGCATGCCGGTCATGCGCATCATGGCCGACGCCACCAACGCCATCGCCGAGGGCGAAGTCCTGCAGCTGATGAACTGCGGCGACGCCGGCGTGGACGAGGCCCGCTACCTGCGCGTGATCGAGCTCAAGACCGCGCGCCTGTTCGAGGCCGGCTGCCGCATCGGTGCGCTGGCCGCCGAGGCCGGCGCAGACGCGGAACAGGCCCTGGCCCACTATGGCCGCAGCCTGGGCATCGCCTTCCAGCTGATGGATGATCTGCTGGACTACACCGCCGACCCGGCCGTGAGCGGCAAGAACCTGGGCACCGACCTGGCCGAGGGCAAGCCCACCCTGCCCCTGATCCACGTGCTGCGTCACGGCAGCGCGGCGGAACAGGCCCTGATCCGCCGGGCGCTGGAGAAAGGCACGGCAGACCAGCTGGAAAAAGTGCTCGCAGCCATTGAATCCACCGGGGCCGTCCCGTACACTCGCGCGCTCGCTGAACGGCATGGCCGCGAAGCGGAAGCAGCGGTGAGCGGACTGCCCGAGTCCCCCTTCAAAACCGCGCTGATCGGGCTTGCACGGTACAACACCGCACGCGCAAGCTGAGAACAGCAATCCGTGTCGGGGCGTAGCTCAGCTTGGTAGAGCGCTTGCTTCGGGAGCAAGAGGTCGCAGGTTCGAATCCTGTCGCCCCGACCATCCAAATCAGTGTCTTATGCAGCCCTCCGGGGCCGTTTCACTATCCAGCGTAGCCAAATCGTAATTGGCCGTCTGTTCGAACAGCCCGCCTCCTGATTCCCAACGGCGGAGCCAACTTCGACGAGAGCGCCTCCCGGATGCCCTTGTCCTCAAAGTCCGAGCTCCGCCCAATCCCCAGATAGTCATGGTCCAGCCGGTCGCGGAACAGCGCGACGACGCGGGCCTGCGTTTTCTTCTCACTGCCTGACGTTCGGCATTCCCTACCCCCCAAAGCCGGTTATCCCAGCGTCCAGTTGCCTGCCGGTCGTTCGGACAGGGGCCAAACAAGCGGAGCATGAACCGGAATATCCTAATCATGAAAATTCACTATAATCTTTAAATCTCAATTATTTAAAGCGGCATATAAACCGGCATATGTTGCCCCTCGCACGGCTTTCGTTCTATCTGCTCGACAGCCCGGCCATCCGGGAGCGGGAGACTGCGGTCGCCCGCCTGTCGGGCGAACTGGCCGGCCGCCTGCCTCCGGCCACCCGTGCCGCCCTGGCCCAGTGCCTGGAAGGCATCAACAGTTACTACTCCAACCTCATCGAAGGCCAGAGCACGCGGCCCATCGAGGCCGAGCGCGCGCTGAAGAAAACCCTGGCGCAGCGCCCGAAGGGCCGCGCCGGCGAGCTGGCGCTGCTGGCGGTCGCGCATATCAAGACCGAGCGCTGGATGCGGGAGCGCCTGAAAAACGGGCCCGACCTCGACATCGCGGGCGCCGACTTCATCCGTGAACTCCACCGCCAGTTCGTCTCGCAACTTCCGGACGAGTTGCGCGTGGTCAAAGGGCATCATGGCGAATCCGCAATCAACGTCCCCGGTGAACTGCGCCAGCGCCAGGTGGATGTGGGGGCTCACGTGCCACCACATCCGGATGAATTGCCCGCGCTGCTGGCCGCTTTTTCCAAAGGATGGAAGGCCCTACCCAAGACGCCGGCCCATATCCTGCTCGCGCACCACCGCTTCGCCTGGATTCATCCTTTCCTGGACGGCAACGGCCGCATCGCGCGTCTGCTGACCACCGCCATGCTCGCCTGCCACGGCCTGGACGCGGACGGGCTGTGGTCGCTATCCCGCGGGCTGGCCAAACGCCGGGATCGCTATTACGAACAGCTTGCACAGGCCGACAACCCGCGGGAAGGCGACTTCGACGGCCGCGGCGCCCTGTCGCAGAAAGCCGCCGTGAGCTTTGCCGATTTCATGCTCGACACCTCTGAAGACCAGATCCGTTTCATGACCGAGCGCCTGCAGATCGGGCACGTGCAGGACCGCATGGCGCGCTTCTGCGCCGAGCGCAAACTGGTGCTGGGCCGCGACGAGCGGGCCGCGCCCCTGCTGATAGAGGCCATGTTCATGGGCCGGCTGGAGCGTGGTGCCGCGCCCCGCCTGCTGGGCCTGGGCGAGCGCGCCGCGCGCAAGGTGGTTGCCGAATGCGTGGAAGACGGCCTGCTCACCGCGACCAGCAGCCGGGCGGACCTGATGCCGGTGTTCCCGGTCTACGCGGCGGCCTACCTGTTTCCGAACCTGTTCGAGATTGATGATCCACAGGCGGCGATGCGGGAGACGTTAGTGACGCGGCAGAAGGTCTAGAGCGTACGGCCGCAGGTTCGAATCCTGTCGCCCCGACCATCCATTCCTTCTTGCATCTGCCTCCCGCACCGGCTCTGCGCTACCCTGCCCGTCGATCCCCCCGGGAGATACCTCACGTGCTGCGCCCGTTCTGCGGGGTACTGCTGCTCGCCGCCAGCCTGGCGCTGCCTGCCCAGGCGCCAGTGGAACTGCCGCCGGTGGAGGTGCGCAGCACCCGCCTGCCCGCGCCCGGGCAGGCCAGCACCCTGGCTGTCAGCCGCGTCCAGACCGCACAGCTGGCGGGCGATCCGGGCCTGGCGCTGGACGAAGTGCTCAATCGCGTGGCCGGTGTCTACGCGCAGAACCGCTACAACCTCAACCAGGGGCTGCGCGTGTCCATCCGCGGCTTTGGCAGCCGCGCCAGCTTTGGGGTGCGTGGCCTGCGCGTGCTGCTCGACGGTATTCCGCTCACCAACCCCGACGGCCAGACCGATCTCGACGCGCTGGATCTGGCGCTGATCGAGCGCGCGGACGTGCTGCGCGGGCCGGCCTCCGCGCTCTACGGCAACGGCGCCGGCGGTGTCCTGGCGCTGCACAGCCGCAGCGCCCCCGACGGCGAACATGTCCGTGTGGACCTGCGCCTGGGCAGCCTGGGTGAACAACAGCTGCGCGCCGAAACCGGTGGACGGGATCCCACACGCGAATGGCTGCTCGCCCTGGCGCGGCGCGAGGTCCGCACCCATCGCACCCACATGGCGGCCGAGCGCTTCTCGGCCAGCGGCCGCGGAGTCTGGCAGCTGGCGGGCGGCGAGCTGGATGCCGCGGTGCAAACGCTCGACATCCGCGCCCAGGACCCCGGCGGCCTGACCCGTGCCGAAGCCGCCGCACAGCCCGGCGGCGCCAACCCGGCGGCGCTGCGCTTTGACGCGGGCGAGACCATCCGCCAGACCCGCGCCAGCCTGGCCTGGGCCGGCGCACTGGACGCCGGCAGCTCCTACCGCGTGCAGGCCTGGGCCGGCGTGCGCGACTTTGCCAACCGGCTGCCGTTTGCCAACGGCGGACAGACCGAATTTGCCCGCCGGCTCGGCGGCATCAGCAGCCAGCTGGAACACCGCGGGCGCTACCTGGGCCTGGACCAGCAGTTCAGCCTGGGCGCCGATCTGGAAACCCAGACCGACGACCGCACCCGCTACCAGAACCTGGAGGGCGGCCGGCGCGGTGCCCAGACACTGGCGCAGGATGAGCGCGCACGCAGCACCGGGGTATTCCTGGGGCATCGACTGTTGCCGGACGCACGCTGGATCATCGACACCGGCCTGCGCCACGACACCGTGCGCCTGGCCGCGCAGGACCGCAGCCTGGACGACGGCGACGATTCCGGCCGGCGCCTGTTCCGGCAGACCAGCGCGCACCTGGGCCTGGGCTACCGGCCCGCTGCCGGCGGCCTGGTTTTCATGCGCTACGGCACCGGCTTTGAAAGCCCCACCCTCAATGAACTGGCCAACCCTGCCGGCGGCGGCTTCAACCCCGCCCTGCAACCGGCGCAGGCCCGCCAGCTGGAGCTGGGCATCCGGCACCAGCGCGCCACCTGGCGCACGGAACTGAGTGTGTACGAGATCCGCCTGGATGAGGAACTGCTGCGCTTCGAGCTGCCCGACCAACCCGGCCGCAGCTTCTTCCGCAACGCCGGGCGTGGCCAACGCCAGGGGCTGGAGGCCAGCCTGGCCTGGCAAGCAACCGCACGGCTGGAACTGACACTGGCCTACACCGCCCAGGACTTTCGCCTGCGCAGCGATGGACCCGACGGGACAGACCTCTCCGGCCAGCACCTGCCCGGCGTTCCGCGCCAGCAAGGCTTTGCCGAAGCCGCGCTACGCCTGCCCCAAGGCTGGACCACGCGCCTGCAGGCCGTGGCGCAGGACCGCGTCTTTGCCGACGACGCCAACCGCGAACGCGTCCCCGGCTACTGGGCCAGCAACCTGCGCCTGAGCCGCGAACTGCAGCAGGGCAGCGCCCGCGTGGAGACCTATCTCGCCCTCAACAACCTGCTCGACCAGCCCTACACCGACAACCTGCGCACCAACGCCGCCTTCGGCCGCTACTACGAACCCGCGGCGGGGCG
>JBKHXN010000068.1:0-4758 GCA_046565985.1 Gammaproteobacteria bacterium
CTGCTGGCGATCTACCAGCGGCTGCCGTGGCGGTCCTTGATCGCACGGCGGGTACGGCTGATCTCGCTGCTGCCGCCCCGACCGCAGACGCGCCAGCCGCCCCGGTCGGCCGTGCCCGGATCCCATCCGGTGCAGCTGTTCACCGGCTGCACCGGGGAGCTGTTCGACGCCCAGACCCTGCACGACGCCCGTGCGCTGCTGCACGCCTGCGGCGCGGTGATCGAGCATGAATCACAGCACTGCTGCGGCGCCCTGCACACGCACGCCGGGCTGGCCCGGCGCGGCGCGGCGCTCATGGCGCAGGCGCAGGCCGCGCACCCCGGCCAGACGCCGATCCTCAGCTTTGCCACCGGCTGCGGCGCGCAGCTGCGTGAATCCCGCACGCCCGAATTTGCCGCGCGTGTGCAGGACATCCATCACTGGCTGCTCACCCACTGGCCCGCCACGGCAAGGCTCAGGCCGCTGCCGCAGCGCGTGGCGGTGCACCGGCCCTGCAGTCACCAGCACATGCTGGGCGGGGCCGACGAGGTGGCACAGCTGCTGCGCCGCATCCCGCAGATCGAGGTGGTGGACCTGGACCCTGCCGGGCGCTGCTGCGGCGCCGCCGGGCATCACCTGCTGGCGCATCCGCAGATTGCCGACGCGCACCTGCCGCACAAGCTGGCGCAGGTGCGCGAGCGCTCACCCGACCTGATCGTGAGCAGCAACGTCGGCTGCGCGCTGCATCTGGCGGGCGCGCTGAGGCGCGCCGGGCTCAGTCAGCCCCGGGTGCTGCATCCGGTATCGCTGCTGTGGGCCCAGTGGGACGGCTGAGCACCGCCTCCAGCCGCAGCATCAGCAGCTCGGCCATCTCGGCCTGGATGAACTCGCGCAGGCGCTCTTCTTCCGCCTCCTTGGCCAGCACCTGCTGCACGTTGAAGCTCAGGTCCCGCGTCACCGCAATCTGGTCCGCCGGAACCAGCGCCTGGGTGCCGCGAAAGGCCTCGAAGCGCACCCGCGTGGTCAGGGAAAATTCCAGCACCTTGCCGTCGCTGCCCACCGACAGCGTCTCGCGGCTTTCCTCCAGCTCCGAGAGCCGGATGTACAGCGCGTCCTCGCTGGCGCCGCTCAGCACCACCGCGCCGCGGCGCTGCAGCAGGGCGCGCAGGGCGGTTTCCACCGGCGGTTCGGAGACGCGATAGGGCGCCACCAGGTCTATGTAAACCACGCGCAGCGCCTCGGGCAGCGGACGGCTGCCGGCCAGATGAAAACCGCAGCCGCCGAGCAGCCCGGCCAGCAGCAGGGCAGCGCAGGTGTGCAGCAGGGCCCGGGCGCGCTTCATACGACGAGGTTGACCAGCTTGCCCGGCACCACGATCTTCTTGCGGATCTCGCCAGTGATGAATTTCTGCACGTTCTGGTCCGCCAGCGCGGCGGCGATGATCTCGTCCTGGCTGGCTGCTGCCGGCACCTGGATATTGCCGCGCAGCTTGCCGTTGACCTGCACCACCAGCGCCAGGCGGTCGGTGACGAGTGCGGCGCTGTCCACCGCCGGCCAGGCGGTGGCGTGCACCGGCCCGGCATGGCCCAGCGTCTGCCACAGCGCGTGCGCCGTGTGCGGGATGATGGGCGCCAGGCCCAGCACCAGCACCTCTGCGCCTTCGCGCAGCACTGCCGCGGTCTGGCCAGTGGCGCCCTCGGCACCGCGGGTGAGCGCGTTGAGCAGCTCCATGCAGGCGGCCACGGCGGTGTTGTAGGTCTGGCGCCGGCCGTAGTCGTCGTCGAGCTTGGCCAGCGTCTCGTGCACCTTGCGGCGCAGGGCTTTCTGATCGGCGTCGAGCACGTTCATATCCAGCTCAGGCGCCACGGGCAGCGTGGTGACAAAGGTCCACAGGCGCTTCAAAAAGCGCGCCGCGCCTTCGATGCCGGCGTCGTTCCATTCCAGGCTCTGGTCGGGCGGCGCGGTGAACATCATGAACAGCCGCACCGCGTCGGCGCCGTAACGGGCGATCATGGTTTCCGGGTCCACGCCATTGTTCTTGGACTTGGACATCTTCTCCCGCCCGCCAATGACCACCGGCTGGCCGTCGGACCTGAGCACCGCGCGCAGCGGCGCGCCGCGCTCATCGGTCTGCAGCTCCACGTCGGCGGGGTTGATCCACTGCTTCTGGCCGTCGGCGCTTTCGCGGTAGTAGGTGCCGGCAATCACCATGCCCTGGCACAGCAGGCGGGTAAAGGGCTCGTCGCCCGCCACCGGCAGACCGACGTCACGCATGAGCTTATGGAAGAAGCGCGCATACAGCAGGTGCAGCACCGCGTGCTCGATGCCGCCGATGTACTGATCCACCGGCAGCCAGTGACGCGCGCGCTCGTCCAGCATCGCCGTATGGTTGTCCGGGCAGGCGAAGCGGGCGTAGTACCAGCTGCTTTCAAAGAAGGTGTCGAAGGTGTCGGTCTCGCGCCGCGCCGGTTTTCCGCAGCTCGGGCAGGCGCACTCATGAAAGTCGGGCGTGCGGGTGAGCGGGCTGGCGGCGCCATCGGGCTTGAGATCTTCCGGCAGCACCACGGGGAGCTGGTCCTCCGGCACCGGCACGTCGCCGCAGCCTGGGCAGTAGATGATCGGGATCGGGCAGCCCCAGTAGCGCTGGCGGCTCACGCCCCAGTCGCGCAGGCGGTAGTGCACCCGCTCGCGGCCCCGGCCTTGGGCTTCCAGCGCGGTCTTGATCGCCTCGAACGCGGCGTTGAAATCCAGGCCGTCATAGGGGCCGGAGTGGATCAGCACCCCGTAATCGGTGTAGGCACCCTGCGCAATATCGGGCGCTGCCGCCCCCTCTCCCCCGCCCCTCTCCCGCGAGGCCGGCTCGCTCCCGCCGCCGCTCGCGGGGGAAGGGTGGGCCGCCGCCGCTTGGCGCCCGCCAGAGCGTACAGGCGGCTCACTCCCCTCCCCCCTCGCGGGGGAGGGGCTGGGGGAGAGGGGGCCGGGTGCAATCACGGCCTTCTTGGGCAGGCCGTAAGTGGTCGCAAACTCCCAGTCGCGCTCATCATGCGCGGGCACGCCCATCACACAGCCGGTGCCGTAGCCCATGAGCACGAAGTTGCCGGCCCAGACGGGCACGGCCTCGCCGGTCAGCGGATGGATCACCGAGACGCCCAGCGGCACGCCCTGCTTCTGCTGCGTGGCCAGGGCGGCCTCGGCGGTGCCGCGCCTGCGGGTCTCCTCCACGAAGGCGGCGACCGCCGGGTCGCGCCCGGCCGCGGCCAGTGCCAGCGGGTGCTGCGCCGCGACAGTGACAAAAGTGACCCCATACAGCGTGTCCGGGCGCGTGGTGTACACCGTCAGCGCACCCGAGCCGTCGGCCAGCGCAAAATCAATCTCCAGCCCGCGCGACTTGCCGATCCAGTTGGCCTGCATGGTGCGCACCGCCTCCGGCCAGCCCGGGAGCTTGTCCAGGCCCTCCAGCAATTCCTCGGCGTAGTCGGTGATGCGCAGGAACCACTGCGGGATCTCGCGCTGCTCCACCAGCGCGCCGGAGCGCCAGCCACGGCCGTCGATCACCTGCTCGTTGGCCAGCACCGTGTTGTCCACCGGGTCCCAGTTCACCACCGCGTTGCGGCGGTACACCAGGCCCTTGCGGTACAGCTGCACGAACAGCCACTGCTCCCAGCGGTAGTAGCTGGGATCACAGGTGGCAAAGCTGCGCGACCAGTCAAAGCCAAAGCCCAGCGCCTGCAGCTGCTGGCGCATGTAGGCCATGTTGTCGCGGGTCCAGGCCGCCGGCGCCACGCCGGACTTGATGGCCGCGTTCTCCGCCGGCAGGCCAAAGGCGTCAAAGCCCATGGGCTGCAGCACGTTCCGGCCCTTCATGCGCTGGTAGCGGCTGATCACGTCGCCGATGGTGTAGTTGCGCACGTGCCCCATGTGCAGGCGCCCGGACGGGTACGGGAACATGGACAGGCAGTAGAACGGCTCCCGCGCCGGATCCTCCACCGCCCGGAAGCTGTCCTGGGCGGCCCAGTCGGCCTGGGCGAGACGTTCGATTTCCTGTGGCAGGTACGGCGCAGACATGGCAACTCGGGCAAGGACGCAAAAAAGGGGGCTAGTGTAGCGGCAGCCGCGCCGTTTGACCCCGCCACCCCGCGCCAGCCCGCCCCGCCGCCCGGAACTGACACTTTGCGTCACAAACTGACGGGCGACGGCGTTCATGGCCCGCGCACCAGATCACACGGCATGCCACGTTTTGCAGGCCAATCAATCACTTGCAAACCTGGCACGGCCACTGCGAGGACTATGGCGCAGGCAGAGTCACTGCCTAGTTTGCCCACCGTACAAGGAGATCCATCATGAAGACGCAACTGCAGAAAGGCTTCACGCTCATCGAACTGATGATCGTGGTTGCCATCATCGGCATTCTGGCCGCCATCGCCATTCCCGCCTACCAGGACTACATCGCTCGCGGCGAGTCCGGTTCCGCGATGGCCAGTGTCACCCCGCTGAAGACCGGTGTGGAAGACGCCCTGGCCCGTGGCGCCGCCACCCTGACCCTCTCGGATGCTGGTCAGGCTAAAGCCGACGCCAACCCGCTGGGCACCTTGGCCCTGACTTATGACAACACCGATACGGGCACCAACGTCCTGACCTTCACGTTCAACGGCAAGGCCAGCCCGAAGACCCTGGGTAAAGTCATCACCCTGACGCGTACCAACTCGGACGGCAGCTGGGCGTGCAGCACCGATCTGCTCCTGAAGTACGCCCCGAAAGGTTGCACTTCAACCGCCAGCC
>JBKHXN010000069.1:0-1673 GCA_046565985.1 Gammaproteobacteria bacterium
ACGGTGACGGGCGTTGAGATGTTCCGCAAGCTGCTGGATCAGGGCCAGGCGGGCGACAATGCGGGTCTGCTGCTGCGCGGCACCAAGCGCGACGACGTGGAGCGCGGCCAGGTGCTGTGCAAGCCGGGTTCGATCACCCCGCACACGGAGTTCGAGGCGGAGGTGTACGTGCTGAGCAAGGACGAGGGCGGCCGTCACACGCCGTTCTTCAAGGGGTATCGTCCGCAGTTCTACTTCCGGACCACGGACATCACGGGCGCGGTGACGCTGCCGGAGGGCGTGGAGATGGTGATGCCGGGCGACAACGTGAAGATGGTGGTGAGCCTGATCAACCCGGTGGCGATGAATGAGGGCCTGCGCTTCGCGATCCGCGAGGGCGGCCGCACCGTCGGCGCCGGCGTGGTGGCGAAGATCATCAAGTGATGTGAGGGCGCGTCCGCGTTGCCGCGGACGCCTTTGCCGGAACATCACCCCCGCGTAGGCGGGGGTACAGCGACCGGCACAGGCGAGTCTCGTATTCGCCTGTGCCGTTCCAGTTAGTGTTAAAAAATCTACGCCAGTAGCTCAATTGGCAGAGCAGCGGTCTCCAAAACCGCAGGTTGGGGGTTCGAGTCCCTCCTGGCGTGCCAACCGCAACCAGCGGCCGGCAGGATGCCGGCCACCACGAGGACGCCGCGGCACGTGAGCAGCAAGGTCGAACAACCCGGAGGCGCGCTTTCCAGCGCCGATGCCGTCAAGTACGCGGTCGCGCTGCTGTGCGTGATCGCCGGCCTGTTCGCGTTCTACTGGTTCCCGCAGTGGGCGCTGGCGCTGCGTCTGGTGGCGGTGATCGCCGGCCTGGCCGCGGGCGTGGCGGTGTTCATGCTCACGGTCAGGGGCGCGCAGACCCGCGATTTCCTCTCCGAGGCGCGCTTCGAGCTGCGCAAGGTCGTCTGGCCGACCCGCCAGGAGGCGCTGCGGCAGACCTGGGTGGTGATCGTGGTGGTGGTGCTGATCGCGCTGCTGCTGGCGGGTTTCGATTTCTTCATCCAGGGAGGGGTCAAGTGGCTGCTGGCGCGCTGATGGAGGCTTCCGATCCGATGGAAACGCAACAGGACAAGGCCGGCGGCGGCAACAAGCGCTGGTTCGTGGTGCACGCCTACTCGGGTTTCGAGAAGTCGGTGGCGCAGGCGCTGCGCGAGCGGATCGTGCGCCACGGCATGCAGGACCGCTTCGGCGACGTGCTGGTGCCGACCGAGGAGGTGGTGGAGATGCGCTCCGGCCAGAAGCGCCGTTCCGAGCGCAAGTTCTTCCCTGGCTACGTGCTGGTGCAGATCGCCACCGTCGACGAGGGCAACATCCCGCGCATCGACAGCGAGAGCTGGCACCTGATCAAGGAGACGCCGAAGGTGATGGGCTTCATCGGCGGCACCGCCGACCGCCCGCTGCCGATCGCCGACCACGAGGCCGACGCGATCCTCAACCGGGTGCAGGAAGGCGTCACCAAGCCCAGGCCCAAGGTGCTGTTCGAGCCGGGCGAGATGGTCCGGGTGGTGGACGGGCCCTTCAACGACTTCAACGGCGTGGTCGAGGAAGTCAACTACGACAAGAACCGCCTGCGCGTGGCGGTGCTGATCTTCGGCCGGTCCACGCCGGTCGAGCTGGAGTTCGGGCAGGTCGAGAAGGCCTGAGGA
>JBKHXN010000070.1:0-23266 GCA_046565985.1 Gammaproteobacteria bacterium
GACCTGCTGCTGCCGGGGGTGGGCATGAACCCGACCCGCACCGGCGTCATCCACATCCTGCAGCGCATGGGCGCGCGGATCGAGATTCTCAACCCGCGCGAGCTGGGCGGCGAGCCGGTGGCCGACCTGCGCGTGCGGGGCGGGGCACTGCACGGCATCGAGATCGGTGCCGAACTGGTGGCCAGCGCCATCGACGAATTCCCGGCGCTGTTCGTGGCCGCCGCCTGCGCGCGCGGCGAAACCGTGGTCAGCGGTGCGCAGGAACTGCGGGTCAAGGAGTCCGACCGCATCCAGACCATGTGTGACGGCCTGCGCAGCCTGGGTATCTCCGCCATCGCCCTGCCGGACGGTGCACGGATACTCGGCGGGCGCCTGCGTGGCGGGGTGGTGGACGCCCACGGTGACCACCGCGTCGCCATGAGTTTTGCCATGGCGGGCCTGCGCGCCGAGCAGCCCATCACCATTCTGGACTGCGCCAATGTCCAGACCTCCTTCCCCGGATTCGCCGATCTTGCGGCCGGCGCCGGGCTGCGGCTGCGGGCCCTGCCGGCATGAGCCGGGCTCCGGTGATCGCGGTGGACGGGCCATCCGGCGCCGGCAAGGGCATGGTCGCGCGCGCCCTGGTCAAGCGTCTGGGCTGGCACCTGCTGGACAGCGGCGCCCTGTACCGGGTGCTGGCACTGGCCGCCGATGCGCGCGGCATCGTGCTCGAGGACAGCGCGGCGGTCGCGGCCCTGGCGCCCCGGCTGCAGATCCGCTTCGTGGAAGATCCGCAGGGGCAGGAATGCATCCTGCTGGACGGCGTGGACGTGACCCGCGCGGTGCGCAGCGAGACCACCGGAGGCCTGGCCTCGCGCATCGCCGCCGCGCCGGCGGTGCGCGAGGCATTGTTCGAGCGCCAGCGGGCCTTCCTCCAGCCGCCGGGGCTGGTGGCCGACGGCCGCGACATGGGCACCGTGGTGTTCCCCGACGCGGTGCTGAAGATCTTCCTCGACGCCAGCCCCGAGGAACGGGCGCGGCGGCGGCAATCGCAGTTGAGGGAAAGCGGCGTGGATGCTACGCTTGACAGTCTGTTTGCCGAAATCAGGGCAAGAGATGCGCGTGACCGGGGACGGGCGGTGGCCCCCCTGGTACCCGCAGCGGATGCTGTGCAGATGGATACGACACGATTGACCCCGCCGCAGGTGCTGGCGCAACTCGATGCTCTGTTGATATCTCGCGGTTTGCTGTAGCGGCCGGACAGGACGTCTGGCCTTTATTCATTAACAGGCCCGCCAGTACGGATACGGCGGATGTTCAACCTTAACAGAGTCTTGAATGAGCGAGAGTTTTGCAGAGTTGTTTGAAGCCAGCCTAAAGGGCGGGCAATCCATGCAGTCCGGCACCATCGTCAACGCGATCGTGCTGGCCATCAAGCCGGACGTGGTCATCGTCGACGCCGGCCTGAAGTCAGAGGGGGTCATCCCCCTGCAAGAATTTACCGTGGACGGCGAAGTCCGCGTCGCCGTCGGCGATCAGGTGGAAGTGGCGCTGGAGACCGTCGAGGACGGCTTTGGCGAGACCCGCTTCTCCAAGGAAAAAGCCGAGCGCATCAAGACCTGGGACCGTCTGGCCAAGGCCCACGAGAACAAGGAAACCGTCATCGGCATCATGACCGGCAAGGTCAAGGGCGGTTTCACGGTGGATATCGGTTCGGTCCGCGCCTTCCTCCCGGGCTCGCTGGTGGATGTGCGTCCGGTGCGCGATACCTCCTACCTCGAAGGCAAGCCGCTCGAGTTCAAGGTCATCAAGCTCGACAAGCTGCGCAACAACGTCGTGGTCTCCCGCCGTGAAGTGCTGGAAGCCGAGTACAGCGCCGAGCGCGACACCCTGCTCGCCAACCTCCAGGAAGGCGTGGTGCTCAAGGGCGTGGTCAAGAACCTCGTCGAGTACGGTGCGTTCGTGGATCTCGGTGGCATCGACGGTCTGCTGCACATCACCGACATGACCTGGAAGCGCGTCAAGGATCCGGCCGAAGTCGTCACCGTCGGCCAGGAGATCGAGGTCAAGGTCCTCAAGTACGACCGCGAGCGCCGCCGTGTCAGCCTGGGCCTGAAGCAGCTGGGCGCCGATCCCTGGATGGAGATCGAACGCCGCTATCCGGAAAAGACCCGCATGTTCGGCAAGGTGACCAACATCACGGACTACGGCGCCTTTGTCGAGATCGAGCCCGGTGTGGAAGGCCTGGTGCACGTCTCCGAAATGGACTGGACCAACAAGAACATCAACCCCGGCAAGGCGGTGCAGGTCGGCGACGAGGTCGAGGTCATGATCCTCGACATCGACGGCGAACGCCGCCGCATCTCGCTGGGCATGAAGCAGTGCAAGCCCAACCCCTGGGAAGAGTTCTCGCAGAACCACCAGAAGGGTGACCGCGTGCACGGTGCCATCAAGTCGATCACCGACTTCGGCATCTTCATCGGCCTGGACGGCGGCATCGACGGTCTGGTGCATCTGTCCGATCTGGACTGGAACGAGCCCGGCGAAGTCGCCGTGCGCCGCTACCAGAAGGGTCAGGAGCTCGACGCCGTGGTGCTCGCCATTGACGGTGCGCGCGAGCGCATCTCGCTGGGCGTCAAGCAGGTCAACCAGGACCCGCTGGCCCAGTTCATGGCCGACCACGTCAAGGGCAACCTGGTCAAGGGCAAGGCGCGCGCGGTGGATGCGCGGGGCGCGAGCATCGATCTGGGCAACGGCGTCGAAGGCTACATCAAGGCCAATGACCTCTCCCGCGAGCGGGTGGAAGATGCCACCAAGCTGCTCAAGGAAGGCGACGATCTGGAAGCGCGCTACATCGGCGTGGACCGCAAGAGCCGGGTGGTGATTCTGTCCGTGCGCGAAAAGGAACTGCAGGAAGAGCAGGAGGCGGTGGCCGAATACAGCCGCAACGCCTCGACCGGCAAGACCAGCCTGGGCGACCTGCTCAAGGAGCAGATCGGCGGGAACGGCAGCGGCAACTAGGCCGTCAGCCGCACCGGTAATCGGAGGCCGCGCTTGCGCGGCCTTCTTTTTTTCTCTATCGTCTTGAACTACAAAGCGAAATAACAACTCCTCGCGCCCAGGCAAGATCCCGTCCATGACCAAATCCGAACTCATCGAGCGCCTCGCCGCCAAGCAGACGCATCTGATGCAGAAAGACGTCGAGCTGGCGGTCAAGCTGGTGCTGGACCAGATCAGCAATGCCCTGGCGCGCGATGACCGTGTGGAGATCCGCGGCTTTGGCAGCTTTGCCCTGCATCACCGCCCGTCACGCGTGGGGCGCAACCCCAAGACCGGAGCGCCGGTCGCCATCCCCCCCAAGCGGGTGCCGCACTTCAAGCCGGGCAAGGAGATGCGCGAGCGGGTCAATCACTTTGCAACGGTGTCGCCGCCTGCGGGCGTGACTGCCCAGCCGTTCTGACCCCATGCTCAGGGTCCTGATGCTGGTGGTGGTTCTGGCGGTGCTGCTGCTGGGCGTCTCCATCGGCTATTTCAACGCCCAGGCGGTGCGGTTCGACTACCTCTTCGGCGCCCTGGAGGCCCCCCTGATCGCCCTGCTGATCGGCGCCTTTTCGGGGGCCGTCTTACTCACCCTGCTGGCGGCGGCCGGCCGCATTCTGCGTCTCAAGGCCGAGATCCGCAGCCTGCGCAAGCAGCTGGAAAAGCAAGAGGCGGAGCTCCGCAATCTGCGCAATCTGCCCGTCGGGCCTGGCCAGTAGGGATGTCCGACCTGTTCTTCAGCTGGCTGATGCTGGCCTTGGGGCTGGTGCTGGGCTGGGTCCTGGCACGGCGTTCGGGTGCCAGAATCCGCGCCGGCAGTGAGCGGCAGTCCCCGGGCGCCGGCGCCCACTGGCTGGCCCAACTGGCCGAGCAGGATCCGGACCGGGCCATCGCCGCGCTGATCCAGGAAGCCTCGGTGGACAGCGCCACCGCCGACCTGCATCTGACCCTGGGCAACCTGTTCCGCAGCCGGGGTGAGGTGGACCGCGCCCTGCGCATCCATGAAGCCCTGCTCGCGCGTCCCGAGCTCAGCCGCGACCAGCAGCAGCAGGTGCGCCTGGAACTGGCGGAGGATTATCTCAAGGCCGGGTTGATTGACCGCGCGGAGAACCTGTACCAGTCGCTGGTCAACGAGGGCCAGCACACGGTGACGGCGCTGGAGCAGATTCTGGCCATCTACGAGCAGGGCCATGACTGGCAGCAGGCCATCGAGGCCGCGCGCCGGCTGGAGGGCGCCAAGGGCGAGCCCCTGCGCGCCGTGATCGCCCAGTACTACTGTGAGCTGGCCGACGAGGCCCAGCGCGCCAGGCAGCCCGATCTGGCCCTGCGCCACGCCCGTCAGGCTCTCGGCGAGGACAGCGGCTGCGTGCGCGCCCGGCTGATCCAGGCCCAGCTGGCCGAACAGGCCGGCGATCCGGCGCAGGCCGCACTGCATTACCAGCAGGCCTTCGAGCAGGAGCCCCGGCTGCTGGGTGAGATCCTGCCGGCCGCACAGCGCTGCTTCACCGCGGCCGGCGACGAAAAGACCTTCCGCCAGCTGCTCGACGACGCGCGATCCATGACGCGCAGCCCGCTGCCGCTGGTGGCCGAGGCGCGCCTGCGCCAGGCGCAGGGCGAGGATCCCATGCCGCTGCTCGCCGCCGGGCTGGCGGAGCGACCGAGCCGTGCGATTCTCAGCGAATTCCTGCAGGTGATGGAACAGAAGCCCGATGTCATGGCCGCCGGGCTGGCGGCGCCGGCCGCTTCGCTGCGCACCGCGCTGGAGCAACTCACCCGCAGTACGCCCCGCTATCGCTGCGAACAATGCGGATTCACGCCGCGCCAGCTGTTCTGGCAGTGCCCTTCGTGCAAATACTGGTCTTCCATCTGGCCGCTCGAGGATTCCTTCCGCGCCTAGCCGGTCTTGGGTACACTCGGGGCACAGGACAACGGAGAAAAACGTGGCCAGGACCGCGTTCGTGACGGGAAGCACGGGGTTTGTGGGACTCAACCTCGTGGAGGAGCTCAGCGCCCAGGGATGGCGCGTGGTGGCCATGCATCGCGCCCAATCCGATGTGAGCCTGCTCGACCAGTTTCCGGGTGTCACCCGCTGTGTGGGCGATGTCACCGACCTGCGCAGCCTGCGCAGCGTGATCCCGCCGGAAGTGGACTGTGTCTTCCATGTGGCCGGCAATACCAGCCTCTGGGCGCGGCAGCATGCCGAGCAGCTCAAGGTCAACGTGCGCGGCACCCGCAACATGGTCAAGGCGGCGCTGGAGGCCAAGGTGCAGCGCTTTGTCATGACCTCCAGCATCGTCGCCTACGGCCTGCACGGCGGGACCGTCACCGAGGACACGCCCACCCGTGGCATCGCGGCGCGCATCAACTACGTGCGCAGCAAGGCGCTGGCGGAGCGCGAGCTGCGACGCGGGCTCACCCTCGGGCTCAAGGCCGTGATCCTCAATCCGGCCAACATCATGGGCGCCTACGACACGGTCAACTGGTCGCGCATGTTCCGCCTGGTCAAGCAGGGGCGTCTCCCGGCGGTACCGCCGGGGGGCGGCAGCTTCTGCCACGCCCGCGAAGTGGCACGCATGCACGTGGCGGCCGCGGAGCGGGGGCGCATCGGCCACAGCTACCTGCTGGGCGGTGCGCAGAGCAGCTATCTGGGCCTGGTACGGCTGATGGCGGACATGCTGGGGGTACGCCGGCGTCCGGTGGCGCTGCCGTCGCGCGTGCTCAAGCTCTATGCCGGGGCGGAGGAATTCATCGCGCCGCTGTTCCGGCGTGAACCCGACATCACCCGCGACGCGGTGGAACTGCTCTCGGAAAATATCTACTGCAACAGCCGCAAGGCGCAGCAGGAACTGGGCTACGAACCGCAGCCGCTGTCGCGGATGCTGGAAGACTGCTACCAGTGGATGCGCAGCCAGAACCTAATCTGATCCCTGCAGCGTGGCGCGCGTACGGTATTCCGGCGGCCGCCAGTTGGGCGGCAGCGTGGCGCGCACTTCCTCGCGCTTGGCGCTCAGGCGCGCCCGCTCCGCGGGGCTGAGATTGTCGAGCCGCAGGCCGGCGTCGAGCTGGCCGATCGCCCCGCCGGAATTGCCGCGCAGGAACAGGAAGTTGGCCATCTGGAACGAGGCCTCGGGCATGTTTCCGCTGTCACGCGCGGCCTGGGCGAGCAGGTTGTAGGTCTGCAGTCGCGTGCCCAGGGCCTGTTCGTGGCCGATCAGCACCTCGCGGGCGGCTTCCGGACGGCCCACGGTGATCAGCGCATCGGCCTTGGCGAAGATCGCCGGTGCGTAGCGGGGGTACAGTTCCAGCGCGCGCGTGAAGGTGGCGAGCGCCGCATCGTGATTGCGGGCGAAAAGCTCGATCTGGCCCTTGAGCAGCAGCAGGTTGGCCTGGCGTGGATGGGCCTCGAGCACCGGCGCCAGCACCTCCAGCGCTTGCTCGCTCTGCCCCAGACGGGCGAGCGCGAGTGCCTGGCCATAGCGGTTGCCGGGGCTGTCCTGTCCGGCGCCGAGCAGGCCGGTGAAGTAATTCAGTGGCTCGCTGGGGCGCTCGGCGAGCAGCACACGGGCGCGCGCCCGCATCAGCTCGAAGTCCACCGGCTCGACGCGCCGCAGCGGCGCCGGCATCTCGGCGGCCCGCGCCCGCGCCTCGGAGATACGCGTGGTGTTGAGCGGATGGGTGCGCAGGAATTCCGGCAGGCCACTGCCGTAGAGGCGCGACTGCTGTTCGAGCTTGGTGAAGAAACTCACCATGCCTTCGGGTGCAAAGCCGGCACGCGCCATGGTCTGGATGCCGATGCGGTCGGCCTCTAGCTCATGGGCACGGGTGTAGTTGACCTGGCGCTGGTAGTTGATCGCCTGTCCGAGCGACAGCGCGCCGATCACCACGTCGGGATCGGCGGAGCCGATCAGGATGGCGGCGAGTACCGCCGCCCAGGTCGCCAGGTTGGCAGCCTGTGAGCCTTCCACCGTGCGTGCGATGTGGCGCTGGGTGACGTGCGCCAGCTCGTGCCCCATGACGCCGGCGACCTCGCTTTCCGTGCTGGCGGCGAGCAGCAGTCCGGCATTGATGCCGATATAGCCGCCGGGCAGGGCGAAGGCGTTGATGCGCGCGTCGTTGATCAGGAAGAACTCCAGTTCCTGCGGCTTGGTATTGCTCGCGGCTGCCAGTTTCCAGCCCAGCGCGGAGATGTACTCGCTGATCTCCGGGTCCTCCAGCACGTAGTCGAAGCCATAGAGCTGCGCGACGATCTGCGCGCCCAGGCGGCGCTCTTCCATCGGTGAGATGCTGCGGTCGGCGGGCTCGCCGATCTGCGGCAGATCGATCAGGGTGCGCGGCAGCTCGCTCTGCGCCACGCCCGGCGCCGCGCCCAGGCAGACGCCGGCGGCGAGCAGACAATGAGCGATGCGGGTGAGCGAACGTTTCATGGGGAACCTGGGTGTGTGATGTAGACGCGGTCCGCCGTCATAAAGTTCTGGGCGCTAGCGCAATACGCCCAGCGCCTCGCCCATGCGAACGGTGCGGCCGCTCTCGAGCTGCTGATCCCAGTCCACCATGCCGGGCCCGGTGAGCAGGATCACGGTGGAGCCCATGTTGAAGCGCCCCATCTCCGCGCCGCGCGGCAGCGCCAGCGGTTCGCCAGGGCGCTCGGCCCGCGACCAGGCGGCCCGCCGGTGCGGAGGGCTGATCTGGCCGGCCCAGACGGTCTCGATGCTGCCGACGAACAGCGCGCCGACCAGCACCATCGCCAGCGGGCCACGGTCCGTATCAAAGGTGGCGATGACGCGCTCGTTGCGGGCAAACAGGCCCGGCATGGCCCGTGCGGTGGCGGCATTGACGCTGAACAGGCGGCCCGGGACGTAGCGCCATTCCCGCAGACGGGCGTCCACGGGCATGTGGATGCGGTGGTAGTTGTAGGGCGCCAGGTAGAGGGTGGCGAACTCTCCACGGACGAATTCCGTGGCCAGCTGTGGATCGGCGAGCAGATCCTGTACGCGGTAGTCGTGTCCCTTGGCCTGGATCAGCCGCCCGGACTGCACCGGCCCGAACTGGCTCAGCGTCCCGTCCACCGGGCAGAGGAAGGCCGGCTCCGGCGCCAGCGGCCGGGCGCCGGCCTTGAGTGCGCGGGTGAAGAAGTCATTGAAGTGGCGGTAGTCCTCGGGGCGTTCGCGCTCGGCTTCATCCAGCCGGATGCCAAAACCGCGCATGAACAGCCGGATGAAGCCGTTCTTGAACCACGCGGCCTCCACCCGGGTGAGCTGGTACATGCCCCAGGACAGCAGGCGGGTGGGCAGCAGCTGCTGGATGAGGGCGAACAGCCGGTCCCGCGGGCTCGCGGCACTCACGGGCGCACCCTGACGAAAAAAGGGGCGCTCACGGCGGTCCCTCCGCAGTCGAGGGTGATCCGGGCCGATTCACCCGGCGCCAGCGGGCGGGCGGGCCGGAACAGCATCAGGTGCAGCCCGCCCGGGGCGAGAGCGGCGGTCTGCCCGGGCGCAATCTCGATCTGCTGGGCGCGCAGCATGCGGTGACGGCCGTCCTCGATCAGGCTGCGGTGAATCTCGGCGGCGCCAAAATCCGGACTGCTGGCAGCGGTGCAGACCCGCTTCCGGGTGCCGGTATTGCGCAGCTGGGCGTAGGCCGCGTGCGCGGTCGCCCCCGGTGGCGCGGCCGCGATCCAGGCGTCCTCGAGCAGCAGATCGGCCCGGGCGGGCAGGGCGCAGGCCCAGAGCAGGACGGCAAGGCACAGGCGGAGCTTCATGAGCGCGACCCGAAGAGGTGGTTGAGATCGGCCGCCAGCTGGTCCAGCCGGAACGGCGGCATGAAATAGCCGGCGATCCGCCCCTGCGGGTTGATCAGGACCAGGGCGGCGGAGTGGTCGAGGCTGTAATCCTGCCCGCCTGCACCCGGTACCTGAATATAGGCAATGCCCAGTGCCTGGGTCAGACGGCCCAGTTCAGGTTCGGGGGCGGTCACGCCGATGAAGTCGGGATCGAAAAAGGCCAGATACTCGGCCAGCCGCTGCGGGGTGTCGCGCGCCGGATCCACCGAGAGCAGCACGATCTGCGCGCGCCGGCCGGTCAGCGCGTGCAGCTGCTTGAGCTGAGTGAGTGTGGTGGGGCAGATGTCGGGGCAATAGGTGAAGCCGGGGAAGATCAGTGTCCAGCGCTGCTGCAGGCGCTCGGGCGTGAAGGGCTGGCCGTCGCTGGACTGGAACTGGAAGGCCGGCAGGGCGCGCGGCTGCTGCAGCAGGGTGCCGCTCTCCAGCTGCGGCGTGCCGTCCGGGGCAAACAGCCAGGCGGCGGTGAACAGGCCAAGTACCACCGCGACGGTGGCCAGGATGGCGGGCAGGAACTGGGCAGGGCTGGGCACGATGGAGTCCGGTTGAATTGCCGCGCCGTGGCGCGGGCCCGCATAATGGCGAGCCGACAAATTATTTCATAGCCCGCCGCCTGATGCCCCCGTCTTCCTCAACTTCCGCGCTGCTGAGCGTGCGCGATCTGGTGCGCTGGGGAGCGAGCCGCTTCAGCGAGGCCGGCCTGAGCTTCGGGCACGGCACCGACAACGCACTGGACGAGGCCTTTCACCTGGTGCTGCGCGCCCTGCATCTGCCCCCCGATCTGCCGGCGATCTATCTGGAATCCCGCGTCACTCCGGCCGAACGCACCGCTGCGGTCAAGCTGCTCAGGGCCCGCATCCGCACGCGCAAGCCGGCGGCGTATCTGCTGGGCGAGATCGAATTCTGCGGGCTCGGGTTTGCGGTGGATGAACGGGTATTGATCCCCCGCTCGCCGATCGCCGAGCTGATCGAGCAGCGGTTTTCTCCCTGGCTGGGCCGTACCCCGGAGCGCATTCTGGATCTGTGCGCCGGGTCTGGCTGCATCGGCATCGCCTGTGCCCAGGCCTTCCCTGATGCCGAGGTGGACCTGGCCGAACTCTCGCCCGGCGCGCTGGCGGTCTGCCGGCAGAATCTGCGGCGCCACGCCTGCGGGAACCGGGTGCGCGTCCTGCGCTCCGATCTTTTCGACGGTCTGGGGGGTGCACGCTACGATCTGATCGTCAGCAATCCTCCCTATGTACCCAGCGCCGAGTGGAAGGCGCTGCCGGCCGAGTTCCGCCACGAGCCGCGCATGGCCCTGGAGGCCGGTGCCGATGGCATGAGCCTGGTGGCGCGCATCCTCGCCCAGGCGCCGGCACATCTGCAGCCCGGTGGTCTGCTGGTCTGCGAGGTGGGCGGCAGCACCGGGGAGTTCACCGCCCGCTGGCCACGCCTGCCGGTGACCTGGGTGGATTTCGAACGCGGGGGCGACGGCGTGTTCGTCATCACGCGCGAGGATCTGGAAGGGGCACTCTGATGTCGGGCAATACCTTCGGCACCCTGTTCTGCGTCACCAGCTTCGGCGAATCGCATGGGCCGGCCATAGGCTGCGTGGTGGACGGCTGCCCGCCGGGCCTGGAGCTCAGCGAGGCGGACATCCAGCCGGATCTCGACCGCCGCCGGCCCGGCACCTCGCGCTTCGTCACCCAGCGCAAGGAGCCGGACCAGGTGCGGATCCTGTCCGGCGTGTTCGAAGGCCGCACCACCGGCACGCCGATTGCCCTGCTGATCGAGAACACTGACCAGCGCTCCTATGACTACGACAAGATCCAGCAGGTCTTCCGCCCCAATCACGCCGATTACACCTACATCCAGAAGTACGGCATCCGCGATCATCGCGGCGGTGGGCGCTCGTCGGCGCGCGAGACCGCGGTGCGGGTGGCGGCCGGCGCGATCGCGCGCAAATGGCTGCGCGAGAAATACGGCATCGAGATCCGCGGCTGCCTGGAGCAGATGGGCGATATCCGCTGCGAGCGGCGCGACTGGTCGGCGGTTCACACCAATCCCTTCTTCAGCGCCGACCCGGCGCGCGTGCCGGAACTGGAAGCCGCCATCACTGCGCTGCGCGAGGCCGGAGATTCCATCGGCGCCTGCCTGTACGTGGAAGCCCTGAACGTGCCGCCGGGCTGGGGCGAGCCGGTCTTCGATCGGCTGGACGCCGATCTCGCCTCGGCGCTGATGAGCATCAACGCCGTCAAGGGCGTGGAGATCGGCGACGGCATGCGCGTGGCGCAGATGCGCGGCACCGAGCACCGCGACGAGATGAGCCCACAGGGGTTTCTCGCCAACCACTCCGGCGGCATCGCCGGCGGCATCAGCACCGGCCAGACCGTCTATGCGCGCTACGCGATCAAGCCCACGTCCAGCATCACCACGCCCGGGCGCTCGATCAACGAGGCCGGTGAGGCGGTGGAGATGCGTACCACCGGGCGGCACGATCCCTGTGTGGGCCTGCGCGCCACGCCCATCGGCGAGGCGATGATGGCGCTGGTGCTGATTGATCACGCCCTGCGCCAGCGTGCGCAGAATGCCGACGTGGTTCCGCGCACGCCGCGGCTGCCCGCCGGACCGGCGTAATCCGCAAGGCCGTGAGTCCCGCGCACACGCCCGCTGCCCGCCTCGCGGGCTTTTATTTTTTCTATTACGCGACCGTGGGCGCGTTCATGCCTTACTGGGCGCCCTACCTGCAGGCGCGTGGATTCACAGCGGCGCAGATGGGCCTGGCGTTTGCGCTCATGGGCCTGACCCGCTCGGTGATGCCGATCCTGTGGGGTGCCTGGGCAGATCGCAGCGGCCAGCGGATCGCCATCATCCGCTGGTCGGCGCTCGCCTCTCTGCTGCTGTTCCTCGCCATTCCCTTTGCGCCCAGCCTGCTGTGGATCGGCGGCTTGATGGTGGCCTACACCCTGTTCTGGCATGCGCTGCTGCCGCAGTTCGAGGTGGTGGCCCTGAACCAGCTCAGCCACCAGGGCGGAGATTATTCGCGGGTGCGGCTGTGGGGGTCGGTGGGCTTCGTGGTGGCGGTGCTGGGTCTGGGGCCACTGCTGGACCGCTACGGCATCCTGCCCTTGCCCTATCTGGTGGGGTTGATGTGGCTGGGTATGGCTATCAGCGCCTGGAGTGTGCGCGAGGCGCCGGAGACGCACGAGCCCGATCCCCTGCCGCCCTCACTGTGGCGCACGCTGCGCCGGCCCGAGGTCCTGGCGCTGCTGGCGGTCTGTCTGTGCTCGCAGCTGAGCTTCGCGCCGTACTACAACTTCTTCACCCTGTTTCTGGAGCGTCACGGCTACACCCGCAGCGTCGCCGGCGTTCTCTGGGCCCTGGGCGTGGTGGCGGAGATCGGCCTGTTTCTGCTCATGCGCCGCCTGCTGCTGCGCTTCAGTGCCCGGCAGCTGCTGCTGGCCGCCCTGCTGATGACCGCGCTGCGCTGGGCGGCGATTGCCCTGCTGGTGCAATCCTGGCCGGTGCTGATACTCGCCCAGCTGTCGCACAGCCTGACCTTCGGCGCCTACCACACGGTCGCCATGCACTATGTCCAGCGGCTGTTCCCGCGCGCCCTGCAGGGACGCGGGCAGGCGGTCTACAACGCGGTGGCCTACGGGGTGGGCGGCAGCATCGGCAGCCTGGGCTCCGGCTACCTGTGGGATGCGGTCTCGCCCGAGGCGGTCTTTCTGGTCGCCGCGCTGGTGGCGCTGGCCGGTTACTGGATCGGCCTGAAAAAACTGCCGGCGGCCTGAAGCCCGGTACAATAGGCGGCCGCTCTCTGCCGTGGTGCACGGGCGTACCCACCCGCTGTCCAACGTACGAGAATGACCATGTCTGCCGATACCCCCCTCACTTTCCGCGACCTCCAGCTCCCCGAGCCCCTGCTGCAGGTGCTGGACGAGGTCGGCTACGAAACCCCTTCGCCGATCCAGGCCGCGACCATCCCGCACCTGCTCAGGGGCACCGACGTGCTGGGCCAGGCGCAGACCGGCACCGGCAAGACGGCGGCGTTTGCCCTGCCGGCACTGGCGCGCCTGGACCTGCGCCGCGCGGTGCCGCAGGTACTGGTGCTGGCGCCGACGCGCGAACTCGCCATCCAGGTGGCCGAGGCCTTCCAGCGCTACGCCAAGCATCTGAAGGGGTTCCACGTGCTGCCGATCTACGGCGGCCAGAGCTACGGTCCGCAGCTGGCGGCGCTGCGCCGCGGCGTGCACGTGGTGGTGGGAACGCCCGGACGCATCACCGACCACCTGCAGCGCGGCACGCTCAAACTCGACACCATCACCACCCTGGTGCTGGATGAGGCCGACGAGATGCTGCGCATGGGTTTCATTGACGACGTGGAGGCGATCCTCAAGCTGGTGCCGCCGGAGCGTCAGGTGGCCCTGTTCTCGGCCACCATGCCGGGGGCCATCCGCCGCATCGCGCAGACGCACCTGCGGTCCCCTGCCGAGATCACCATCGAGGCCAAGACCCGCACCGCCACCAATGTTCGCCAGCGGTACTGGATGGTGAGCGGCATGAACAAGCTCGACGCGCTGACGCGGATCCTGGAAGCCGAGCCCTTCGACGGCATGATCATCTTCACCCGCACCAAGACCGCCACGGTGGAGCTGGCGGAGCGCCTGGAGGCGCGCGGCTTTGCCGTGGCCGCGCTCAACGGTGATATTCCGCAGGCCCAGCGCGAGCGCACCGTGGCACGCCTCAAGGACGGCCAGATCGATATTGCCGTGGCGACCGACGTGGCCGCTCGCGGGCTCGACGTGGAGCGCATCAGCCACGTCGTCAACTACGACATCCCGCACGACACCGAGTCCTACGTGCACCGCATCGGCCGTACCGGGCGCGCCGGCCGCAGCGGCGATGCGATCCTGTTCATCGCCCCGCGCGAGCGGCACATGCTCAAGGTCATCGAGCGCGCCACCCGCCAGCCGATCACGCCCATGCAGCTGCCTACCGTGGAGGCGGTGAATCAGCAGCGTGTTGCGCGCTTTGCCCAGCGCATCAGCGAAACGCTGTCTGCCGGGGGGCTGGAGGGTCTGCAGCAGGTGGTCGAGTCCTACGTCCAGACCGAAGGCCATAGCCTGCTGGAAGTGGCGGCCGCGCTCGCGCAGATGGCCCAGGGCAGCGTGCCCCTGCTGCTGGACGTGGCCACCAGCGAGCGTCGGCGGCTGGCCGCCGACGGCCCCGCGCCGGAGCGCGGTCTTTCACCGGTATCGCCCCCCACCGAGCCGCCGGCCCGCACCACGCGCCCGGCGCCGCGCCGCGCCGCCGCCGAAGGCCGGCCGCCGGAGCGGACCCCGGCCCGTGCCCGCGCCACGCCGGCCCGGGACGCCGAGCTGGAAACCTACCGGGTGGCGGTGGGCCACGCCCACGGCGTCAAGCCCGCCAATCTGGTCGGCGCCATCGCCAACGAGGCGGGGCTGGACAGCCAGTTCATCGGCCGCATCGAGATCTTCGAGGATTACAGCCACGTGGACCTGCCGCGCGGCATGCCCAAGGAGACTT
The DNA here is from genome assembly GCA_046565985.1 of Gammaproteobacteria bacterium. Taxonomy (GTDB): domain Bacteria; phylum Pseudomonadota; class Gammaproteobacteria; order Nevskiales; family Nevskiaceae; genus Polycyclovorans. Next base: position 14,387 of record JBKHXN010000070.1, read on the forward strand.
TCCGTCATCTCCAGAAAGTCTGGGTGGCCGGACAGCAGCTGCAGATCGCTCCCGCCACGGCAGCCGCGCCGGAGCGGGCGGCGCGCCCCCGTCCGCCGCACAAGCCGGGGACGCGCCCGCGCCGCTACTGAGCGGCCGGGGCAGGGTGGCCGGGCGCGGCCGGTGAGCCGACGGGCTCCAGGCGGATGACCTCATAACGGTTGCGGCCCCGGTCCTTGGCACGGTAGAGCGCCGTGTCGGCGTATTCCAGCAGCCTGGATTCGTCCAGGTGTTTTTCCGGCACCAGGCAGGCGGCGCCGATGCTCACCGTGACGCCCGCCGCATAATCCGGCCCCGCCGTGGTGCTCGCCACCATGCGGCACAGTCGGTCCGCCAGCTGTTCCAGCGACTCCGGACTCGGGTTGTAGGCGATGGCGAGGAATTCCTCGCCGCCAAAGCGGCCCACCATGTCGAGCGGACGGTTGAGGCAAGCCGTGAGCGCACGGGCCACGCCGATCAGACAGCGGTCGCCGGCGAGGTGGCCGTGGCGGTCGTTGTAGGGTTTGAAGTGATCCACGTCGATGAGGAAGACCGCCAGGGCCTCGCCCTGGCGGCGGCCCAGCCGCCACAGCCGGCGCAGGTGTTCGAGCAGTGCGCGGCGGTTGTAGATCAGCGTCAGCGGATCGCGCTCGGCGCGGAAGCGGGCGAGCTGCTCGGTCAGATAGCCCTCGCGTGCCAGGCGCTCCAGCGTGTACACGCCGAAGATGCCGATGACGTTGGCCGTCAGCAGATAGAAACTGCGGATCACGGTGTCGGCCGGCGGCAGGTCCAGCAGGACGCAGCCGGCGACGAAGGCCGGCAGCAGCGGCAGCGCCGCGAGCATGGCCAGCGGCAGGCGCAGGCCGATCATGAAGTACAGGTAGAAGGTGATGATCAGCAGCCCTTCATAGGGCATGTTGTGCCCCAGCAGGATCGAGGCACAGATGGCCGATGCCAGCCCGAACAGGGCAATCAGGCCGCCGCCGGCGACACAAAGCTCGCCCAGCGCCCGGCTGCGATGGCGGGTGAGGAGGTACAGCAGCAGTATTGCGGGGATCACCACGAACAGGCGGATGCCGGCGGTCCAGATCCAGACTTCGCGCGGGTAGGTGAGGATATCCTTGAGCGCAAACGCGATAATGATCAGCACGCCGATCAGCACGCCGTAATAGACGCGCTCGGTGTTGCGCGCCCAGAAGGCATCGCGGAACTCGCTTTCCAGGGCAGGCTCGAAGCGCAGACGGAAGCCGCGGGTGAGCTGTGCCGCATGGGGCAGCAGCGCGGCCTCCGCTTCCAGCGCCAGGTAACGCCGCTGGGCCTCGTCTCCCGCTGCGGCCGTCCCGGCTTCTGCTGCGTCCTGGGCGGGTTCTGGGTTCATGCCCGCATTTTAGGGGAATCGCCGGGCCGGCCGGTGGCAGCCTGCAGCTGGCCGATCAGGGCCCGGGCCGGGCCCGAGAGGGTGCGTCCCTGGTGCCAGACCAGACCCAGAGCGCGGCGCAGCCGCAGACCGCTGACGGGCAGGGCGCGGATGCTCTCGTCGAGCATCGAGTCCGGCAGCACGCTCCAGCCCAGGCCGATGGCGACCAGCATCTTCAGCGTCTCCAGATAATTGGTGGACAGCCGCACATGCGGGCTGACGCCGCCGCGCTGCAACTCGGCCTTGATGATGCGATGGGTATAGGTGGCCTCGTCCGGCAGCACCGCCGGGTGCGCCGCCAGTGCCGCCAGCGGCGTGCGCCGCCCAGTGGTGAGCAGGGGGTGCCCAGGCGCCACGACCACCGAGAGGGGATCATCCCAGACCTTGTGCTGTTCCAGTTTGGGCAGCGGCTGGCTGGGCAGGGTGACGATACCGAGTTCCAGCCGCCCGGCGAGCACGGCCTCGCAGGCGTCCTCGGAGTCCATGAAGTGCAGGTCCAGGTCCACGTCCGGGTGCTGCTGGGTGTACTGCTTGAGCGCCGGCGGCAGGCGGTGCAGGCCGATGTGGTGGCTGGTGCCGATGCTCAGGCGTCCGCGGATCTCCTGGTTGAGGTGCGACAGCGCCCGCCGTCCGTCCTCCAGGTCCTGCAGCACCCGCCGCGCGTAGGGCAGCAGGGTGCGCCCGGCGTCGGTCAGCGTCACGCGACGGCCGATGCGGTCCAGCAGCGGCTGGCCGGTGCGCGCCTCCAGCGTGGCGATGCGCTTGCTGACCGCCGGTTGCGTGAGGTGCAGGCGTTGCGCGGCGAGCGAGAAGGAGCCGTGGTCGGCCACTTCCACGAAGGCGGCCAGGGTTTCGATATCCATATCTATATAGAATACATAAAATGAAAACGATTCATTGGAGTTATGTAATACAGCGGCCTACACTGCGCGCCATTGACCGTACTGGAGCGCCGCATGGCCCGCACGCTGTATCAGAAAATCTGGGATGAGCACGTCGTCCGCGACAACGGCGACGGTTCCTGCCTGATCTATATCGACCGCCATCTGGTCCATGAGGTCACCAGTCCGCAGGCCTTCGACGGCCTGCGCCTGGCCGGGCGTGCCCCCTGGCGGGTGCAGGCCAACCTGGCGGTGGCCGACCACAACGTGCCCACCACCGGGCGCGCCCAGGGCATCGCCGATCCCATCTCGCGCGCCCAGGTCGACGCGCTGGCGCGCAATACCGGCGAGTTCGGCATCACTTATTTTCCGATGTCCGACCGGCGCCAGGGCATCGTGCACGTCATCGGCCCCGAGCAGGGCGCCACGCTGCCGGGCATGACGGTGGTCTGCGGTGATTCGCACACCAGCACCCACGGCGCTTTCGGCGCGCTGGCCTTTGGCATCGGCACCAGCGAGGTGGAGCATGCGCTGGCTACCCAGACGCTGAACCTCAAGCCGTCAAGGACCCTGCGCATCAGCGTGAACGGCCAAGTGGCGCCCGGCATCACGGCCAAGGACATCGTGCTCGCCATCATCGGCCGCATCGGCACGGCGGGCGGCACCGGGTACGCCATCGAATTTGCCGGCGAGGCGATCCGCCAGCTCTCCATGGAAGGCCGCATGACGGTCTGCAACATGGCCATCGAGGCCGGCGCCCGTGCCGGGCTGGTGGCGGTGGACCAGACCACCATTGACTACCTGCGCGGCCGCCCCTATGCCCCGCAGGGGGTGCAGTGGGACCAGGCAGTGGCGCACTGGCGCAGCCTGCACAGCGATGAGGGTGCGCGCTTCGACCGCGAAGTGCAGATCGAGGCGGCCGACATCCAGCCCCAGGTGACCTGGGGCACTTCGCCGGAGATGGTCCTGCCGGTGGGGGCCCGGGTGCCCGACCCCGCGCAGGAGCCGGACCCGGTCAAGCGCAGCGGCATGCAGAAAGCGCTGGCCTACATGGGGCTGGCGGCCAACACGCCGATCGAGGCGATCCACATCGACAAGGTCTTCATCGGCTCCTGCACCAACTCGCGCATCGAGGATCTGCGCGCCGCGGCCGCAGTGGTGCGGGGGCGGCACAAGGCGCCGGGGGTCAGGCTGGCGATGGTGGTGCCCGGTTCCGGGCTGGTGAAGGCGCAGGCCGAGGCCGAGGGCCTGGATCGCATCTTCCTCGCCGCCGGCTTTGAGTGGCGCGAGCCCGGCTGCTCCATGTGCCTGGCGATGAACGCCGACCGGCTCGAGCCCGGCGAGCGCTGCGCCAGCACCTCCAACCGCAATTTCGAGGGCCGGCAGGGGCAGGGTGGGCGCACCCACCTGGTCAGTCCGGCCATGGCCGCCGCCGCGGGGGTGGCCGGGCACTTCGTGGACGTGCGCCGCTTCGCGCCCTGAGGCCGGGATTCAATTCGTCTAAACTTAATTCAATATATTAGATATATGTTTTAATTACATGAAATCATTTAATAAATTAACATCAAAGGTGATCCCGCTCGACCGCCCCAACGTGGACACGGACGCGATCATCCCCAAGCAGTACCTGAAGTCGGTTTCGCGCACCGGCTTTGGCCAGTACCTGTTCGACGACTGGCGCTATCTGGACCCGGGTGATCTCGACGTGCCGGTGGCGAGCCGCCGCCCCAACCCGGACTTCGTCCTCAACCAGCCCCAGTACCAGGGTGCCCAGATCCTGCTGGCGCGGGAGAACTTCGGCTGCGGTTCCTCGCGCGAGCACGCGGTCTGGGCGCTGGACGACTATGGCCTGCGTGCGGTGATCGCCCCCAGTTTTGCCGACATCTTCTTCAACAACAGCTTCAAGAACGGTTTTCTGCCGGTGGTCCTGCCCGCGGACGCGGTGGAACGGCTGTTCCGCGAGGCGGCCGCCGACCCGGCTTGGCGCCTGAGCATCGACCTGCCCGCGCAGGCGGTGATTACCCCTGACGGGACGCGGTTTGCCTTCGAGATCGACGCCTTCCGCAAGGACTGCCTGATCCGCGGCCTGGACGAGATCGGCCTGACGCTCACCCACGCCGACGCGATCCGCAGTTATGAAGCGCGCCGGCGTGAATCCGCGCCCTGGCTGTTCCAGGATCCGCGCCCATGAGCGCCCGGATCCTGCTGCTGCCTGGCGACGGCATCGGCCCCGAAGTGGTGGCCGAGGCCGAGCGCGTGCTCACCGTCCTGCGCGACCGGCATGGGCTCGATGCGAGCTGGTCGCAGGGGCTGATCGGCGGCGCGGCCTACGATGTCCACGGCGAGCCCCTGCCTGCCCAGACGCTGGCGCAGGCCCGTGCGGCCGATGCGGTGCTGATGGGCGCGGTGGGCGGCCCGCGCTACGACACGCTGCCCAAGCCCCTGCGCCCGGAGCGTGGCCTGCTGGCGATCCGTGCCGGCCTGGGCCTGTACGCCAACCTGCGGCCGGCGATCCTGTATCCGCAGCTCGCCGCGGCGTCCTCTCTCAAGCCGGAGCTGGTGGCCGGGCTGGACCTGCTGATCGTGCGCGAGCTCACCGGCGGCATCTACTTCGGCCGGCGCAGCGCCACCGTGGAGCGGGATTACCCGGTGGGCGATCAGCGTGTGCCCCAGACCCGCGTGGCCAGCGACACCGAGGCCTATTCCGAGTTCGAGATCGAGCGCATCGCGCGCACCGCCTTTGAAGCCGCGCGCCTGCGCGGCCGACGGCTCTGTTCGGTGGACAAGGCCAACGTGCTGGAGTCCTCGCAACTGTGGCGCGAAGTGGTCATCGCCGTGGCCCGCGACTACCCCGACGTGGAACTGAGCCATCTCTATGTGGACAACGCCGCCATGCAGCTGGTGCGAGCGCCCAAGCAGTTCGACGTGATCGTCACCAGCAACCTGTTCGGCGATATCCTCTCCGACATCGCCGCACAGCTCACCGGCAGTATCGGCATGCTGCCTTCGGCATCGCTCAATGCACGGCGCCAGGGCCTGTACGAACCCATCCACGGCAGCGCGCCGGACATCGCCGGGCGCGGGATCGCCAACCCGCTGGCGACGATCCTCAGTCTGGCCATGCTGCTGCGTTACTCGCTGTCGCGCGCCGATCTGGCGGAGCGCATCGAAGCAGCCGTGCAGCAGGTACTGGCCGCGGGCCTGCGCACCGCCGACATCGCCACCGCCGGGCAAACCCGTGCCAGCACCCGCGAGATGGGCGACGCGGTCATCGAACAACTCCAGCACTCCCCGAATCCATCCAGGTCCTGAAGACATGAGCAAGAAATTTGACGTTGCAGTGGTCGGCGCCACCGGCGCAGTGGGGGAGGTGATGCTGTCCATCCTCGCCCAGCGCAAATTCCCGGTGGGCAAGGTGTACGCGCTGGCCAGCGAACGCAGCGCGGGCAGCCGCGTGGCGTTCGGCAACCGCGAGCTGGTGGTGGAAGATCTCGCCACCTTCGATTTTTCCAAGGTGCAGATCGGCCTGTTCTCGCCCGGCGCCTCGGTCTCTGCGGTCTATGCGCCGAAGGCCGCCGCGGCCGGCTGTGTGGTGATCGACAACACCTCGCAGTTCCGCTACGACGCGGACATTCCGCTGGTGGTGCCGGAGGTCAATCCGCAGGCCATCGCGCTCTACCGCAACCGCGGCATCATCGCCAATCCCAACTGCTCCACCATCCAGATGCTGGTGGCGCTCAAGCCTATCTACGACGCCGTGGGCATCACCCGCATCAACGTCGCCACCTACCAAGCGGTCTCGGGCACGGGCAAGGAGGCCATCGAGGAACTCGGCCGCCAGACCTCTGCGCTGCTGAGCTTCAAGGAGGTGGAGCGCAAGGTTTATCCCAAGCAGATCGCATTCAACGTGCTGCCGCACATCGACGTCTTCCAGGACAACGGCTACACCAAGGAAGAGATGAAGATGGTCTGGGAGACGCGCAAGATCATGGGCGACGACAGCATCCAGGTGAATCCCACGGCGGTGCGCGTGCCGGTGTTCTACGGGCACTCCGAGGCCGTGCACATCGAGACGCGCGACAAGATCACCGCCGAGGCCGCCCGCGCGCTGCTGGCCAGGGCACCGGGCGTCACCGTGGTGGACGAGCGCCGCGACGGCGGCTATCCCACCCCGGTGACCGAGGCCTCCGGGCAGGACGCCACCTTCGTCGGCCGTATCCGCGAGGACATCTCGCACCCGCGTGGCCTGAACCTGTGGGTGGTGTCCGACAACATCCGCAAAGGCGCGGCGCTCAATTCCATCCAGATCGCGGAAGTCTTGGTTCGTGACTATTTATAGGGTATAAAAGGAGTTACATGCGTTAATTAACGCGTGCCCTGAATATTGGAACGCTGCGGCGGAGGTGGTTGACCCGTGCGGCAAGCTTGGAGAGGACATGCTCCGTCGAACCGCGTTAACCGTCCTGATGACCGCCGCGCTGTGGCTGCCGCAGGCCCATGCGCTGGGCCTGGGTGAGATCACCGTCAACTCCGCGCTCAACCAGCCACTGTCGGCCACCATCCCCCTGCTGTCGATCCGTCCCGACGAGGCCGAGAGCCTGATCGTGGAAGTGGCCGAGAACGAGGACTATGTGAGCCAGGGCCTGGAGCGCATGGATTACCTCTCCACGCTGCAGTTCACGGTCAAGACCGACGGCGGCAATCCCCGCATCCTGATCAGCAGCACGCGCAACGCGCGCGATCCGCTGCTCACCCTGCTGCTGGACGTGCGTGCCGCCGGCAGCCGTCTGCAGCGCGAATACACCATCTTCCTCGATCCGCCGGAACTGGCCGCCCGCCAGCCGGCCCCGCAGGCCCAGCCCATCCCGCTGCCTCCGCCGCCGAGCATGGGCCCGGCGCAGTCCGAGCCCCAGCCCCAGCCCCAGGCGAGTGCGCCCGCGCCGGTCGCTCCGGCCCGCAGCGTCCCGGTGCCAGCGGCCCAGCCGCAGGTCGAATCGGCTCCTGCCGCCCCGGCGGCTGCCACCCCCCCGGCCCGCAAGGCCCCCCGGACCTATGGCCCGGTCAAGCCCGGCGAGACGCTGTGGAGCATCGCCACCCGGCTGCTGCCGGAAGGCGCGACCATGGGCCAGATGCAGCTGGCACTCTACGAGGCCAACCCCACCGCCTTTGACCGTGGCCGCATCGGCGGCCTGATGAAGGGCGCGACGCTGGACGTGCCCACCCGTACCCGCGTACTCGCCACCCCGCCGGACGAGGCGCAGGCGCGGGTGCTGGCGCTGCGCGCCGAATCGGACCGCACGGCCAGCACGCCCCCCGCCAAGCCGGCGCCCGCGCCGGTCGTGCAGGAGCCCGCGGCAGCTACTCCGGTGGTCGAACCGCAGCCGTTGGTGGAGACCGCCACGCCCGATGCCAGCGGCGAGCCGGCGCCCGTGACAGAGGCGCCAGCAACCGATACGCAGACGGATGCAGCCACGCAGGCAGAGGCAGCGTCCGTGCCCGCTGGGGCTGAAGATACGCAGCAGGAATCGACCCGGGCAGTGGCCGATCCGGCGGCCGGCACCGCGCCGGTTGCCGAGATGGAAACGCCGCCCGCCGAAGCCCCGGCCACCGTCACACCGGCCCAGCCCGCGCCCGCGCGCGAGCCCCTGCTCGACGCCCTGGGTCGCGTGCTGCCAACGCCGCTGCTGCTCGGCGTGCTGGCTCTGGTGGCGGCGCTGCTGGGCTGGGTGTATGTCCGTCGCCGCCGCCCGGCCGTCACCGGGCAGGAGGACAAGATCGCCGCACGTGCCGCGGCGGATGCCCAGGCCGCGCCCGCCGTGGATGAGCCGCAGGAGGATTTTGCCGAAGCCTCGCAGCTGCAGGATCTGGCCGAGGAAGCCGTCATGGCGGCCTACAGCAAGCCTTCGGCCGCCGCCACCTCACGCCGCGTTCCGCCCACGCTGGACAAGCGGCCGGATACGGTTCTGGAGGCCGACGAGCTGGACAGCCTGCCGGAACTCAATGTCGATGACCTGCTGACCGACACGCCGACCAAGCCGCTCAGGGAACTCGAGCAGGACGGATTTGACGCCACCACCCAGCTCGACGTGGACGCCATGCCGACCGAAGCGGAACAATCGGATGACCCGATTGCCCAGGCGGACGCCCACCTGGGTTATGGCCACCACGATGATGCGGTCAAGGTCCTGCGCGAGGCCATCGAGACAGCGCACGATCCGGCGCCGTACTACATCAAGCTCGCCGAGGTGTTCTTCGCCCAGGGCAAGGCCATTGATTTCATGGAGGTTGCGGAGACCGCCCAGCCCTTCCTCTCCGGCAAGGACTGGAACAAGCTGGCGGGACTCGGTCGCCAGCTCTACCCGGATCACAGCCTGTTCCAGGATGGCGCGGATGCCGCGGATACCGCGGATGGCGCGGATGCCGAAGTCGCCCAGGCAGCGGACGAGGGCGTGCTGGACTTCAAGCTCGACGATCTCGAGGCGCCCACTCCGTCCGCCGCTCCGGCCGCCGCTGCCGCCCGTGACGAGGCGGGGACCCTGGACTTCAGGCTCGACGACGCCTTGC
>JBKHXN010000071.1:0-7677 GCA_046565985.1 Gammaproteobacteria bacterium
GCATGGCTCTGAACCATGTGCACAGGAGCACCCACACAAATTACTTGCTCGTCCTGTTAAAAAACATGGGCCACTCCCCCCTCTACCTCACTACCCAGGGCGTGACCGGGAGGCGCATTCTACGCAGGCCGGCCGGGGCGTCAAGAAAGATGTTGCAGGCAAATGACAAGCCGCTGAAACAGATGAAGATTTTCTGCGGCGAGCGTAAACGCCGCTAGACGGCGCCCGCCCCGGCGGCGAGCGTGGCGCGGGCATAGCGGCGGCTGCCCACCTGCAGCAGGTAGGTGGCACCCGGAGCGAGCAGGTGGCTGCGGTCCTCCACCCGTTGCTGGTCCACGCGCACCGCACGCTGTTCGATCATGCGGTTGCCCTCGGCGTTGCTCGCCACCAGCCCGGCCTCCTTGAGCACGCGTGCGAGCGGCAGGCCTTCGGCCGGCGCGGCGATGCGGATTTCCGGAATGTCCTGCGGCAGTTCGCGCTGCGAGAACTGGGCGATGAAACCGGCACGGGCGGCCTCGCCCGCGGCGGCGCCGTGAAAGCGGGCCACCAGCTCCACGCCCAATTCCATCTTGATGTCGCGCGGATTGGCGCCGTCCTCGACCGACTCGCGCAGACGCCGCAGTTCCGCGAGCGGGCGGAATGACAGCAGGTCAAAGTAGCGCCACATCAGCGTGTCGGAAATGGACATGAGCTTGCCGAACATGTCGGCCGGTGCGTCGTTGAGCGCGATGTAGTTGCCGAGTGATTTGCTCATCTTCTGCACGCCGTCCAGTCCCTCCAGGATCGGCACGGTAAGGATGATCTGCGGACGCTGGCCGTGCGCCTGCTGCAGATGCCGGCCGACGAGCAGGTTGAACTTCTGGTCGGTACCGCCCAGCTCGACGTCGGCCTGCAGCGCCACCGAGTCATAGCCCTGCAGCAGCGGGTAAAGAAATTCGTGTATGGCGATGGGCTGGCCGTCCTTGTAGCGCTTGGAGAAATCGTCGCGCTCCAGCATGCGCGCCACGGTGTGCTGTGCCGCGAGGCGGATCATGCCTTCCGCGCCCAGGCCGTCGAGCCAACTGGAATTGAAGGCGATGGTGGTCTGCTCCGGACGCAGGATCTTGAACACCTGCTCCTGGTAGGTCTGGGCGTTCTCCTGCACCTGCGCGCGCGTCAGCGGCTTGCGGGTCTCGTTCTTGCCGGTGGGGTCGCCGATCATGCCGGTGAAGTCGCCGATCAGGAAAATGGCCTCGTGGCCGGCTTCCTGGAAGGCGCGCAGCTTGTTGAGCAGCAGCGTGTGGCCCAGGTGCAGGTCGCGGGCCGTGGGATCGAACCCGGCCTTGACCTTCAGCCGCCGCCCCTGGGCGGTGGCCTGCTGCAGGCGCTGGACCCATTCATCGCGGGGCAGGATGTCTTCGGTGCCGCGTTCCAGCTCGGCCAGATCAGCATTCATCGCGGCACTCTTGGCGTTGTTCGTTTTTATCGAACTTTAAGGTGATACGGAAAATATCGCCGGGAAGTTGTTGCATGTAAAAGTATTTTATGCTTTCTTACGCCCCATAGGCTGGGAACGGGACACGCAAGACTGGATTCCAGGGGCTGGTCGGCGCGAGGGCGCCGGCGTCGTGATTTGGATTGGGGTGCATGAAAAAAGATTATATCGCAGCGGAACCCGCGCGCCGTCGGCCTTCCGCCAGACGCTCCGTGCTGATCGTGAGCCTGTGCCTGGTCAGCATCGCCGGGCTGATGGCGCGCGAGGGCTCGGCCAGCCGCCAGTTCGCCGCCAAACCGGCGCAGCCGAGCGAGGCGCAGACGCTGCTGGCGCAGACCCAGACCGAGATCGACGCCTTCGAAACCGCGGTTCAGGACGCGCTGTCCACCACGCTGGAAATTCCGCCGGCGAGCGGCTGGATCACCGTGAAGGTGAAGCCGGGGCAGACTTTCTCCGCCATCATCGAGGGCGAGGGCATGCCCAAGAGCGACTGGCTGGAAGTGCTCGCGCTCAAGGGCGAGACGGCGCGCCTGAAGCGGCTGCGCGCCGGTGAAAAATTCCATCTGCGCAAGAACGCCGAGGGCCGGCTGGAAGAATTGTCCTTCGAGCTGGACGAAACCCAGACCCTGCAGATCCGCCGTGTGGACCAGCAGCTCGAAGCCCTGATCCTGGCCGCGGAGATGGACGCGCGGCCGGCGCAGGCGCAGGCGCACATCAATTCCTCGCTGTTTGCCTCGGGGCTGGAGGCGGGCCTGTCCAACCGGCTGATCATGGAACTGGCCGAGATCTTCGGCTACGACATCGACTTTGCGCTGGACCTGCGCCAGGGCGACCGCTTCACGGTGATCTACGAAGAGATCTTCAAGAACGGCGAGAAGCTGCGCGACGGCAATATCCTGCTGGCCGAGTTCGTCAACCAGAATCGCACCTACCGCGCCATGCGCCACGAGGACGAGCAGGGGAACGCCGCCTACTACACGCCGGAAGGGCAGTCGGTGCGTACCGCCTTCCTGCGCTCGCCGGTGGACTTTGCCCGCATCAGCTCGCGCTTCAACCTGCGACGCATGCATCCCATCCTCAACACCATCCGCGCCCACAAGGGCGTGGATTACGCCGCCGGTACCGGCACGCCGATCAAGGCCACCGGCGATGGCAAGATCGTGTTCATGGGCGTCAAGGGCGGCTATGGCCGGGTGGTGATCGTCAAGCACGGCACCCAGTACGAAACCCTGTACGCGCACATGTCACGCTACCGCGCCGGCCTGGGCGTGGGCAGCCGCGTGCGCCAGGGACAGGTGATCGGCTATGTCGGCGCCACGGGGCTCGCCACCGCACCGCACCTGCACTATGAATTCCGCGTGCGTGGCATCCACAAGAACCCCATGACGGTGGCGCTGCCGCGCGCCAATCCGCTGTCCAAATCCGAGCTCGCCGTGTGGAAGAGCCAGAACGCCCATCTGCTGGCCCAGCTCGACGCCCTCTCGCAGGCCCAGCAGTTCGCCCAGCAGAACGCCGCTCCCGTACCGGTGCGCCTGGCGCAGTAACTTGGACGCACAGTGCTATGCCGGACTGATCTCCGGCACCAGCATGGACAGTGTGGATCTCGCGGTCTGCGAATTTGCGCAGACGCGCTTTGTCCGCACCCTGGCCCTGCGCTCCCGCCCCTATCCGGCGGCGCTGCGCCAGCGCCTGCTGAGCCTGCAACGCGGCACTGCCCCGATCCCGCTGGCGGAACTGGCCGAGCTCGACCGCGCGGTGGGCGACGAATTTGCGGCGCTGCTCGAATCGGCTGCGGCGGAATTTCCCTTGCAGGCCGCCGGCTCCCACGGCCAGACCGTGTTCCACGATCCGCGAGGCGCCGGCTCCAGCCTGCAGCTGGGCGACCCCAACCGCATCGCCGTGCGCGCCGGCATCCCGGTGGTGGCGGATTTCCGCCGGGCCGACATCGCCCTGGGCGGCGAGGGCGCGCCGCTGGTGCCCGCCTTCCACCACGCCGTTTTTGCCGCGGCCGATCGGGTGCGCTGCGTGGTGAACATCGGCGGCATCGGCAATCTCAGCCTGCTGGATCACGGCGACCTGCGGCGGGGGTTTGATACCGGGCCCGGCAATGGCCTGATGGACGAGTGGGCCAGCCAGCATCTGGGCCAGGCCTACGACGCGGACGGTGCCTGGGGCGCTACGGGGCAGGTACTGCCGGCACTGCTCGATGCGCTGTGGGCGGACCCGTATTTCCACGCCCCGGCGCCCAAGAGCACGGGACGGGATTACTTTCACCTCGGCTGGGTTCGGCAGCGCTGTCCCGCGCTGGACCAGTTTGCGCCGGCGGACGTGCAGCGCAGCCTGTGCGCGCTCAGCGTGCGCTCGATCGCGGTGGCGGTGCAGGCCTGCGCGGGCGTAAGCGAGCTGTTCGTCTGCGGGGGCGGGGCGCGCAACGGGCTGCTGATGCGGGAGCTGCAGGCGGCGCTGCCCGGTATTCCGGTGCAGAGCACCGCGGCGCTGGGCCTGGACCCGCAGGCGGTGGAAGCCAGCGCCTTCGCCTGGCTGGCGCTGCGGCGCCTGCGGAATCTGCCCGGCAATGCCCCGCAGGTGACAGGGGCGCGGCGCACGGCGGTACTGGGCGCGCTCTACGCGCCCTGAGCAGGCTCAGACCGAGAACGAAGACCCGCAGCCGCAGGTGGTGGTGGCGTTGGGGTTGCGGATGACGAACTGGGCGCCCTCCACACTTTCCTTGTAGTCGATCTCCGCGCCGGTCAGGTACTGCACGCTCATGGCGTCCACCAGCAGGGTGACGCCGTTCTTGACCACGACGGTGTCGCCCTCCTCGGCGGCCTTGTCGAACTTGAAGCCGTACTGGAAGCCCGAACAGCCGCCGCCGGTGACGAAGACCCGCAGCTTCTGCTCGCGGTCCTCTTCTTCATCGAGCAGCGAGCGCACCTTGTTGGCGGCTGCGTCGGTGAAGACCAGCGGTGCCGCGTCCAGGGGGGTGTCTTGCTGCTGCATGCTCGTTACCTCTCAACTCTTGACGGCGGACATCCGGGCGGCTGTGGCGGCGGCGGATTCCGGGGTTTCCTCGTTGCCGGCCGGCTTGGCGTGGCCGATGGCGGCGAGGACTTCGCCCGTCTCGTGCACCATCTGGCCGTTGACCGTGGCGCCGCCCTCCATCTGGATGATCTTGTAATACACGTTGCCGGTGACGCGGGCGCGCGCCGCGAGCTGGATGCGCTCGCTGGCGTGGACATCGCCCACCACCTGCCCGTTAAGGACAATATTGGGGACGCGGACGTTCCCTTCAATGGAGCCGCTCTCGCTCACCGAGAGCGTGGCGTTCTTGTCGGCGTTGGCCACTACCTTGCCCTTGATCTTGCCGTCCACATGCAGGCCGCCGGAAAAGCGCACGTCGCCCAGCACCTCGGTCTGACGGCCGATCAGGGTATCCACGCCTGTGGCGGTTTTTTGCGGCGGCGGGCCAAAGAGTTTGCTCATGTCGGTCATCCCTCATCCAGAAAATGATTTGGTCCAGTCGAACTGGTCTTCCACCGGAGGCGCCCCGCTGGCCTGGGGGACCAGACGGATGCGGATACGTTGTGGCCGGAATCCGTCGGGCAGCGTCAGCTCGCCACTGAATTCCTCGAAGTACTTGAAGGAAAATACCAGATTCGCGGCGCCGCGGCTGGTCATTTCAGAAAAGCTCAGGGTTTTCGGGGCGTTGCGCATCAGCCCCTCCACCGAGATCTCCACCCGGCCGTCGATGCGCCGGTCGTGGCGCACCGACTGGATCAGCACCAGGTCGTAGCGGTAGCGGTTGGCGGCTTCCAGGGCCTGGATCTTGAAATCGTGCACCCGCACGCCGGCGCGCGACAGGTCGGGTGAGACGATGCCACGGTAGAACGCCAGTTGCTCGCGCAGATCGGCGACCTCGGCCTGGATCTGCCCCAGCGATCCGCGGACCGACTCGCAGGCCTGCTTGTCTATGTCGCGCGAGCGCTCCACGTACACCAGCTGGTCGCGCAGCTGGGCAGCCTCGACCTGGGCGGCGCGCAGCTCGCGTGAAAGCTGCCGGCGCGTGTCACGCAGCTGCTCGACCTCCAGCTGGGCGCGGCTGAAATCCGACACCGTGGTGGCGCGGGTGTAGGCGTACAGCGCCCAGGCCCCGCCGGCGAGCAGACTGGTGGCGAGCACGATCAGCCCCGCGCGCAGCCAGGGCCGGTGCCGCTGGATGACGATCTTGTGTTCCATCAGGGGGCGGCCGGCGGCGCCGTCAGGCCCAGGCCCTCATCCAGCCCCATCATCAGGTTGAAGTTCTGCACCGCCTGCCCGGACGCGCCCTTGACCAGATTGTCGATCACCGACAGCACCACGACGGTACGGCCGTCCGGCGCCAGGTGCGGCGAGATGCGGCACAGGTTGGAAGCGCGCACCCCGCGGGTTTCCGGATGGTCGCCGGTGGGCGCGACATCCACGAAGGGCTCGGCGCGGTAGCGCGCCTCGAACACGGCGCGCAGGTCGGCCACCGGCGCCTTCAGGCGCGCGTACAGCGTGGCGTGGATGCCGCGGATCAGCGGCAGCAGATGCGGCACGAAGGTGATGCCCACCGGACCCTGCGCCGCCCGCTCCAGCCCCTGGCGGATCTCCGGCGCGTGCCGGTGGCCGGGTACCGCGTAGGCCTTGAAGGAATCCGCCACCTCGCTGAACAGCGAACCGGTGCGCGCTTCACGCCCGGCGCCGCTGACGCCGGACTTGCAGTCGGCGATCAGGCCTTCGGTCTCGATCAGCTCGGCTTCCAGCAGCGGCAGCAGCCCCAGCTGCACGGCGGTGGGATAGCAGCCGGGGTTGGCCACCAGGCGCGCCTGGCGGATGGCATTGCGATTGACCTCCGGCAGGCCGTAGACCGCCTCGGCGAGCAGCTCCGGCGCGCTGTGCGGCTGCTGGTACCAGCGCGCAAACTCGGCGGGGTCCTGCAAACGGAAATCGGCGGAGAGGTCGATCACCTTCACGCCGGCGGCCACCAGCTCCGGCGCCAGACCCATGGCCGTGCCGTGCGGGGTGGCAAAGAATACTGCCTGGCAGGCCTTGAGCGCCGCCGGGTCGGGCGCGGTGTAGCGCAGGCCGTCGTGATAGCCGCGCAGGTGGGGGAAGATCTCCGCCACCGGGCGGCCCGCCTCCTGGCGGGAGGTGAGCACCCGCACCCGCGCCTGCGGGTGCTGCGCCAGCAGACGCAGCAGTTCGGCGCCGGTGTAGCCGGTGCCGCCGACGATGCCAATCTCGATCATGTTGGTCCGTATCCCTCGAAAACCCGGCGATAATACCCGCAAGTCCCCCAACCGATACGCCCATGCTCTGGATCAAGGCCCTGCACGTCATCTTCGTCGTCAGCTGGTTCGCCGGCCTGCTGTATCTGCCGCGGCTGTTCGTGTACCACACCGAGGTGCGCGACACCGAGAACCACGACCGCTTCTGCCTCATGGAGCGGCGCCTGTACGGCATCACCACCCTCGCCATGCTGGGTACCTGGATCTTCGGCATCGCCACCGTCCTGGCCGCCGACAGCGCCTACGCCAAGGCGGTGTACGCCGGCATGGGCTGGCTGCACCTGAAGATTCTGCTGGTACTGCTGCTGTCCGGCTATCACGGCTGGCTCAAGGTCACGCTGCGGCGTTTTGCCGCGCGGCAGAACACCCGCAGTGCGCGCTTTTACCGGCTGGTCAACGAGATTCCCGCCGTGCTGCTGGTGGCGATCGTGATCCTGGTGATCGTCAAGCCGTTCTGAGACATGAAAAAGGGCCGCACCGGGCGGCCCTGATGACAGCGCGGCGGGCTCAGGAGGCGCCGGGCGGATCGGCCTGGAGCTGGCAGTAGTTCTGCAGGCCGATCTGCTCGATGAGCTTCTGCTGCTCCTCGATGAAGTCGATGTGCTCCTCCTCGCTTTCCTGGATCGCCACCAGCAACTCGCGGGTCACGTAGTCCTTCACGCTCTCGCAGTAGGCGATGGCTTCCTTGTAGAGCGGGTGCGCCTCCAGCTCCAGCTTGAGGTCGCAGGCGAGCACCTCTTCCACGTTCTCGCCGATGTAAAGCTTGCCCATATCCTGCAGGTTGGGCAGCCCCTCCAGGAACAGGATGCGGGCGATCAGCCGGTCCGCATGCTTCATCTCGTCGATGGACTCGTGGTACTCGTGCTTGCCGAGCTTCTTCAGGCCCCAGTTGTC
>JBKHXN010000072.1:0-9004 GCA_046565985.1 Gammaproteobacteria bacterium
ACCTCCATGAAGGGCGATTTTCCGGGTGAAGACCTGCCCGGCGTGGTCTCCGCGCTGCCCTTCCTGATCTCCAATATTAACCGCGTCATGAGCATCGAGAAATCCGCGGCGGATTTCATCGACATGGCTGGCCAGCGCGTGGTGGTGCTGGGCGGTGGCGATACCGCGATGGACTGCAACCGGACCTCGGTGCGTCAGCAGGCCGCCAGCGTTACCTGCGTCTATCGCCGTGACGAGGCCAACATGCCCGGTTCCCGCCGCGAAGTCGCCAACGCCAAGGAAGAGGGCGTGAAGTTCCTCTTCAACCGACAGCCGGTGGCCATCGTCGGCGAGGGCAAGGTCGAGGGCGTCAAGGTCGTCGAGACCCGCCTCGGCGCGCCCGACGCCAAGGGCCGCCGTCGTCCCGAGGAAGTCCCGGGCTCCGAGCAGATCATCCCCGCCGACCGTGTGGTGATCGCCTTCGGATTCCGCCCCAGCCCGGCGCCCTGGCTACAGGACTTCGGCGTGAAGACGCATGCCGACGGACGCATCGCCATCACACCCAAGACCAAGTTCCAGACCAGCAATCCCAAGATTTTTGCCGGCGGCGACATGGTGCGCGGCAGCGATCTGGTGGTGACCGCGGTCTTTGAAGGCCGCGAGGCCGCCAAGGGCATCCTCGATCATCTCGGGCTTTAGAGCCGCAGCCATGAAAAAGCCGCCTTCCACAGGCGGCTTTTTTGGTACCGCGATGCCTCAGTGTCCGCCGCCCTCCAGCGACTTGACCGCCTGGATCATGGCGACCATCACCTTCTGCGCGTCGCCATAGACCATGTTGGTGTTGTCCTTGAAGAAGAGTTCGTTCTCGACGCCGGAGTAGCCCTTGCCCTGGCCGCGCTTGACCACGTAGACCTGCTTGGCCTGGTCCACGTTGAGGATGGGCATGCCGTAGATGGGGCTGGACTTGTTGGTGCGCGCGGCCGGGTTCACGGTGTCGTTGGCGCCGATGACGATGGCCACATCGGCTTCCTTGAACTCGTTGTTGATGTCTTCCATGTCGTAAATGATGTCGTAGGGCACGCCGGCCTCGGCGAGCAGTACGTTCATGTGGCCGGGCATGCGGCCCGCGACCGGGTGGATGGCGAATTTCACGTCCACATCGTTGGCCTGCAGCAGCTTCACGAACTCATAGAGCTTGTGCTGCGCCTGCGCCACCGCGAGCCCGTAGCCCGGCGCGATGATGACCTTGGAGGCGTAGCGCATGTTGATGCCGGCATCGCCCGCCTCCACCGGCTTCATGCTGCCCTTGATCTCCCCCTGCGCTTCGTCGCCGCTGGCGCCGAAGTTGGAGAACAGCACGTTGGACACGCTGCGGTTCATGGCCTTGGCCATCAGCAGGGTCAGCAGGGTACCGGCACTGCCCACCACCATGCCCGCCACCATCAGCGCGGCGTTGCCGATCACGTAGCCCTCGAAGCCCACGGCGAGACCGGTGAAGGCGTTGAACAGCGAGATCACCACCGGCATGTCGGCGCCGCCGATGGGCATGGCCATCATCACGCCATAGACCAGCGCGAGGATGAAGAAGCTGGCGATCAGCAGCATCGGCACGTTGCCGTCCTGATACACGGTCCAGCCGCCGATGCCGAGGATGGTCAGCAGGATCACGGCGTTGACCGCCTGCAGACCCGGGAAGCGCCAGGTGCCGTTGACGCGCCCGTCGAGCTTGGCCCAGGCGATCAGCGAGCCCGACAGCGACACCGCGCCGATGATGCCGCCCAGCACCGCCATGACCAGGATCACCAGGCCATGCGCCTTGTGGCCGAACAGCTCGATGGCGGCGATGGCCGCCGCCGCGCCGCCGCCCATGCCGTTGTAGAGCGCCACCATCTGCGGCATGGCGGTCATCGCTACTTTCTTGCCGCTCCACCAAGCCCAGCCGAGGCCGATGGCGAGCGCGATCACGGCGAGGACGACGTTGGTACGCAGGAACGGCTCGGCCTTGGGGTTGACGTCGGCGATGTAGAGGAAGGCCACGATCACCGCCACCACCATGCCGGCCCCGGCGACGACGATGCCCGAGCGCGCCGTCACCGGCGAGCTCATGCGCTTGAGGCCGTAGATGAACAGCAGGGTGGCGACGATGAAGGCTGCGTCAATGATGAATTGTGCGTTCATGAATAGTTCCGGGAGTCGGGAATCGAGAATCGGGAATCGTCAGAAGCGGGGGTCGGGCCTTTACGATTCCCGATACCCCATTCCCGATTCACGACTTTTTCTTGTCGGACGGCTTGAACATTTCCAGCATGCGCTCGGTGACCACGTAGCCGCCGGCCGCGTTGCCCGCGCCCAGCAGTACACCGAAGAAGCCGATGGCCTGTTCGAGCGTCGAACTGGCGTTGAACAGCGCCCACATGGCACCGACCACGACGATGCCGTGGATGAAGTTGGAACCCGACATCAGCGGCGTGTGCAGGATCGACGGCACACGGCCGATGATCTCGTAGCCGGTGAAGGCGGCGAGCATGAAGATGTACAGGGCGACGAAGCCCGTGATGGTGGTGGTGGCGTCCATGGATGGCTCCGTGATTAGGCGGCTTCAACCGCTTTCTTGGCGGCTTCGTTGCGGATCTCGCCGGCGTGCGTGAGCACCGCCTTGGCGAGGATTTCGTCGTCCCAGTCGAGGCTGATCTGGCCTTCCTTGAGCATCAGTTCGAGCAGGTTGTACTGGTTCTTGGCGTACAGCTCGCTGGCGTGCTCGCCGAGCAGGCTGGGCACATTGAGCGGGCCGCAGACCGTCACCTGCCCCACCTGCACGGTTTCACCGGGCACGGTGTACTCGCAGTTGCCGCCGCCTTCGGCGGCGAGGTCGATGATCACGCTGCCGGCCTTCATGCCGTCCACCTGCGCCTTGCTGATCAGCTTGGGGCTGGGCCGGCCGGGGATGGCGGCGGTGGTGATGATGATGTCAGCGGCCTGGATGTGCTTGGTGACCACGGCGGCGATCTTGTCCTTCTCCGCCGCGGTCAGCTCGCGGGCGTAACCGCCTTCACCGCGCGCGTCCACGCCGGTATCCACGAACTTGGCGCCCAGCGACTCGGCCTGTTCCTTGGTCTCGGGCCGCACGTCGTAGCCCTCGGTCATGGCGCCGAGGCGGCGCGCGGTGGCCAGCGCCTGCAGGCCGGCCACGCCCAGGCCCATCACCAGCGCCTTGGCTGGGCGGATGGAGCCGACCGCGGTGGTCATCATCGGCAGGATGCGGGCGAGCTGCGTGGCGCCCATCAGCGCCGCGTAGTAACCGGCCAGCGCGGCCTGGCTGGACAGCGCGTCCATGGCCTGCGCGCGGGTGATGCGCGGCACCAGCTCCATGGCAAAGCAGGTGATCCTGCGCTCGCGCAGCGCCTTGACCAGCTCGATTTCCTTGTGCGCGTAGACGAAGGAGATCAGGATCGCGCCTTCCTTCATGGCCCGCACCGCCTCGACGCTGGGCGCCTGCACGGCGAGCACGATATCGGCCTCGCCCACCAGCCCCTGCGGGTTGGCGACGAAGTGCACGTTCCTGAAAGCGGTGTCCGGCAGCTTCACCGCGGTGCCGGCGCCGGACTGCATCTGGATCTGGACGCCCAGCTTGGCCAGCTTGTCGGCCACCGCCGGCACCATGGCCACGCGCTTTTCGTGCGCGCGCGTTTCTTTGAGTACCGCGATCGTGACCGCCATCGTGTCTTCCCTATAGCTGTTGTCGGTGTGAATCGGCCGCCGCCGGCGGGGCCGGTCATGCTGCGGTGCGCAAGTTTAGCGATTCCGGGGCCCGATGCCGAACAAAATTTTCGCCGCCGGCCCATAGCGGCTTTCTATGATGAACGGCGGTTCCCGCCCAGACAATGCATGAACCCGCCGGCCGGAGCTGAACCGGGTGTCATTGACGTGTCACCGCGGACGTGGAAGATGCGGGGTCCGCCCCACCGGACGCCTCGCATGCGTGCGCTCCTCCTGCCCTGGCTGCTGCTGTCCCTGCTGGTCGCCTGTAGCGGCGAATCACCCGCCCCCGCGCCCCTGCCCGCGCTGCCGCAGGTCGAGGCCGGCCCCGACCGGATCGCGGACGAAGGTACGCCGATCAGCCTGCAGGGACAGGCCACGGCGGCGGCGGGGCGTGCCATCGCCTTCGTCGAGTGGCGCCACGACAACCCCGAAGCCGTGCCGGTGACCTTGCCGCCGCAGGTCAACGAAGACCAGCTGAGCCTGACGCTGCCGCAGGTCGAGGCCGACACGCTGGCCGTGTTCCGTTTTACCGCCACCGACAGCGAAGGCCAGAGCGCCAGCGACACCGTAACCGTGTTCATCCGCGACCGCTTCGCCAACCGGCTGCCGCAGGCGCGGGCGGGCGAGGCACAGATCGTCACCGGCAGCCAGGACGTGCAGCTCGACGGCTGCGCCTCCACGGACCCCGATGGCCAGATCGTGGCCTACGCCTGGCGGCGCGAAGGGGCTGCAACCCTGCTCGGCGAGACCTGCGAACTGGCCGTGCGCGTGGAGTCCGGACCCGAGGCGCGCGCCGAGACCTTCGTGCTCGACGTGACCGACGACCAGGGCGGGCTGGGCCGCGACCGCGTCAGCATCACCGTGCTGCCGCCAGAGGCCAACCGCGCGCCGGCGGTGCAGTCCACCCGCGCCACACCGCAGGTGCCGTATCCCGGCGAGGCGGTACAGCTGCAGGTCAGCGCAGCGGACCCCGACGGGCACCCCCTGCAATACCAGTGGCGCCAGCTCGACGGCCCCTTCGTGGCCCTGCGCGACGCCACCCGCGACCGGGCGCACTTCGTGGTGCCGGACCTGGCCGGGCCGGCCACCCTGCGTTTCGAGGTCCAGGTGAGCGACGGCGCCGCCGTCTCCGCCGGACAGGTCGAGGTTTACGCCGAGCCGCGCCCGCCCTCGCGCGACCCGGACCTGTTCGGCTGCCTGGACGATCCGTTCCAGCGCGGCTGCCCGCTGGCGCCGCTGGCGCGCGTGGTGCCGCGCGATCCGGAGCGGTGCCGGAACGAGCCGTTCCACGCCGACTGCCCGGCGGGCTTCCTCGCCAGCCTGGACCCGGGCATCGCCGTCTGCATGGACAATCCGGCGGCGCCGGGCTGCGCGGCGCTGCTGGGCACGCTGCTCTCGCCCAGCTACCTGCTGGAAAAACTGCCGCCAACGGATTCAGCCGCGGCCTGCAACCCGGCCTATCCCGAATTCGTGGATTACCCGCACTACTGGGGCGCGCTGCACGAGCACACCGCCTACTCCGACGGCACCCTGGCCACCACGCCGGAAGATGTCTTTGCCCGCGTGCGGGCCAAGGGTTTCGACTTTGCCGGCATCAGCGATCACTCGGACAACCTGGCCATCCCGCTGCCGCTGCCGGCGGCGGAATGCCTGTCGCCGCGCTTCCTCGAATGCATCCTCGCCGATCCGGACAACCCGGAAGAATCCTTCGACAAGTGGGAAGCCACCGCCGATGCGGTGGCAGCCCATACCCGCACCGGCTTCACGCCGTTCCGCGGCTTCGAGTGGACCTCGGACCGCTTCGGCCACGCCAACGTGTTCTGGTCCGCGCACAATCTCAACGCCAAGGCCGAGCCGGGCTATGCCGTGGACATGTCGGTGTTCTGGAACTGGTTCCTGTACCCCGCCGAGCTCGGCGGCGGCGACGACGGCCTGCTGGTCTTCAACCACCCCGGCCGCGAGGACGCCCTGCACGGCGGCCTGCAGGCCGTGGGCCTGGGCGACCCGGCCTATACCTTCAATGATTTCCGCTACGTGGACGGCGCCAATTACCGCGCCGTGGGCGTGGAAGTTTTTGGCAAGGGCAGCGAGTACGACACCGGCGGCAAGAAGGGCTCCTGGCTGGGTTACGCGCTGGACCAGGGCTGGTATCTCGCGCCCGCCGGTTCCGAGGATCACCACGGCACCACCTGGGGTGAGGCCGACCTGCCCAAGACCGTGCTGATCGCCCGCACCCGTCAGGCCGCCGACCTGCAGGAGGCCATGCTGGCGCGGCGCATGTACGCGGTACGCCAGCAGCACAACGACCTGAAGCTGGACTTCCACGCCGAGCCGCGTCATCCCATGGGCTCGCGTCTGGTGCGCGCGCCGGGCAGCGTGGTGCGGCTCGACTATGCGGCGGCGCGCGACTTCGGCGCCACCGAGTTGCCGGACGACACGGTGGTGGAGCTGATGTCCTCGGCCGCCGACAACGCCGAGAACTACCAGCCGCTGCAACGCGCCACCGGCGCCCGCGGCGCGTTCGAGGTCCCCGTCACCGAGCGCAACGAGTGGTACTTCCTGCGCGTACGCCGCGCCGACGGGCTGATCCTCGCCGTCTCCGCACCGATCTGGATCCGTCCGGGCAGCGAGCCGCTGCCGCGCTGTGCTGCGCTGTAGGGTCAGGCCCTAGCCAGGCGCCAGCACTGGCGGCATCTGCGCCGCCAGCACGCCGCGCCGGGCGGTGGCGGCGCCGCTCAGGGCAAAGCCCACGGGCTGTCCGGCGGCATCGTGGAATACCGCTTCCAGGTCGGGGGTGCTGCCGCTGAGCTGCCACTGCCCGGCGCCGGGCGGGGGCGGGCAGACGATCACCGGGCAGGCCGGGGTCTTCACCATCACCGGCATGGCCGGGAACTGGGCAGCGGTGGGTTCGCCCGCCAGCGTGGCGGCCAGCGCCCGGCTGGCGTGGGCGATGGGCAGGATGTACGGCAGGCTGCGGCCGCCGATGGCGATGCAGTCGCCCAACGCAAAGATCCCCGCCGCGCTGGTCTGCAGCCGCGCGTCCACGCTGATGCCCGCCGGGCCGCAGGCGAGCCCGGCGGCACGCGCCAGCGCGGTCTGTGCCCGCAGGCCGACGGCGCTGAGCACCACGTCGGCCTCGATGCCGCTGCCGTCCTCCAGCTCCACGCGATAGCCCGAGGCGCCGGCCTCCACGGCGCGCGCCGCGGCGCCAAAATGCCAGCGCACGCCCAGCGCCGCCAGCGCCTCGCGCAGCGCCTCACCCTGGGCCTGGGGCAGCAGCCGCGGCAGCGGCCAGGCGGCGATGTCCGCCACCGTGACCCGGTAGCCCGCGGCGATCAGATCGTTGGCAAATTCGCAGCCGATCAGCCCGGCGCCGAGGATCGCCACCCGACAGCCCGGCTGCAGGCGGGCGCGCAGGCGGGCGTAGGCTTCGCGGTCGTTGACCTGCAGCACGTCCGCTGCACCGCTGCCGGCCAGCGGCAGGGCGATGGGCTCGGCGCCCAGGGCCAGCACCAGCTGGTCGTAGGCCAGGCGCCGCTCGCCGGCGTACACGGCCCGTTCTTCCGGTGCGATGCGCGTGATGACGGTATGCGTCAGCACGGTGGCCGACAGCTGCGCCGCCATCTCCGGCGCGCGGCTCACGATCAGGCCCTCGGCGTCCTTGCCGCTGGCGAAGGCCTTGCTCAGGTTGGGCTTGTAGTAGTTGGCGCCGTCGTCGCGCGTGACCAGGGTCAGCGGCGCGTCGGGCGCCCGCTTGCGCCATTCACGCGCCAGGGTGTAGCCGGCGTGGCCGGTGCCGAGGATCAGCAGGCCGCCCACCGGCTTCAGATCTCCACCATCTGGAAGTCGGACTTGGACGCCCCGCAGTCCGGGCAGGTCCAGCTGTCGGGGATGTCTTCCCAGGCGGTACCGGGGGCGATGCCCTCGTCCGGCAGCCCCTTGGCTTCCTCGTAAACAAAATCGCAGATCAGGCAGCGCCACTTACGCATGTTGGTACTCGATGAGATCGGATCAGAAGGTGTCAGGCAAAAAAACAGGGGCGGCACGCGGAGGCGCGCCGCCCCAGAGCGGGGATATTTTACGCTGAGCCGGCGCCGTATTTGGCCAGCACCGCCTCGCGCAGCGCCGGCTGGATGTTGGCGCGGCGCATGTCGCCGCCGTAGTGGGCGACCACCTTGGGGTCCATGAGCCGGAACCACAGCCAGGGCACGTAGGCGATCATGATCATCGCCGCATAGCCCGAGGGCAGCGAGGGTACGCCGTCGAAGTGGCGCAGCGTCTGGTACGAGCGCGTGGGGTTGGCGTGGTGGTCGGAATGCCGCTGCAGGTGGTAGAGCAGCACATTGGTGACGACGTGGTTGGAGTTCCAGGAATGCTGCGGCTGGCAGCGCTCGTAGCTGCCGTCGGGCTTGCGCGCCCGCATCAGGCCGTAGTGTTCGAGGTAATTCACCACCTCCAGCAGGCTGCCGCCGTAGACCGCCGCCACCAGCAGGAAGGGCAGGACCGCCCAGCCCAGCCAGGCGGCCATGCCGGCCCAGATCAGGACCGTCATGGCCCAGGTCTGCAGGTTGTGGTTCTGGTAGTGCCAGACCGGCTTGCCCAGGCGCGCCAGGCGCTGTTTCTCCAGCTCCCAGGCGGAGCGGAAGGAGCCGATCACGCAGCGCGGAAAGAAGGCGTAGAAGGACTCACCGAAGCGCGCGGAGGCCGGATCCTCGGGCGTGGCCACGCGCACGTGGTGCCCGCGATTGTGCTCGACGAAGAAATGCCCGTAGGCGCCGGGGGCGAGCACCAGCTTGGCGAGGAAGCGCTCCAGCGGATCGGTCTGGTGGCCCAGCTCGTGGCCGAGGTTGATCGCCACCCCGCAGCCCACGCCGGTGGACAGCGCCAGGCCCAGCCATTCGTACCAGGCCAGCGGGGTGGTGCTGGCAAACCAGGCCATGTAGGCCCACACCCCGAAATAGGCGGGGATGGCAGCGTACAGCGCCCAGCGGTAATAGCGGTCGGCGGAGAGCGCCGGCATGGCCGCGTCGGGCGGGTTGGCGTTGTCCTCGCCCAGCCAGCGGTCCATCAGCGGGATCACGCCGTAGAAGAACAGCAGCGGAAACCACAGCCAGAACGCCCAGCCAGTGGCCTGGTAGAACGCCAGGCCGCCCACCGGCAGGAACATCACGGCGGCGCCCAGCAGCCACAGGTAGCGTTTGTGGTCGGCCCAGTCCGAGCCGGGGTTGAGGGTGGCGGTATTCATCCTGCGTCTCTCCAGTGCACG
>JBKHXN010000073.1:0-13792 GCA_046565985.1 Gammaproteobacteria bacterium
GACTGGGGCCACTACGGCGGCCTGATGATCCGCATGGCCTGGCACGCCGCCGGCAGCTACCGCATCGCTGACGGCCGGGGCGGGGCCGGCACCGGCAACCAGCGCTTCGCGCCGCTCAATTCCTGGCCCGACAACGCCAACCTGGACAAGGCGCGGCGCCTGCTGTGGCCGATCAAGAAAAAGTACGGCAACCAGCTCAGCTGGGCCGACCTGATGATCCTGGCCGGCAACGTGGCCTATGAGTCGATGGGCTTCAAGACCTTTGGCTTCGGCTTCGGCCGGGCGGATATCTGGCATCCGGAGAAGGACGTCTACTGGGGCTCGGAGAAGGAGTGGCTGGCGCCCAGCGACAATCCCAACAGCCGCTATCCCGGCGACCGCGATTCGCTGGAGAACCCGCTCGCCGCGGTGATGATGGGCCTGATCTACGTCAACCCGCAGGGCGTGGACGGCAAGCCCGATCCGCTCAAGACCGCCAAGGACATGCGTGTCACCTTCAGCCGCATGGCGATGAACGACGAGGAGACCGTCGCGCTGACCGCCGGCGGCCATACCGTCGGCAAGGCGCACGGCAACGGCAGCGAGGCCAACCTCGGGCCGGCGCCGGAGGGCGCCGATGTCGAGGAACAGGGCCTGGGCTGGAACAACCACAAGACCCGCGGCATCGGCCGTGATGCCGTCACCAGCGGCCTCGAGGGCGCGTGGACCACACAGCCGACGAAGTGGGACCACGGTTACTTCGAGATGCTGTTCAAGCACGAGTGGGAGCTCAAGAAGAGCCCCGCCGGCGCCTGGCAGTGGCAGCCGGTCAGCATCAGGGAAGAGGACATGCCGGTGGACGTCGAGGACCCGTCGATCCGCCGCATGCCGATCATGACCGACGCCGACATGGCGCTGAAGATGGACCCGGAGTACCGCAAGATCTCGGAGCGCTTCCGCAAGGACCCGAAGGCCTTCGACGACGCCTTCGCGCGCGCCTGGTTCAAGCTCACGCACCGCGACATGGGGCCCAAGGTCCGTTACATCGGCCCCGAGGTGCCGAAAGAGGATCTGATCTGGCAGGACCCGGTGCCGGCCGGCAGGAAGGACTACGACGTCGCTGCGCTCAAGGCCAAGATCGCCGCCAGCGGCCTGTCGGTTGCCGAGATGGTCGCCACCGCCTGGGACAGCGCGCGCACCTTCCGTGGCTCGGATTATCGCGGCGGCGCCAACGGCGCCCGCATCCGCCTCGCGCCGCAGAAGGACTGGGCCGGCAACGAGCCCAAGCGTCTGGCCAAGGTGCTCGCGGCGCTGGAGCCGATCGCCAAGCAGGCTGGCGCCAGCGTGGCGGACGTGATCGTGCTGGCCGGCAATGTCGGCGTCGAGCAGGCGGCCAAGGCCGCGGGCGTCAACATCACCGTGCCCTTCGCGCCCGGGCGCGGCGACGCGACGCAGGAGCAGACCGACGCGGATTCCTTTGCCGTGCTGGAACCGATCCATGACGGCTACCGCAACTGGCTGAAGCAGGACTACGCCGCCTCCGCCGAGGAGCTGCTGCTCGACCGCACGCAACTCATGGGGCTGACCGCGCCGGAGATGACCGTGCTGGTCGGCGGCCTGCGCGTGCTCGGCACCAACCATGGCGGGACCCAGCACGGCGTGTTCACCGATCGAGTCGGTGCGCTGACCAATGACTTCTTCGTGAACCTGACCGACATGGCCTACACCTGGAAGCCGGCCGGCAAGAACCTCTACGAGCTGCGTGACCGCAAGACCGGGAAGGTCAAGTGGACGGCCACGCGGGTCGATCTGGTGTTCGGCTCCAACTCGATCCTGCGGGCCTACGCCGAGGTCTATGCGCAGGACGACAGCCGGACGAAATTCGTGCACGACTTCGTCGCCGCCTGGACCAAGGTCATGAACGCGGACCGCTACGATCTGGTCTGAGCGCCGCAGCGCGGTGCGCGAGGAACCCGACCCGGCAGACCGGCCGAGAGGTTCCACGCGCATCGCGCATCGCGCACCGCTGATCAGGGTCCCGCGCCCCGTAAACATGCACATCAGGCTGGTCTGAACCCAACCGAGGAGCATCACCGTCATGAATGTCCTGCACTACGGCCTCAAGCCGATCGATTTCCAGAACCCCGCCGCGCGCCAGCCCGGCCTGAGCCGCCGCGAGTTCATGGTCACCACCCTGGCCACCGGCTTTGCGCTCGCCTCCGGCGCCGCCGAGGCCAAGGCGATCAAGACCGATACCCAGGGCATTACCGCGGGCGAGGTTCGCATCCCGGTCGCCAATGGCCAGATCCCGGGCTATCGCGCCATGCCGTCCAGGGGTAAAAACTTCCCGCTGCTGCTGGTGGTGCAGGAAATCTTCGGCGTGCACGAGCACATCCAGGATGTCTGCCGCCGCTACGCCAAGCTCGGCTACTACGCCATCGCCCCGGAAATGTTCGCCCGCCAGGGGGACGTGTCGAAGATGACCGATATCGGCGAGATCCTCTCCACCGTGGTGTCCCGGGTTCCGGACGCCCAGGTGATGGCGGACCTGGACGCCACGGTCGCCTTCGCCAAGGCCAGCGGCAGCGCCGACGTGCGCCGCCTGGGCATCCTCGGCTACTGCTGGGGCGGGCGCACCGTGTGGCTGTACGCGGCCCATAACCCCGCCGTCAAGGCCGGCGTGGCCTATTACGGACTGCTCGACGGCATGAAGAGCGAGATCAAGCCGCGTGACCCGGTGGATATCGCCGCCACCCTCAAGGTGCCGGTGCTGGGCCTGTACGCCGGCATTGACGCGTTCATCAAGCCCGAGGTGGTGGAGAAGATGCGCGGCGAACTGGCCAGGAGCGGCTCCGGCTCGGAGATCGTGGTGTTCCCCGGCGTCAACCACGGCTTCAACGCCGACTACCGCCCCACCTACGACGCCACCGCCGCCGAGTACGCCGCCAAGCTGGCGCGCGACTGGCTGAAAGACCGCGGCGTCTGAGCGGGCAATTAAGCGGGCAATCGCCGCGCGCCGGCCCGGCCGGCGCGCGGCCGTCAGCGTGCGATCAACTCAAATCATGACAATCAAGTCAGGCTGGATAATCAGCCTGATTAATAAGTTGCAAGTTGAAATATTGACGGCCCCCGTTTAGGCTCGCAGCGGGCTAGTGCCCTCTGCACTTTCTACCAACAAGCATAAGGACCGTATATTTCATGAAGCATCATCTGCTGGGAGCCGCCCTCGTCGCGGCCGTCGTTTCCTCGGGCTGCACCACCATGGCCCGTACCAATCACGCCACCGACACGGCCGCGCTCAGCGCCCAGCCGCTGACCGTGGTCACGCGCCCCACCGAAGTGGCGATGGAACTGGTCGGTGATGCCTCCGGCACCGCCTCCACCACGCACCTGCTCGGCTTCCTGATCGAGGGCGACCGCGTGGCGCAGTCCCTGCCGGTCTTCGGCCTGGTGCAGAAGGACGACAACCTTTCCCGTCTGGCCGCCTACCGCGCCGCGCGTGACAAGGGTGCGGATGCGTTCTACGTGCTGCGCACGGAAGAGGACGCCACCGGCGTGGGCTTCCTGTTCAAGAAGCGCACCGTCACCGTGCACGGCCGCAGCTACCGCCTGCGGGATCTGGGCACCATGTCTCCGGAACGCGCCGACAAGCTGCAGATGACGGGCGCCACCTCCGACGCCCCGAAGAAGGACGGCTTCCTCAGCAATCTGCTGGGCCGCTGAGCCTGCATGGCCTGACCCGGTCAGGCGGCAGCATCGAGCGGGCGCCCTGGGCGCCCGCTTTTTTGTTTCAGGCGGCGTCGCGGCGGGCGCCGAGCATCGGGAAGCCCAGCTTTTCGCGCGCCGCGTAGTAAGCCTCGGCGCAGGCGCGGGCCAGGGTGCGCACGCGCAGGATGTAGGCTTGGCGCTCGGTGACGCTGATGGCGCCGCGCGCGTCCAGCAGGTTGAACGCGTGGCTGGCCTGCACCGTGCGTTCATAGGCGGGCAGGGGCAGGGGCTGTTCCAGGCCCAGCAGGCGCTGGCATTCCGCCTCGGCCCTGGCGAAGCGCTCGAACAGCGTGGCGGTATCGGCGTGCTCGAAGTTGTAGGCCGATTGCTCGACCTCGTTCTGGTGGTAGACGTCCCCGTAGCTCACCGTGCGTCCGCCGGCATCGCTCCAGACCAGGTCATAGACCGATTCCTTTTTCTGGATGTACATCGCCAGGCGTTCCAGCCCGTAGGTGATCTCGCCCGCCACCGGCCGGCATTCCAGCCCGCCCACCTGCTGGAAGTAGGTGAACTGGGTGACTTCCATGCCGTTGAGCCAGACCTCCCAGCCCAGGCCCCAGGCGCCCAGCGTGGGAGATTCCCAGTTGTCCTCGACAAAACGGATGTCGTGGATGAGCGGATCGAAGCCCAGCATCTGCAGCGAATCCAGATACAGCTGCTGGATATTGGGCGGGCTGGGCTTCATCAGCACCTGGAACTGGTAGTAGTGCTGCAGGCGGTTGGGGTTTTCGCCGTAGCGGCCGTCGGTGGGGCGGCGGCTGGGCTGCACATAGGCGGTGTTCCAGGGCTCGGGGCCGAGCGCGCGCAGGAAGGTCGCCCAGTGGAAGGTCCCTGCGCCCATCTCCATGTCCATGGGCTGTACCAGCACGCAGCCCTGCTGCGCCCAGTAGGCCTGTAGTCTGAGGATCATGTCCTGGAACGTCATGGTCGCGAGCACCCCGTACGAAGGGCGCGAGTATAGCAACGGCCCGTCTTTTCCCGGCCCGCGCAGCGCGGCTATAGTGGGCGCATGAACACACTCCAGCCGCTGTTCGAGCAGAACCAGGCCTGGGCCGCCGCCCGCCTGGCCGAGGATCCGAAGTTTTTCGAGCGCCTGGCGCGCGGCCAGCGCCCCCAGTACCTGTGGATCGGCTGTGCCGACTCGCGGGTGCCGGCCAACGAGATCCTCGGCCTGCCGCCGGGCGAGGTCTTCGTGCACCGCAATATCGCCAACGTGGTGGTGCATACCGACTTCAACTGCCTGTCGGTGATGCAGTTTGCCATCGACGTGCTGCAGGTCCGGCACATCATGGTGGTCGGCCACTACGGCTGCTCGGGCGTGCACGCCGCCATGCACAAGCAGCGGGTGGGCATCGCCGACAACTGGCTGCGCCACATCCGCGACGTGGCCGACCGCCAGCAGCCGCGCCTGGACGCCATCGCCGACGAGGCCGCCCGCCTGAAATGCCTGTGCGAGCTCAACGTCATCGAGCAGGTCCTGCACGTGGGCCAGACCACGGTGGTGGAGGACGCCTGGCAGCGTGGCCAGGACCTCACGGTGCACGGCTGGGTCTACGGCCTGCACGACGGCCGGCTGCGCGATCTGGGGCTCAGCGTCTCCGGCCCGCAGGCGCTGCAGGAGGCCCACGCGCAGGCGGTGGAGCGCCTGCTGGCGGCGTATTCGCCAGCCCCGGCTTAGGCTAGGATAGCGGCCCCCGACCGCTGAGCCGCACCTGCTGTGCGCGGAGCCAAAATTGGCACGCTTCATGCTTCATTTTGGCGCACGCCTTCCGGGGCAGGATTCCTTCGTTCACCCATACGCAAGCAGGAGACACCCATGTCGGGTAAAGACGTACTGAGCCTTATCAAAGAGAAGAGCGTGAAGTTCGTGGACTTCCGCTTCTGTGACACCCGCGGCAAGGAGCAGCACGTGACCGTGCCCGCGCATACCATCGACGCTGCCCTGTTCACCGAAGGCAAGATGTTCGACGGCAGCTCCATCGCCGGCTGGAAGGGCATCAACGAGTCCGACATGATCCTCATGCCGGAAGCCGCCACCGCCTTCATCGACCCCTTCTTCGAGGACACCACGCTGGTGCTCAGCTGTGACGTCATCGAACCCGCCACCGGGCAGGGCTACTCGCGCGATCCGCGCAGCCTGGCCAAGCGCGCCGAGGCCTACCTGAAGTCCACCGGCATTGCCGACACGGCCTACTTCGGCCCGGAGAATGAATTCTTCGTGTTCGACTCCGTGCGCTGGGAGTCCGGCATGAAGGGCTGCTCGGTGGAGATCGACGCCGAGAACGCCGCCTGGAACTCCGGCCGCGCCTACGAGGGCGGCAACATGGGCCACCGTCCCGGCGTGAAGGGCGGTTACTTCCCCGTGCCGCCGGTGGACAGCCTGCAGGACGTGCGTTCCGCCATGTGCGAGACGCTCGAAGCCGTCGGCATGGTCACCGAGGTGCACCACCACGAGGTGGCCACTGCTGGCCAGTG
This sequence comes from Gammaproteobacteria bacterium, assembly GCA_046565985.1. Lineage (GTDB taxonomy): Bacteria > Pseudomonadota > Gammaproteobacteria > Nevskiales > Nevskiaceae > Polycyclovorans. Next base: position 6,223 of record JBKHXN010000073.1, read on the forward strand.
CGAGATCGGCGTCAAGTTCGGCACTCTGGTGCAGAAGGCTGACGACGTGCTCAAGCTCAAGTACGTGGTGCAGAACGTGGCGCATCAGTTCGGCAAGACCGCCACCTTCATGCCCAAGCCCATCGTTGGCGACAACGGCTCCGGTATGCACGTCCACCAGTCGCTGGCCAAGGACGGCAAGAACCTGTTCTCCGGTGATGGCTACGGCGGCCTGTCGGAAACCGCGCTGTACTACATCGGCGGCATCATCAAGCACGCCAAGACCATCAACGCCTTCACCAACCCGGGCACCAACAGCTACAAGCGCCTGGTGCCGGGCTTCGAGGCGCCGGTGCTGCTGGCCTACTCGGCGCGCAACCGCTCGGCGTCCATCCGCATCCCCTATATCGCCAACCCCAAGGGCCGCCGCATCGAGGTCCGCTTCCCGGACTCCACGGCCAACCCCTACCTGGCGTTCGCGGCGATGATGATGGCCGGCCTCGACGGCATCCAGAACAAGATCCACCCGGGTGGACCGTCCGACAAGGACCTCTACCACCTGCCGCCGGAAGAGGACAAGAAGATCCCGCGCGTCTGCCACTCGCTGGACATGGCGCTGGAGCACCTGGACAAGAACCGCGAGTTCCTCAAGAAGGGCGGCGTGTTCACCGACGACCTGATCGACGCCTACATCGAGCTCAAGATGCAGGAGGTCACGCGCTTCCGCATGACTACGCACCCGATCGAGTTCGACATGTACTACTCGCTCTGAGGAACGCCCCTCCGGTTCGCCGGAGGGGAGATTCCGCAAGTGTTTCGGTGTCTTCGATGCCCCGCTCCGGCGGGGCATTTTTGTGTCCGCTGGCGCCGGCTGCGGCGGCGCGCTAGGCTCGGGGCATGAGAGTCCTGATCTGCCTGCTGGTCCTGGGTCTGAGCGCGCCGGTGGCGGCCGAGATCTACCGCTACGTGGACGCCAACGGCGTGGTGCACTACACCGACAAGCCGCCCCGCAAGGACGCCCAGCCCATCGAGCTGCCGCCGCTGCAATCGTCCGGGGACGGCGTCGTGCCCCAATCCAGTGCGCCGCCGCCCAAAGTGGAGCGGCCGCAGTTCCGGCTCAGCGTCACCAGCCCCAGCCCGGAGGAAACCTTCCGCGACCCGTCCGGCGTGGTGAGCTTCAGCCTCAGCATCCTGCCCGGACTGGTGTCGGGTTATGGTCTGGTCTATTACCTGGACGGCGTGGCGCAGAACCCGCAACCCACCCCGCAGACCCGCTACACCTTCGCCGGGCTGGAGCGCGGCAGCCACGTGCTGGCGGCGGCCCTGATCGGCCCCGACGGGCGTGAGGTGGCGCGCAGCGAGGCGCTGACCGTGCACATCAAGCCCCCCATCGCCCGCAACTGATACGCACCAACTTGGTGCGCCGCGCGCCGGATTGGGCTAGGCTGGGCCGGTGCCATCTGGCCCGCCTTTTGCGTTGTGCCTGCCATGAAACGGGTTCCCCGGCTGTCCGCGCTCAAACCCGACTGGATCCTCGACGGCCTCACCACCGCGGTGATCAGCCTGGACGAGCGGCTGTGCATCACCACGCTCAACTCCGCCTGCGAGAGCGTGTTCGGCGTGTCGCGGCGGCTCGCCATCGGCCAGCCGATCCACGAGGGGGTGGCGCACTTTGCCCCGCACGCCGAGCGCCTGCAGCTGGCGCTGGCCACCAGCACCGGCTTCATCGAGCGCGAGCTGCGCCTGCAGCGCGGCGGTGATCAGCCGATCACGGTGGACTGCACCGTCACGCCGTTCATCGCCCGGCGCCACCCCGGCCTGCTGCTGGAAGTCCTGCCGCTGGACCGCCAGCTGCGCATCTCGCGCGACGAGCAGCTGCAGGCCCAGCACCAGGCCAGCCGCGAGCTGATCCGCGGCCTCGCGCACGAGATCAAGAACCCGCTCGGTGGCATCCGTGGCGCCGCCCAGCTGCTGGAACGGGAGTTTCCCGATTCCGAGCATCTCGAGTACACCCGCGTCATCATCCGCGAGGCCGACCGCCTGCAGAATCTGGTCAACCGCCTGCTCGGACCCAACCGCCTGCCGCAGAAAGCCCCGCTCAACGTGCACGAGGTGCTCGAGCACGTGCGCCAGCTGGTGCAGGCCGAGGCGGCCGGCGCCATCACGTTCCTGCGCGACTATGACCCGTCCATTCCCGACATCACCGCCGACCGCGAGCAGCTGATCCAGGCGGTGCTCAACATCGTGCGCAACGCCCTGCAGGCGACCGGGCGCAACGGCACCATCACCCTGCGTACCCGCACCCGGCGCCAGGTGACCATCGGCAACGTGCGCCATCGCCTGGTGGTGCAGGTGGACGTGGAGGACAACGGGCCCGGCATCCCGCACGGCCTGCTCGACCGGATTTTCTATCCCATGGTCACCGGCCGTGCCGACGGCACGGGTCTTGGATTGCCGATTGCGCAGTATCTCGTGCACGGCCACGGCGGTTCGATCGAATGCCAGTCCCGCCCCGGCTGCACCCTGTTCACCCTGTTTCTGCCTCTGGAAGCCACACCATGAATGTCTGGGTTGTAGATGACGACGAATCCATCCGCTGGGTGCTGGAAAAATCACTGACGCGCGAGGGCATGAAGGTCCAGACCTTTCCGGGCCCGGCCGAGCTGTTCGACGCGCTGGACGAGGGCACGCCGGATGTCCTGCTCTCCGACATCCGCATGCCCGGGGTCAGCGGGCTGGAGGTCATGCAGCGGGTCAAGCATCTCAGGCCGGAGCTGCCGGTCATCATCATGACCGCGCATTCCGATCTGGACGCCGCCGTCGCCGCCTACCGCGGTGGGGCCTTCGAGTACCTGCCCAAGCCGTTTGACGTGGACAACGTCGCCACCCTGGTACGCCGCGCGGCCAGCCAACGTGCCGCCCCGGTGGAAGCCGCCGTCGCGCCGCTGGCGCAGGCGGCCATGATCGGCGAGGCCCCGGCCATGCAGGACGTGTTCCGCGCCATCGGCCGCCTGTCGCAGTCGCAGATCACGGTGCTCATCACCGGCGAGTCCGGCTCCGGCAAGGAGCTGGTGGCGCGCGCGCTGCACACCAACAGCCCGCGGGCGCAGAGGGCTTTCATCGCCATCAACACCGCCGCCATTCCCAAGGATCTGCTGGAAAGCGAATTCTTCGGCCACGAGCGCGGGTCCTTCACCGGGGCAGCCACGCAGCGCAAGGGCCGTTTCGAGCAGGCCGACGGCGGCACCCTGTTCCTCGACGAGATCGGCGACATGCCGGCCGATCTGCAGACCCGTCTGCTGCGGGTGCTGCAGAACGGCGAGTTCTACCGCGTGGGCGGCGTGGCGCCGATGAAGGTGGACGTGCGCGTGATCGCTGCCACCCACCAGGACCTGGACCAGCTGGTGCGCGAGGGCCGTTTCCGCGAGGACCTCTACCATCGCCTCAACGTCATCCGTATCCGCATCCCGCCCCTGCGCGAGCGGCGCGAGGACATCGTGCCGCTGATGCGGCATTTCCTCGCCGCCGCCAGCCAGGAGCTGGGCGGCGAGCCCAAGCGCCTGCTGCCGGAGGTGGTCGAGCGCCTGGCGCGCTTCGGCTGGCCCGGCAACGTGCGCCAGCTGGAAAACATCTGCCGCTGGCTCACGGTCATGGCCCCGGGCCAGGACGTGCACCTGGGCGACCTGCCCCCGGAGCTGCAGCAGACCTCCGCCGCCCCGGCCGCGGCAACGCAGGCGCCGTCTGCCGCCGCCGCGCCTGCCGCCGCGCCCGCCGGCGACTGGGCGCCGCTGCTCGCCAGCTGGGCCGAGCGCCAGCTGCGCGCCGGGCACAGCGATCTGCTGGGCGAGGCCGGTCCGGTGTTCGAGCGCACCCTGATCCTCGCCGCGCTGGCCGCCACCCACGGCCAGCGGCAGGAGGCGGCACGGCGCCTGGGCTGGGGCCGCAACACGCTCACCCGCAAGATCAAGGAGCTGGGGCTCAGCGTGCCGGACTGAAAGCCCTTCAGCCTGCGGCCAGGGTCCGCAGCAAAGCGGCGCTGGCCTCGTCGGCCGGGAAGAAGCTCTCCACCCGCAGTTCGTCCGCGGTCACGTCCTGCGGGGTGCCGAAAGTGCTCATCATCGAGAACAGCCGCAGCTCCTGCGCGCCCAGGCGGAAGTGGGTGGCCAGCACCGGCAGCCGGCCGGCGTCCAGGTCGATCGGCAGCAGACGCGGCGGCAGGCCGGGGTAGCGCAGCACCTCGTCCAGCACGGCCTGCACTTCCGGGTGCTCCAGGCCCTCGCGGGCGGTACGCGCCAGCAGCGGCGGCACGATCTCGTCGAGATTCAGGATCAGCGGGCGCAGGCCCTGCGGGTGCAGGAGCAGCTTGAGCAGGTTGCGCGGGCCGTCGCCGCACACCCGCTGCCACAGCGCCTGGGGGTCGCCGGGCAGGGCCAGGAAGCGCTGCAGCGCGGTGTTGGCCATGAACAGGTTCCAGGCGCGGTCGGCCACCAGCGCCGGGTAGGGCTCGTGGTGCTGCAGCAGCCGGCCCAGCGCTTCCCGCACCGGCTGCATGTCGGCGGTCTCCAGGGGGCGCTGCGGATAGATCGCGGCAAAGCCGGCGTGGTGCAGCAGGCGGTTGCGCTCGCGCAGCGGCAGGTCCAGGGTCTGCGCCAGCAGGGTGACCATTTCACGGCTCGGCCGCGCCCGCCCGGATTCGAGAAAGCTCAGGTGGCGCTGCGAGATGCCCGCCTGCAGCGCCAGGTCCAGCTGCGACAGGCGCCGTCCGCGCCGCGCCTCACGCAGCGACTGGCCGAAGGTGCTGGGATGCGGCTGGCTCTGGCTCATGGCCGATTCTGGCATGGCGCCCGGACAGCGCGATGACCTGTCAGGTAATTGAATCACCGCCACGCGCCCCGCAGTCTGGCCGGGCCGGCAAGCCGCCGGTTCGAGAGGAAGTGACCCATGCATCGCGATACCCTGATCCTCACCCTGGTCCTGCTCGCCTTCGGCGCGCTGAGCGGGCTGGCCCTGTACGAGCACGGCTACTGGGGCATCTTCGCGCACCAGTTCACCAGCAGCGCCGGCTGGCAGGTGCTCGCCGACCTGGTCATCGTGTGCCTGCTCGCCATGCTGTGGATGATCGGCGATGCGCGCCGCAGCGGCCGCACGGTCTGGCCCTATCTGCTGGCCACCCTGTTCCTCGGCGCCTTCGGACCGCTGCTGTACCTGCTGCTGGGCTCGCTGCGCGGGCCCGGCCTGCGCCAGGCCGGCTAGGGTCATGGTCAAGGCCCGCGGCCTGCAGACGCTGTACCGCCTCAATGCCACTGTGCTGCTCACCCACCAGATGGACGCGGCGTACTGGCAGGAGTGGACCCTGTTCGGCCTGCCCGGCGGGGTCCAGTTGTACCTGCTGCTGAATCTGCCCCTGGTGTGGCTGGTGCTCTACGGCGACCAGGCCCTGGCCCGGGGCTGGCCGGCGGGCCGGGTGATGAGCGGGGTACTGGCGGCCGGCGGCCTGTTTGCCGTGGGCTTTCACGCGGCGCACCTGTGGGCGGGCGACCCGGGCTTCCGTCTGCCGGTGTCGCTCGGCCTGCTGGCGGCCACGGCCCTGCTCTCGGTGCTGCAGGCGGCGCTGCTGTGGCGCGCGCGGGGCTAAAGCGGACTGTCACATTTCCGAAACAGGGCGTGGGCATGCTCTGCCCGATCAAAACGTCCCAGGAGATGCACCGATGTCCACAATCAGAGGCTTGGCCGCCATCGGCCTGTTCGCCGCCGTCTTTGCCGCCCATGCCGCCACCGGCTGGATGGGCGCCGAGGCCGAGAAGGCCTACGACAAGGAGCTGGACGCCAAGCGCAAGGCCGGCGACCAGAACAACGACGATTATTACGAGATCCACAAGGATCGCCGTATCTACGTCTTCACCGATTTCAAGGACTACCAGCTGTGGCTGACCACCGACGAGATCCCGCTGGTGGTCACCCGGATCGGCACCGGCCCCAACGGCGAGACGGTGAAGATGCAGCTGTCCAAGAAGGACAGCAAGGCCATGGAGAAGACCGTGGGCTACAAGGGCCCCACCCAGCGCATGTACGAGGGTGAGCTGATCGGCCTGGAGAAGGGGTTCTACGCCGAGGTCCACAAGCAGGGCCGTATCTACATCTTCGAGAACGGCAAGGATCTGCACGAGTTCCAGAAGTCCGGCGAAGTGCCCTGCGGGCTGACCCAGATCGGCGTCGGCCCCGGTGGCCAGACGGTGATCTTCGGGCAGAACTGCAAGGCCGCCGCCAAGGGTCGTCCGGAGACGGCGATGGCCCGCTTCAAGGCCAACTACGGCCTCAACTGAGCCGCAGACAGGTCCGGAAAAGCCGCCCGCCGGGCGGCTTTTTCATGCCCGCAGCGCGGCGGCGAGCCGGTTGGGGTAGTCGGTGAACACCCCGCTCAGGCCCAGTGCCCGCAGCGCTGGCAGCGCTTCCGGCGCGTTGACCGTGTAGGCGTACACCCTGAGCCCACGCGCGCGCGCCTCGCGCACCAGCTCCGCGTCCAGGAACTCGTCCGCCAGGTTCAGGCTCTGCGCGCCCAGCGCCAGCGCCTGGGCGCAGCCGTCCAGCGGTACGCCGCAGTACAGGGCGCCCACCGGCACCTGCGGCAGCCGCGCACGGAAGGCCGCGAGTTCCGGTAGGTGGAAGGACGACACCAGGAAATCCTGCGGCTGCCAGCCGCGCGCCAGAAAGCGTTCCAGCACGGCCGCCACCGCCTGCGCCGTGCCGTCCCAGGTCTTGAGCTCGATGTTGACCCACACGCGGCGGTCAATGCGCTCCAGCGCCTGTTCCAGGCTGGGGATGGCTTCGCCGCGGCCGGCATCGAGCGCACGCAGGGTCGCCAGCGGCAGCTCGCGCAGCGCGCCCTGGCCGTTGGTGCTGCGGTCCACGCGCAGATCGTGCAGCAGCAGCAGCTCGCCGTCCGGGTGCAGCTGCACGTCGAACTCCACCGCGTCCACGCCGGCCTGGATGGCGGTCTCGATGCCGAGCAGAGTGTTCTCCGGCGCCAGTCCGCGCGCGCCGCGGTGGCCGATCAAGGCAAAGTCGGCGGCCATCAGGGCACGGTGACGATCTTCATGGTGTTGGTGCCGCCGGGGCCGGTGAAATCGCCCTTGGTGACCAGCACACGCTGGCCGGGCTTTATATCCCCGCGGCTCACCAGGCATTCGATCGCCTCGCGCACCGGCCTGGAGCTGTCGAGCTGGCTGGGGGCGAAGTCCACGGTGTACACGCCGCGGCACAGCGTCATGCGCTGGCGCGTCAGCGGGTGGCGGGTGAGGGCGTAGATGGGGATCTGGGTATCGGCGCGCGACATCCACAGTGCCGTGGTGCCGGATTCGGTCAGGGCGATGATTGCATCCGCATGCATGTGCTGGGCCGTATACATGGTGGCCATGGCTATTGCCTCGTCGATGCGCTCGAAATGCTGATCCAGGCTCGCCAGAGACCGTTCCGGCGTGCGCTGCCGCTCCGCGGCCACGCAGATGCGGGCCATGGCCTCCACCGCCTTCACCGGGTAGCGCCCGGTGGCGGTCTCGGCCGAGAGCATGACCGCGTCGGTGCCGTCCATGAC
>JBKHXN010000074.1:0-5653 GCA_046565985.1 Gammaproteobacteria bacterium
TCGTCACCAAGATCGTGCGCGGCGGCCAGAATCCGGCCACCACCAAGGTCAAGGACGTGGCCAGCCGTCCGGTGGAATCGGTGCCGGTGGAAACCAGCATCCGCGAAGCCGCCCGCGTGCTCTCGGAACGCAACTTCTCCCGCCTCACCGTCACCCAGGGCGAGCGCATCATCGGCATCGTCACCGAACAGGACATCTTCAACACCGTCGAGAAATTCGGCTGGTCCGTGGACGCGGCCTGACCCGCCACGGCCAGAAAACCGCGCAAGACGGCCCGGAAGCGGCCTGACCGGCATGCACATCGGCCTGCTCATCACCGGCGACGAACAGCTCTCCGGCAAGCGCCAGGACCGGCATCTGGCGCGGGTGATCGAGCTGCTCGCCGCGCGCGGCATGGCGCTCGGCTGGGCCACGCTGGTGGGCGATGACGAGGCGCGCATCGCGCAGATCGTGGCCACGGCGCGGGCGCAGGGCGAGCTGCTGTTCTGCTGCGGCGGCATTGGCGCCACGCCGGATGACCGCACCCGCCAGGCCGCCGCGCGCGCCTTTGGCGTGGAGATCCGGCGGCACCCCCAGGCCGAGGCGCTGATCACGGCCGAGTACGGCGATCAGGCGCAGCCTTACCGGGTACTGATGGCGGACCTGCCTGCCGGCGCGGCGCTGATCCCCAACCCGGTCAACCGGGTGGCGGGTTTCTCGCTGGGCGACTGCCACTTCGTGCCCGGCTTTCCCGAGATGGCCTGGCCGATGATCGAATGGGTGCTGGATACCCGCTACTCCCAGCTGCGCAACGCCGATCCGCCGGTGGAATACCGCCTGCGCGCGGTCGGCAGCGCCGCCGAGAGCGACCTGCTGCCGCTGATGCAGGACACGCTGGCGCGGCATCCGCAGCTGGCGCTATCCAGCCTGCCCTCGCGCGGGCTGCCGGGCCAGCCGCGGCACATCGAATTCGGCTTCAAGGGGCCGCGCGCGGTGGCCGCCGCGGCCTACCGGACCTTCGAGGCCGCGCTGCGCACGCAGACGCAGCTGACGGTGCAGCCCTTGCAGCCGCCGGGCGCGGATGCGTAAATCCAACCCACTTCATAACCTGGAAAAAGGATGTCCCCATGACCGCTGCCCACGCGCTGCTCGCCCCTGCCATCGCCCTGGTTCTCTGGTCGGCGCTGATCTGGGTCTGGATGTACGCCACCCGCATTCCCGCCATCGTGCAGGCGCGCATGGTGATGGACCCGATGCGGCCCGCCGGCGAGCAGATGGCCGAATTGCCGCCGCGCGTGCGCTGGAAGGCCGACAACTACAACCATCTCATGGAGCAGCCCACACTGTTCTACGCCACGGCACTGGCGCTGGCGGTGCTGGGCGACGCCTCCGTGCTCAGCCAGGGACTGGCCTGGGCCTACGTGGGCCTGCGCGTGGTCCACAGCCTGGTGCAGGTACTGGTCAACAGGATCGAGCTGCGATTCGCCGTGTTCGTGCTCTCGTCGCTGGTGCTGTTTGCCCTGGCCGGGCGTGCGGCGCTGCAGGTGTTCTGAGCCTCATTCTTCCAGCTGGGGCTCGCGGCGCCGCCAGCCCACCAGCACGCAGGTGAGGATCACCAGCCCGCAGCCCAGCGCCGACCAGCGGTCCAGGGTCTCGCCCCAGATCAGCCAGGCGAGCAGGGCAGAGAAGATCACCGCCGTGTAGGTGAACGGACCCACGCGCGCCGCCGGGGCAAAGGCATAGGCCTTGGTCAGGTTGATCTGCCCATAGGTGGCAAATACCCCCGCGCCCAGCAGCTGGGCCCAGGCCAGCGGGGTGGGGGTGGCCCAGGCCCAGAGCAGCGGCACGGCCGAGATCAGCGTGGCCAGCAGGGCAAAGTAGAACACGATGCGCAGTGCCGGCTCGGTGTCGGAGATGCGGCGGATGCTGACCATGGCGCAGGCCGCGAACATCCCCGAGGCCAGGCCCACCAGGCCCGCCAGCCAGGGAATCTCCGCGGCGCCCGGCTTGACGATCAGGGCAATCCCCGCCAGCCCCAGCAGCACCGCGGGGAACACGATCAGCGGCGGCTTCTCGCGGATCCACAGCCAGGCGATGAACGGCACCCACAGCGGGGTGGAGTAGGTGAGCAGCATCGCCTCCGCCAGGTGCAGGTGGGCAATGGCGTAGAAGAAGCAGTACATGGCGCATACGCCAAAAGCGGCGCGCCACAGGTGCCCACCGGGGCGTCGGGTGGTGAGCACGTTGCGCGCGCCGCGCGCCAGGATCCAGGGCAGCAGGGCCAGCAGGCTGACCGCGCAGCGCACGAACACCACCACCTCGTTGGGCGTGGTGGCGGCAGCGGCCTTGATGCAAGCGCCGGTGATCGCGAATCCGCCGGCCGCATAGAGCGCATGCAGGGCGCCGCGGGGGAGATTGTCTTGCATGGGCACAGGTAAGCCGCATTCAGCGGGGCAGTGCATACTCTAACGGAACGCCCCGGCCGGGGGCCGGTCTTTCTTTCCCGGCCACGGCCCTTGAAAATGCTCTCCCCAGCCCTATCTGCCTCCTAGTCCATCCGGATCTGAGCCTCGACTTATGCCCATTTACGAATATGCCTGCGCCGACTGCGGCCAGCAGACCGAGCTCATGCACAAGATGAGCGAGCAGCCCGACGCCCATTGCCCCCGCTGCGGGACCGGCACGCTGGTGCGCCAGGTCTCGGCGGCCGGCTTCCGGCTGGCTGGCGGCGGCTGGTACGAGACCGACTTCAAGAACGGCAACAAGAAGAACCTGGCGGGCGACGGTACCGCCGCCCCCGCGCCGGCCAAGACCGAGACGGCCCCCGCGGCCGCCTGCGGCACCGGCGCCTGCGCGGCCTGCTCGTGATCGCGCTGCTGCGCAGGTGGTTCATCGCCGGCCTGCTGGTGTGGCTGCCGCTGGGCGCCACCCTGCTGCTGCTGCGCTTCCTCATGGGCCTGCTGGATACCAGCCTGCTGCTGATCCCCAACGCCTGGCGGCCGGAGATCCCGGGCCTGGGCATCATGCTCTCCATCGGCCTGGTGCTGGGCACCGGCGTGCTGGCCGCCAATTTCATCGGCAAGCGCGCGCTGGGCTGGGCCGAGGCCCTGCTGGGCCGCATCCCGCTGGTGCGCTCCATCTATGGCGGCATCAAGAAGCTGGCGGAGACGGTGCTGTCCGGCTCCTCGGTCTCGTTCCGCCAGCCGATCATGATCGAATACCCGCGCAAGGGGGTCTGGAGCATCGCCTTCGTCACCGGCGAGCCGATCGGCGAAGTGCAGGAAAAGACCGCCGAAACCGTGCTCACCTGCTTCGTGCCCACCACGCCCAACCCCACCTCCGGCTTCATCGTGCTGGTGCCGCGCAAGGACGTGATCTGGCTGGAGATGACCGTGGAGGAGGCCATGCGCATGATCATCTCCCTGGGCGTGGTCACCCCCGAGGGGGTCAAAAAGAAGCCCGTAACCGCCGCAGAGCCGGCGGCATGAGCTAAACTCCCGCCCCTGATCCGAGCGTGTCCGGCCTGAACCGCCCTGGGGCGGTTCAGTGCGTTTGGGCACTCCAACCCGACGCCCGCCGCAGCCCGGCGGGCACCGAAGACTGCACTTTATGATGCGCACCCATTACTGCGGCCAGGTGACCGAACAGCTCACCGGCCAGACCGTCACCGTCGCCGGCTGGGTACACCGCCGCCGTGACCACGGCGGGGTCATCTTCATAGACCTGCGCGACCGCGAGGGTCTGCTGCAGTGCGTGTTCGACCCGGACACCGTCGAGGCCTTTGCCGCCGCCGACCGCCTGCGCTCCGAGTACGTGGTGAAGATCAGCGGCCGGGTGCGCCCGCGCCCGGCGGGCACCGAGAACCCGGGCCTGTCGAGCGGCCGGATCGAGGTGCTGGCCAAGGACATCACGGTGCTCAACAGGGCCGAGACCCCGCCGTTCCACCCGGACGACGTCACCGTGGGCGAGGAAACCCGCCTCAAGTACCGCTACATAGACCTGCGCCGTCCGCAGATGCAGAAGAACCTGCGCCTGCGCCACGAGGTGCTGCAGCGCATCCGCCGCTTCATGGACGCGCAGGGCTTCGTGGACGTGGAAACCCCCATCCTCACCCGCGCCACGCCGGAAGGCGCGCGTGACTACCTGGTGCCCAGCCGCACCCACGCCGGGCAGTTCTTCGCCCTGCCGCAGTCGCCGCAGTTGTTCAAGCAGCTGCTGATGATGAGCGGCCTGGACCGCTACTACCAGATCGCCCGCTGCTTCCGTGACGAGGACCTGCGCGCCGACCGCCAGCCGGAATTCACCCAGCTCGACGTCGAGACCAGCTTCCTCACCATGGACGAGATCATGCAGATCATCGAATCCCTGGTGGTGGATCTGTGGAAAGCCGTGCTGGGCGTGGACCTGGGCCGGCTTCCGCACATGCCCTACGCCGAGGCCATGGCGCGCTTTGGCTCCGACAAGCCCGACCTGCGCAACCCGCTGGAGCTGGTGGAGATCAAGGACCTGGTCGCGGATTCCGAATTCAAGGTCTTTGCCGCCCCGGCCCAGGACCCCAGGAGCCGCGTCGCGGTACTGCGCGTGCCCGGCGGCGCCGAGAAGCTCTCGCGCGGGCAGATCGACGCCTATACCGCCTTCGTCGGCCAGTACGGCGCGCGCGGGCTGGCATGGATCAAGGTCAACGACGCGGCCAAGGGCAGGGAAGGGCTGCAGTCGCCCATCGTCAAGAATCTGTCGGACGCCGCACTGGCCGGCATCCTGGAACGTACGGGCGCCGGTAACGGCGACATCCTGTTCTTCGGCGCCGACAAGGCCGGCGTGGTCTGCGACGCGCTCGGCGCCCTGCGCCTGAAGCTGGGCCAGGATCTCGGCCTCACCGCGCCCGGCTGGAAAGCCCTGTGGGTGGTGGACTGGCCGATGTTCGAGTGGGACGACAAGGACGGCCGCTGGGTCTCGCCGCACCATCCCTTCACCGCGCCCAGGGCGGACTCCGCCGACGACATCCGGAACCAGCCGGGCAGCGTACTGTCGCAGGGCTATGACATTGTCATCAACGGGGTGGAGCTGGGGGGCGGGTCGGTGCGTATCCACCGGCCGGAGATCCAGCAGGCGGTCTTCGACCTGCTGGGCATCACGCCGGAAGAGCAGCAGGAAAAATTCGGCTTCCTGCTCGAGGCCCTGTCCTACGGCGCGCCGCCGCACGGCGGCCTGGCCATCGGCATTGACCGCATGGTGATGCTCATGGCCGGGGGGCAGTCCATCCGCGAGGTCATCGCCTTCCCCAAGACCCAGACCGCGCACTGCCCGTTGACCCGCGCCCCCGGCACCGTGGACGCGCGCCAGCTGCGCGAGCTGCACATCCGTTCCACCGCGGCCAGCGCCGCACCCAAAGCGTGAAGAGGCTCAAGAAGATGCGGAACCTGCGTTGGTCTGTCCTCCTGCTCGCCGCCCTGCTGGGCAGCTGTGCCGGCATCGGCGACGGCAGCAAGCCGGAATCCCTGAGCGTGATCCCCACCCTGGGCCGTGACGCCGAGGGCTTCCGCGCCTTCATGTGCTTCCGTGACAACGTGCAGGTGCTGGCCCGCTTCAGCAATGGCCTGGTCGGGGACTTCACCAACCGCGTGACCTACCGCAGCAGCAACACCGGCGTGCTGCAGGTGAGCAACGGTGACCA
>JBKHXN010000075.1:0-4889 GCA_046565985.1 Gammaproteobacteria bacterium
CCCATGAAATCCATCTCGCTGACCCAGTTCCTGATCGAAGAACAGCGCGCCCGCGGGCGCATCAACGCCGATCTGCGGCTGCTGCTGGAAGTGGTGGCGCGCGCCTGCAAGCGCATCTCCATCGCCGTGGGCAAGGGCGCGCTGGGCGGTGTGCTCGGCGACGCCGGCACCGGCAACGTGCAGGGCGAGGCGCAGAAGAAACTCGACGTGCTGTCCAACGAGATCCTGCTGCAGGCCAACGAATGGGGTGGCCACCTGGCCGCCATGGCCTCGGAGGAGATGGCCGACCCCAGCGTGATCCCCGGCGAATACCCCAAGGGCGGCTATCTGCTGCTGTTCGATCCGCTGGACGGCTCGTCCAACATCGACGTGAACATTTCGGTGGGCACCATCTTCTCGGTGCTGCGCGCGCCCGAGGGCGTGGACCCTTCCGACCCGAACGCCTTCCTGCAGCCGGGCACGGCGCAGGTGGCGGCCGGCTACACCGTGTACGGCCCCAGCACCATGCTGGTGCTCACCGTGGGCAGCGGCGTGCACGCCTTCACGCTGGACCGCGAGCAGGGCAGCTTCGTGCTCAGCCAGCGCAACATCAAGATCCCCGAGGACACCAAGGAATATTCCATCAACGCCTCCAACGCGCGCTTCTGGGAGCCGCCGGTGCAGCGTTACATCCAGGAACTGCAGCAGGGCAAGGACGGGCCGCGCAAGCAGGACTTCAACATGCGCTGGGTGGCGTCCATGGTGGCCGACGTGCACCGCATCATCACCCGCGGCGGCGTGTTCATGTACCCGCTGGACAGCAAGACGCGCGCCCAGGGCGGCAAGCTGCGGCTGATGTACGAGGCCAACCCCATGAGCCTGATCGTGGAACAGGCCGGCGGCGCGGCCAGCACCGGGCGCGAGCGAATCCTCGCCATCCAGCCCCGGCAGCTGCACCAGCGCGTGCCGGTGATCATGGGTTCGCGCAACGAGGTGGAGCGCATCGTGCGCTATCACCAGGAAGGCTGAAGCCTCAGCGGTAGCGCGCCGCCAGTCCCAGGTGCAGGCTGAAGTCCGGGCTGGAATTCACCACCACGTCTTCCTGGATGGCGAGATCGAGATCCAGCGTCTGCCCCAGGCGCAGACGGCCGCCGAACACCAGCTGTAGGCCCAGGCGCGAGAGGTCGGTCTCGCTGCCCCGGTACAGCGGCGTGTGCGCATACACCTGGGCCAGCGCGTGCAGGCGCGGCCACAGGCGCACCGCCAGCCCCAGGCCGCCCAGGCCGGTGACGGTCTGCTGCAGGCCCTGCAGCGCCCCGGCGCGTTCCTGCCCGGCCACGCCCAGCGAATAGGTGCCGCTCAGGCGCGATTCCGCGGCAAACGGCAGGGCGCCGTCCAACCACAGCGCCCCGCCCAGCGCCCCGCCGCGCAGGGCATCGGCGTCGCCGGTGGGCAGCTTGAGCATCGTGCGCAGCGCCTGACCCGGCCGCAGCTGCCAGCCCAGGGCCAGCTCCACGTCGCCCAGGCCGCTTTCGCTGCGGCTGCGCTCCAGCAGGGTGACGCCGTCACGCTGGTAGCGGTACCGGTAGCGGTCCTGCGGTGCCCGCTCGCGGCCCGCGTTGGGCAGGCCGAAGGTGGCGTGCCAGTCCTCGATGAAGCCGTCCAGAAAGCCCCCGCCCTGGCTCAGCAGCGGCACCCGCAGTGCGGCCTCCAGGCCCGGGCCCCAGCCACGGCGGTAGCCCAGCATGAGGCGCGCGGTCTCGCCGTCCAGCGTGAGCTGCTCACGGGCGGTACTGGTCTGGTAGTACTCGTTGGTCAGGTCCAGCTGGACGCGCCCCTGTGCCGCGCCGGGCGGCAGGATCTGCGCGTCCCCCAGCACCGGCAGGGCAAAGCCGCGGGCCAGCGCCGCCTGGTTGTGTACAGAAAAAACCTGTGCAGACGCCGAAGCGGGCAGGCACAGCAGGGCCAGGGCGGCGGCAAGGCGGAACATGCGGGTCCTTGAAAGGCGGCAACGGCCGGATGAACGAGCTTACCCCAGCCCCGCAGGGCGGCGCAGGTCTGCTAGCATCGCGCGCTCTGTTGTTTCACCGCCCGTGCGTATCATGAAATTTGTCACCGAAAATACCCGGATCAAGTCGATCCGCGCCGTCGCCACGCCCGCCCAGGTGCAGGCCGAGATCCCGCTCAGCGAGGCGGCCGCGCGCACCACGGTGGACGCCCGCAGCCAGATCCAGGACATCCTGCGCGGCCGCGACGACCGCCTGCTGGTGATCGTCGGCCCCTGCTCGATCCACGACCCCAAGGCCGCGCTGGAATACGCCGGGCGCCTGGCCCGGCTGCGCCAGGAACTGGCGCGCGACCTGCTGCTGGTGATGCGCGTGTACTTCGAGAAACCGCGCACCACGGTGGGCTGGAAAGGGCTCATCAATGACCCGGACCTGGACGACAGCTTCCACATCGACAAGGGCCTGCGCGTGGCGCGGCAACTGCTGCTCGATCTCAACGACAGCGGCATCCCCGCCGGTGTGGAATACCTGGACATCCTCACGCCGCAGTACATCAGTGATCTGGTGAGCTGGGGCGCCATCGGCGCGCGTACCACCGAATCGCAGCTGCACCGCGAGCTGGCCTCGGCGCTGTCCTGCCCGGTGGGCTTCAAGAACGGCACCGACGGCAGCGTGAAAGTGGCCGTGGACGCGGTGATGGCCGCGCGCCACCCGCACCGCTTCCTGTCGCTCACCGCCGAGGGCCAGTCGGCCATTTTCGAGACCACCGGCAACGAGGACTCCCACATCATCCTGCGTGGCGGCAGCCTGGGCACCAACTACGACGCCGGCAGCGTGGACGCCGCCTGCCAGGCGCTGAGCAAATCCGGCCTGCCGCCGCAGGTGATGATCGACTTCTCGCACGCCAACTCCAGCAAGCAGCACAAGCGCCAGGTGATCGTGGGCCATGACGTGGCCAGCCAGATCAGCGGCGGCGACCGCCGCATCATGGGCGTGATGGTGGAATCGCACCTGGTGGAAGGACGGCAGGAGATCGGCCCGCGCGAGACCATGACCTACGGCCAGTCCATCACCGACGCCTGCATCCACTGGGACGACACCACCGGCCTGCTGCGCCAGCTGGCGCAGGCCGTGGCGACGCGGCGCAAGAGCTGAAACCCCGTGCAGCCGTGCCTGCGGGCGCGGCTACAGCAGATGGATGCCGAAGCGCCTGAGCGCCGCGGCGAACAGGCCAAAGCAGACCGCCGTGAGCAGCACGCAGCCGAGCAGCGTGGGCCAGAACCCCAGGCGCGGCAGCAGCGCGGGAAAAGCCAGGAACATCGGCAGCGTCGGGATCACGTACCAGAACGTGTACCAGGCGTGGTTGGCGATCTTCTCCTGCGGCTGCTGCTCCACGTACAGCCAGATCAGCGCCAGTACCGTGACCAGCGGCAGCGCCGCAATGAAGCCGCCCAGCCGGTCGCTGCGCTTGGCCGCTTCGGTCACCAGCACCACTACCGCGGCGCTGAGCAGATACTTGCTGAGGATCCAGGCCATGTGCGCGCTCCGGTCGGGCGCCGCATCATGCCAAATTGCGCTCTGGGAAACCTCTGAATGACGTTGCGAGCGGATGGCTGGCAGCAACCGCGTGGCAGTTTTGCAGAGGTTTCCTGGTGCATCATCCATTCCCCCCATACCCGTCATTCCGGCCAAGCGAACGCCCCTGAGCGCGAGCCGGAATCCGTGCCGCCGCGAAGCGCAGCCCCAGAACAAACCTCCGTCCCGTCATCCCCGTGCGCCGGACCATGTGTCCGGCGGGGATCCATGCCGGAACGAGGCTGTGGGTGGTGCTGATCGAGTGAAGGCAGGATCGGGGAGATGGATTCCCGCGTGCGCGGGAATGACGACCTTGGCTATTGCACCTCGCTCCTCTCCTGTCATCCCCGTGCAAACGGGGATCCATGCCGGAAGGAGGCTGCAGGTGGTCCTGAGTAAGTGAAGGCAGGATCGGGGAGATGGATTCCCGCGTACGCGGGAATGACGACCCTGGATATTTCCTCCTGCCTCCCTGCCGTCATCCCCGTGCGCCGGACCATGTGTCCGGCGGGGATCCATACCGGAAGGAGGCTGCAGGTGGTCCTGAGTGAGCGAAGGCAGGATCGGCACGATGGATTCCCGCTTGCGCGGGAACGACCGTCGTGAGCAAGGCGACTGCGCTGTGGTTTTACAGAGGGTTCCTAGGCGTTGAGATCCTGCGGCGTGTCGGTGGGGCGCTCCCATTCGGCGTCGAACAGCTCGCGGATGCGCCCCAGCACGGCCTGCGGATTCTGCCCCTCATGGGCATAAGCCTTGGCCACGTGGCGCGCCACGTCCACCAGCAGCAGCCCCCAGGCCCCGGCGTCCTTCCACACCGGGCGCAGGGTGAGCTGCTGCGGGCTGCCGGGCGCGGCCCAGACGCGCAGAATCTCCACCGCCTGCGGGTGCTGGCCGGCCAGCGGCGGCGCTTCAAGACTGTTGGAAGGGGTGCGTTTGCCAAACATGGGGAGGCCTCCGGGATCAGACCACGCCTACGCTAGCGCAAGACGCAGGCCTGAAAGCGTAGGCTGCGTCACAGCAGCCAGCTACCCCTGGCCGGGCAGCGTGCCGCGGCAGTGCATCAGCCCCAGCGCGGCCGCCGCCACCAGCAGGCAGACCAGCGCCACCCCATCGGCCACCACCACCCGGGCCAGCTGCGCGTTGTAGCCGCCGGTGGCCAGCGCCAGCCACAGAAACGACAGCACGCTGACCAGGCCCGCCAGCACCGCCGCCAGCTGCACGGCCGGCCAGAAGGCCGCCACCACCAGAAACAGGCCCAGCAGCCCGAACAGCACCGCCCGGTGGCGCATCAGGATCGCCAGATTGGGCTCGCTGAACGGCAGGCCATAC